>JANQJE010000100.1 GCA_028281795.1 Cohaesibacteraceae bacterium | reverse complement strand
GGTGGCGGCCAGTTTGGCTGCCAGCCCGACGAGCGTGATAGCGATGATGATGGGGAACTGATCGGCTAGAACACCGAGGTCGATCGACAGGCCGACAGCGAGGAAAAACAGACCCATCAACAGCCCGCGAAACGGCTCGATATCCGCTTCCAGCTGATGCCGGAAATCCGACTCTGACAGCATGACTCCCGCGATCAACGCACCGAGTGCTGTGGAGAGGTTAGCCTGCTCCATCGCAAAGGCTGCGCCGAGCACGATCATCAAGGCTCCCGCGGTCATCACCTCACGCACGCCGGTGCGGGCCAGAACGTGAAAAAGCGGGTTCAAGGCAAAACGGCCGATCAGAACCAAAGCCGCGACCGCACCCAGAGCAATGCCGGCCTCGGTAAGACCCATCCCCCCATCGCCACGTGGTGCCAGCAGCGATGCAAGCGCCAGAAGCGGCACGACGGTGAGGTCCTGAAACAGAAGAATGCCAAAACTTGACTTGCCATGGACCGTTTCACGTTCGTGCTTTTCGTCGAGGATCGCGAGCGCTATGGCCGTTGAGGAGAGCGCCAGCGCCCAACCGATGATCAGGGCTTGGGAGAAAGAGAATCCAAGTCCCATCGCGGCGCCGGACAGCAATAGCGTTGCACCGAGCATCTGGCCTCCGCCGAGCCCGAAGATGGAGCTTCGCAGAGACCACAAGGTCGTCGGTTTAAGTTCCAGGCCGATGATGAAGAGAAACAAAACCACGCCGAACTCGGCGACCGTGGCTACGGACTCAATATCGGACACCAGTCCGGTTGCAGGCCCGATGATGAGCCCGGCAACGAGATATCCGAGAACAGCACCAAGCTTGAAGCGCTGGAAAATCGGCACCGCGATGATCGCAGCGGCAAGCAGGATGAGAACGAGAACCAGAGGATGGGCGCCATACCCGGCGGCTTCCAGAGGGGTGGCGGCGTTGAGTGTGGTCTGATCGGCATTCATCAGGGCGAAGTGGACCGCGATCCCACCTGCGTCAACCGCAGAAATGCCCAAGATTTAGTCGAGCGCAGCAAAACCGGCTGCAAAGCCGGGCAGGTCGATGGGAATACCGATGCCTTCGTCCGGTGTCTGGAAGATGACGAACCAGGCCGTCTGTCCTGACGAGAGTGTGGCGACCAGCGCTTCGTCCATGATCATTTCCACATAACACCCCGACGGCAGACAGCGTGCGAAATCAGCCGTTCCAATGTCTGTATCGTCGACCCTTAGCCCCAGACCACCATCGAGTAGGACACCGAGCGGCACGGCAACCCGCAGGATATGGGCTCCACCATCCAGTGTCTTAACGATGGTGACCCGCAGTTCCACGTTCGGCCTGTCAACCGCCGCTACATTTTGCACCAAAGCGCACAGTTCGTTCGGCGCGCCGGGTGGTGTTTCACATTGAATCTGCCAAGCTTGAAAGCTTTCACGTACCACCGGCTGAGCTGCCGTTGGTGCCGATGGCACGAAAAGAACCGCGCAAAGGAAAAGGAAGGAAAAAAGGCGCAACAAGAAGACCATGAAAGAACGGGCGGCAGACAATTGAGGTGATTCGCGTCAGCTATCGGCAAACTCTAGCAATCAGGCACCGGTGTGGCGAGATGCGGCGTTGAACGGGGTCTGAGCGCCTGGAGCACGCCAGCTTCACGGTACAGGAATCGCAGGTCCGGGCAGGAGATGGAACGCCATGCGACAAAGGAATGAGATATGCGGTGCTAATATGACGCATTTCTGGCGGCGCTGCGCTCTTCCCATAAGAAGGTCAGTCAGATAGGTAGAGCTACGATTAGGAGGAGGGCAGATGTGCGCCCACGCCCATCGGTCAAGCCGATGGTTCCAGGAAGCCGGACACAATCTTCCACCCGCACATGGCCCTGATCGCTCGGAGACCAAGACAAGCATGACGATAGCAAACCGCATCGCCGCATCATTCGCAGTGCTGCTCGCCGCACTGACAGCGTTTGCCAGCCCGACGCTCGCCGCGCAGCCGACACCTTGGGCCCTCGGCCTCCAGGAAGCTGCAACCGAGGTGATGGAACATATACACTGGTTTGAGACCTTCACTTTGATCATTATCACGGCGATTGTGATTTTTGTGCTGGTCCTGATGGTCTATGTCTGCTGGCGGTTTTCCGAAAAGAACAACAAGACGCCATCCAAGACGACCCATCACGCGATGCTCGAAGTGGTCTGGACAGTCGTCCCGATCATCATTCTGGTTGTGATCGCCGTGCCGTCCTTCCGCCTCCTTTACGAAGAGGCTGTTGTGCCGCCCGCGGATATGACGATCAAGGCGACCGGCTACCAATGGTACTGGGGCTACGAATATCCCGATCATGACGACATCGACTTCCTGGCCATCATGCTTCAGGACGATGAGCGTCTGGAGCGGATGGAAGCCACCGGTGGGTCGGAAGAAGACTTCCCGCGTCTGCTGGCTGTCGACAATGATATGGTCGTGCCGGTCAACACCACGATCCGCCTGCTGGTGACGGCGGGTGACGTGTTGCATGCGTTCGCCATGCCGGCCTTCGGCGTGAAGATGGATGCCGTGCCGGGACGTATCAATGAAACATGGTTCCGCGCCGAGCGCGAAGGCGTCTACTACGGACAGTGCTCGGAACTGTGCGGCACCGACCATGCTTTCATGCCGATTGCCATCCGTGTGGTCAGCCAGGACCAGTTCGATGCCTGGGCATCCGTTGCCGCCGATGATCTCGGCGCTGCCAATGAGATGCTGGCGCAGATGATCCGCGACGGCGAAACGGCCAATGAACTTGCGCAAAACTGATTCTTTTGATCGCTGATCCAAGCGGTCGATCCAGATACTGACATGAGGATTTGAGGCAACATGGCGAGCTACGCAGACGCGACGGCGCATGACGATGTCCCCGGTTTTTGGACACGCTGGTTCTACTCGACAAACCACAAGGACATTGGTGTCCTCTACCTGATCTTCTCGATCATCGCCGGTATCATCGGCGGGGTACTTTCCATCGGTATCCGCATGGAACTGCAAGAACCTGGCATGCAGATTTTTGCCGACGGCCACGCCTACAACGTGTTCGTGACCGGTCACGGTCTGATCATGGTGTTCTTTGTCGTCATGCCGGCGCTCATCGGCGGATTCGCCAACTACATGGTGCCGATCATGATCGGTGCACCAGATATGGCCTTCCCGCGCATGAACAACATTTCGTTCTGGCTCCTGCCGCCGGCGCTGATCCTTCTGGTGATCTCCATGTTCGTCGAAGGCCCTCCGGGTGGCAATGGCGTTGGCGGCGGCTGGACGATCTATCCGCCGCTTTCAACCTCCGGTCATCCCGGGCCGGCGGTCGACTTTGCGATTCTGTCGCTGCATATCGCCGGCGCGTCGTCGATTCTTGGCGCGATCAACTTCATCACGACCATCTTCAACATGCGCGCCCCAGGTATGACGCTGCACAAGATGCCGCTGTTTGCCTGGGCCATCCTGGTGACCGGCTTTCTGCTCCTTCTGGCGCTTCCCGTGCTGGCCGGTGCCATCACCATGTTGCTGACGGACCGCAACTTCGGCACGACGTTCTTCGATCCGGCCGGCGGTGGTGATCCGATCCTTTTCCAGCATCTGTTCTGGTTCTTCGGTCACCCGGAAGTGTACATCATGATCCTTCCGGCTTTCGGAATTGTCAGCCACATCATCTCGACATTCTCCAAGAAGCCGATCTTCGGCTATCTCGGCATGGCTTATGCCATGGTGGCCATCGGTGTAGTCGGCTTCATCGTCTGGGCACACCACATGTATACGGTCGGTCTGTCGGTCGAAACGCAGGCCTATTTCGTGTTCGCGACCATGGTGATCGCGGTGCCGACAGGCGTGAAGATCTTTTCCTGGATCGCGACCATGTGGGGCGGGTCGATCCGCTTTACGACGCCGATGATCTGGTCTTTGGGTTTCATCTTTCTGTTCACCGTCGGTGGTGTGACCGGGGTGCAGCTGGCCAATGCGGGTCTCGACCGTGCTTTCCATGACACCTACTATGTGGTGGCGCACTTCCACTATGTGCTGTCGCTGGGCGCCGTGTTCGGTATCTTCGCAGCATGGTACTATTGGTTCCCGAAAATGTTCGGCTACATGTATTCCGAATTCCTCGGTAAGCTGCACTTCTGGGTTACGTTCATCGGTGTGAACCTGTTGTTCTTCCCGCAGCACTTCCTGGGTCTGAACGGCATGCCACGCCGCTATGCCGACTATCCGGACGCCTATGCCGGCTGGAACTACGTCTCGTCCATCGGCTCGTACATCTCTGCTATCGGTGTGCTGATCTTCCTGATTGGTGTGGCGCATGCTTTTGCAGCCAAGCGCCGCGCGGGCGATAATCCGTGGGGCGAGGGCGCGACGACGCTGGAATGGACCTTGTCCTCCCCGCCGCCGTTCCACCAGTTTGAAAAGCTGCCGCGGGTCAGCTTCGACAAGCATTAAGGTCTCCAGACCCACGCATTCGAAAAGCGCGGCAGGTTTTCCTGCCGCGCTGATCTTACAAAGAGAAGCCGATCATGAGCCTGACCGACGCTACGTCCGATGTTGCCAACCCAAGCCTCGCTTTGCGCGAAGCCGGGCTGTCGACGGCGTCCGCACGCGACTACATCAACTTGCTCAAGCCGCGGGTGATGTCTCTGGTGGTGTTCACGGCGCTTGCAGGCCTGGTTGCCGCACCCGGCTCTCTTCATCCCTTCATGGCGCTGACTGCCATCCTTTGCATTGCCGTGGGCGCTGGCGCGTCCGGCGCGCTCAACATGTGGTACGACGCCGACATCGACGCCGTGATGGGCCGGACGGCATTGCGCCCGATCCCCTCTGGTGCCGTGACACCACGTGAAGCGCTGGCCTTCGGCGTGTTGCTCTCGGTCTTTTCGGTCGGGGTGCTTGGTCTTCTGGTCAACTGGCAGGCGTCGGCGCTGCTTGCCTTCACCATCATCTTCTACGCCGTGATCTACACGATGTGGCTCAAGCGCTCGACACCTCAGAACATCGTGATCGGCGGTCTGGCAGGGGCCTTCCCACCGGCGATCGGCTGGTTGGCCGTGACCGGCTCGCTGACGCTGGAGCCGGTCCTTATGGTCCTGATCATCTTCATGTGGACGCCGCCGCACTTCTGGGCTCTGGCGATCCTTAAGGAAGAGGACTATGGCCGCGCTGGCGTGCCGATGCTGCCCAATGTGGCCGGTGACCGGGCGACGCGCGCGCAGATCCTGCTCTATGCTGTGGTTCTTGCGCCTCTGGCTGCCCTGCCTGCTTTCTTCGGCTATGCCGGCGTACTCTATGCACTGGTCTCCATTACCGGGGGTATCGGTTTCATCCAGCATGCTTTGCGCTTGCAGAAAGCGGACGGTATTGCAGATCGCAACAAAGCCGCTGGCAAGTTGTTCGGTTTTTCCATCCTGTACCTGTTCGTGCTGTTTGCCGTGATGATGGGCGAGGACATCGTTGAACGCGTCACAGGTTTAGCGGTTGCCATGCCGCAGGCACTCACCTTCGCGGCTGGGAGCTGACCATGGCCCGCACGCGTCCCGAGACTCCGCGCCCTGTTCCCACCAGCACCGAAGATGTGCCGATGAAAGCCGAGGATCGGGCTTTCTATGAAAAGCAGAGACGGTCTCGATCCATCGCGCTGGCGTTGGGCCTCGGAGCCGTTGTTGTTTTGTTTTACTTTGTCAGCCTGATTCAAGGTCCTGGTATTCTGCAGAGGCCGCTTTGATGGAAAAGAGCGCAATGACGGAACGGACCTTGTCACGCCCGGTCAAGACCGCAATGGCGCTGAGCGTCTTTGTCGGTTGTATGGTCGGCGTCGCTTACGCAGCTGTGCCGCTGTACGAGCTTTTCTGCCGGGTCACAGGCTTTGGCGGCACAACGCAGGTTGCCGAGGTTGCGCCGGATGCTGTGTCGGACCGCACGATCAAAGTGCGATTTGATGGCAATGTCGCCTCAGGCCTTGGCTGGGATCTGGACCCGCTCGTCAACGAGGTCGAGATACCCATCGGTCAGGTCACCGAGATCGCCTATCGCGCACAGAATCTGACCCAGCGCGATACCTATGGGACAGCCACGTTCAACGTGTCACCACCGCAAGCCGGTATCTACTTCCACAAGATGCATTGCTTTTGTTTTGAAATGCAGCATCTGGAGCCCGGACAGGGAATCGACATGGGCGTCGTGTTCTTCGTCGATCCGGAGATTCTGGACGATCCGGACAATGAGCGTATCGACGCTATCACGTTAAGCTACACCATGTTCGCCACCGACGCGCCCGAAGAGGCCGTGACGGCGGCAATCGATACCGCAACGCCGGAGGCGTTGACCAACAATTAGGGGGACGCGTCCATCGTCTTGGACGCATCGCATTTCAGGAGATCATCGATGGCCAGCGGTCACGCAACCGATCACGACTATCACATCATTCCGCCCAGCCCATGGCCGTTCATTGGCTCGATTGCCGCGCTCGTCATGGCCATCGGGGCCGTCGTCTGGTTCCATGGCGGCGCCTGGCTCTGGTTCGCCCTGGGCCTGCTCGGGGTTCTCTACACCATGGTCATGTGGTGGCGCGATGTGATTCGCGAAAGCATCGCCGGTGACCACACCCCGGTGGTCTCGTTGCACCTGCGCTACGGAATGATCCTGTTCATCGCCTCAGAGGTCATGTTCTTCGTGGCATGGTTCTGGGCCTACTTCGATGCAGGGTTCTTCCCCGGACCGGTCGAACAGCCAATGCGGACCGAACTTCTGGGAGGTGTCTGGCCACCGCAGGGCATCGAAACGTTCGATCCATGGCATCTGCCATTGATGAACACCGTGATCCTGCTCACCTCGGGCACCACCGTGACCTGGGCGCACCATGCGATGATCCATGATGATCGCGAAGGCGTGAAACAGGGGCTGGCTCTGACAATCGCGCTCGGTATCCTCTTCTCGGCCGTCCAGATTTACGAATACTCCCACGCCTCTTTCGACTTCTCCGGCCACATCTACGGCGCAACCTTCTACATGGCGACCGGTTTCCACGGCTTTCATGTTTTTGTCGGCACGGTATTCCTTGCCGTTTGCCTGTTCCGTGTGTTGCAGGGTCAGATGAATGCCAAGAAGCATTTCGGCTTCGAGGCGGCCGCCTGGTACTGGCACTTTGTCGACGTGGTATGGCTTTTCCTTTTTGTCGCCATCTATGTCTGGGGTTATGGCGGTGGCGGTCACTAGGCCGGCCCGCACCCTTTCATCGCCAAGCGGGCGGCCCGGGCAAAGATCCCTGGCCGCCCGTTTCTCTTTCAGGAAGACATCTCCATGAGCAGCGTGCCGCATACCTCTGAACCTCTCTCCGCCGGTTTCCATGGCCGTTGTCCGCGTTGTGGCCAAGGCAAACTGTTCAACGGGTGGATCACGCTGCGCGAACACTGCGACGTCTGCGACATGGACTATGCGTTTGCAGATTCAGGCGACGGCCCTGCTGTCTTCATCACCTTTTTTGCCGGTTTTATCGTCGTGGGCGCTGCGCTGTGGCTGGAGGTCGCGTTTCAGCCGTCCTATTGGGTCCATGCTTTCGTGTCCCTGCCCATTATCCTGATCACCTGTCTGGTGCCGTTGCGCCCCCTGAAGGGATGGCTGATCGCGCGACAGTACCAGATGGACGCATTGGAAGTGCGCAACGACGATGTTTCAGGCGGGCATCACGGCTAGCGCCCATGAAGCGGTTCTTCGCCATCGCGCTCATTCTGGGAGCTTTTGTTACGCTGCTAGGCCTTGGCACATGGCAGGTGCAACGCCTTGCCTGGAAAGAAGCGCTGATCGCAGAAGCCGAAATGCGGCCGACGCTTCCCGCAGTTCCCCTGCACACGTTGTTGGAGGATGGGTCCGATGACCTGGCCTATCGCCGCGCAGACGTGACGGGCCGCTTTTTTGGCGAGGCGGTCCGTGTCTTTACCACGCTGTCCGATCCGATGGGTCCGTATGAAGGACCGGGCTATTGGCTGATGCATCCTTTCGAGATCGCTGCGACGGGCCAGACCGTGTTCGCCAACCGCGGTTTCATCCCGTTCGAGATGCCACCCGGCACAAGCGTCCGGCCGGCACCTGCTGGAACGATCAGGTTTGAAGGACTTTTGCGCCCTGATGATGTGGCCGATTGGGCGACGCCTGATCCGGACTATGAGGACGGTGTCCTTTATCGCCGCGACGTGGACCAACTGCGTCAGGCCGCTGACTTGACCGCCGCCCTGCCGATCACAATTGACATGCCCGCCAGCGTGACGACTGGCCTGCCACAGGCTGGAGAGACGAAGTTCATCTTCTCCAACAGGCACTTTGAATACGCCCTGACATGGTATGCGCTGGCATTGGCTCTTGCGGTCATTGTCGGGTTTCAACTGGTTCAAGGGCGCCGTTCGGAACACTAAGCTCGCTAACGACTCTCCACGCCGGTGCCAGGTGTCAGAGTGCGCGGTGTTGGAATAAAAATGTCCGCCTCTAAGGCAGCGACCGCGTTTCGTAGCCGCCTGCGCTCCGCCAGAAGATAAGTGAACTGCGCATCACAGCCCGAGATTGGTGTAGGATAGGTGTTGATCTGGGCATCTAGAGCAACTCTGGCCATGTGCAGCGCATCCGCCGCTGACGCCCTAAGCTCATCGAAGTTCTGATCCATCAAAGCACTCCATCCATGCGGTGGGTCACGTCAGACAAATACTGCTGCGTCATGCTGCCAATCAAGCGCACCGCGAAAAAGTGATTGGCGGTTGCACCCGACTGTCCGACGCGCTGGAAATGCCACTTGGATTTAGCGGGCCTGAAAGATCGGTTACGCTCGCTCCGCTTCCGGCAACAGTGCGATCACGGTCTCGAGTGTGTCGGCCTCGCGTGGTGGCTTGTCCCAGCGCAGGCGCGAGATGCGCGGAAACCGCATCGCGATGCCGCTCTTGTGACGGGTTGAGCGTTGCAGACCCTCGAAGGCGACCTCCAGAACAAGCCCCGCGTCTTCGCCATGGATCACTTCGCGCACCGGACCGAAGCGGTTCACGGTATGCTTGCGCACGAAACTGTCGATCTGTTTCAGTTCTTCATCGGTGAAGCCGAAATAGGCCTTGCCGACCGGTACGAGTGCACGGCCTTCTCCGGTTTCGCGCCAAACACCGAACGTGTAGTCGGAATAGAAACTTGAGCGTTTGCCGTGCCCGCGCTGCGCATACATCAGCACCGCATCGATCAGCATCGGATCGCGCTTCCATTTCCACCATGGCCCTTTGGGCCGGCCGGGCACATAGGTACTGTCGGCGCGTTTGATCATCACGCCCTCGACCGCGTCCGCGTCCTTACCGGCTCCATGCGTGGCAGGATCGGCCCTGGCGTCGGAGAGTGCCTGCCAATCCCTGAATGGCACCATGGGTGAAAGATCGAGGCGAGGGTGATCATGTTTGCCGATCAGGGCCTCCAGGAGCTCCCGCCGCTCTGCAAAAGGAAACCCGCGCACATCCTCGCCTTCAAGCCGAAGAACGTCATAGACCCGCATATGCGCCGGATGGCTTGCGAGCAGTTTGGCAGAGACGGTTTTCCGGTTGAGCCGCTGCTGCAGCGTGTTGAACGTCTGCACGCGCCCATCGATCAGCACCAGGAGTTCGCCGTCCAGTGTGGCGTTGGCGGGCAACGCATCCACCAGATCCGGGAAAGCTTTGGAAATGTCATCGCCTGTGCGCGAGTAGAGCCGCCGCACCTGCGTGCCGTCTTCGGCTGCTCCGGATGCCGCCTGCACCCGAATGCCGTCCCATTTCCATTCGGCGAGGAAGGCGGCGGCATCGAGCTTCTCAAAGTCGCTGTCTTCGATCGGGTGAGCGAGCATGGCGGGCGAAAAAGGTGCAGGATCATCGTTTTCCGGCCGCTCGCCTTTATCCTCTGCCCAGGCAAAAAGAGCTTCATAGGGCGGCTTCAATCCATGCCAGACTTCCTCGATATCATCGGGCTTCAGGCCACCCAGGCCGGCAACGGCAGTCTTTGCCAATCGTGCTGAAACCCCGATCCGCAAGCCACCCGTGATCAGTTTCAAAAGCGCCCAACGTCCGGTTTCATCCAGGGCGTCGAGCCATCGGGCGATAAGCGCCGGCAGTTCCGCCTTGCCGGTTGAGCCGAGCGCATTGACCACGTCGGAGAGGCTGGGCGACGGCGTATTCACGCCTCTGTCAGCCGGCCAGATCAGCGCCACCGTTTCCGACATGTCGCCGACATAATCGTAGGAAAGCCCGAACAGAACCGGATCGGTCCGTTCTTCGACAAGGCCGCGAATAACGTTCGGTTTGGCGTTGGTGAAGGAAAGTCCGCCCGTTATCGCGGCCAGCGCAAGACCCCGTTCCGGATCGGGCGTGTCGGCAAAGTATCGTGTGAGAAGGCGCAGCTTGCCGTTGCGCCTTGGCTCATAGGCGAGCCGGTCGAGAAGCTCCGCAAACGCCTTCACGACAGGGGCTCCTGGGATGTCTCACCGGTATCATCGCCTTCATCGCTGTAGCCGATCATGTTCAAAGGGCGGGCTGCGATGCCCTGTGTTCCACACCAGTGCACAAGACCGTCTTCCTGGCCGTGGGTGACCCAGACTTCTGATGCACCCGTGTCCTGGATCGTTGCGCAAAGATCGTCCCAATCGGCGTGATCGGACATCACCAGAGGAAGCTCCACGCCGCGCTGGCGAGCCCGGGCGCGCACGCGCATCCAACCGGACGCGAAACATGTGATGGTCTCGCCAAACTTCCTTGACCAGCGGTCGGCCATTGACACGGGCGGACAAAGAACGATCTGTCCTGCGACATCCCTGGCTTTGAGACCTGCCACGGGCTGTAACACCCCGAGGTTAATGCCCTGCGCCTGGTAGAAAGCACAGAACTTTTCCATCGCGCCATGCAGGTAGATGGGCGCGTCGTAGCCTGCAGCCCGGACCTCGGCGATCCCGCGTTGTGCTTTGCCGAGCGCATACGCTCCGACCAGATGCGGTCTGTCCGGAAACAGCGACAGGGAGGTCAGAAGTTTGGCCACCTCGTCCGCGCCGGGCGGGTGCCGAAAGACCGGCAGACCAAAGGTTGCTTCGGTGATGAAGGTATCGCATGGCACGACGTCGAAGGCCGTAACGGTCGGGTCGGCGTGACGCTTGTAATCGCCGGACGCTACCAGCCGATGTCCGTCATACTCCACCAGCACTTGTGCGGACCCGAGCACATGGCCTGCCGGATGC
>JANQJE010000096.1 GCA_028281795.1 Cohaesibacteraceae bacterium | reverse complement strand
GCCCGGACACTTGAGGAAATCGACAGGCTCTGGCTGCAGTACCAGCAGACCTACGACAGTGCGCTCAGCGATATGACGCCACGCATTCTGCTGCGTCAGACGAGCGATGGTCAGCTTGATCTGCGTCTTGTTGCCGGACCGATCCCAGATGCGGCCGATGCAGCCATGCTATGCGCCCGGCTGGTGGCCTCTGGCCTGCCGCGCTGCATACCGGCGGTCTTCGACGGCCAGCAACTGGCGATGCAAACCTCGCCGTTCTAGGTCTTGAGCAACGCATGTGACCGCCTTCCAGCCAGCGGCTTGCCCCGTTACCATGGTAGTAACCGTTGGCGTGTACACAGATGTGATCCAAATGCTTGCGCTAAGGGTCTTGAGGATCAATCTTCATGCTGTTAGGCAGCGCGGGTGGGAGCCGGTAGCTCAGCTGGTAGAGCAACTGACTTTTAATCAGTAGGTCCAGGGTTCGAACCCCTGCCGGCTCACCATTGTCCTAGTTTTCCTGCCCTTCAGAATCGTCCCCTGTACGCAATGCTGGCGTTTGCGGCGTCGTGTTCCGCGCCGTTGGCGTAACGGCAAAATGGGCCTTGTCGTCCAGCGGTACGGGTGCGCGGCGCGAAATGCGATACACCGTATAGAGGATGACGCCGATATGCGTCACCAGCGTCACCATGAAGAGTCCTGACGGACCGAACATGCTCATGGCTGCACCGGCCGCCAGCGGACCGACAATCGACCCCAGACCAAAGAGCAGCAGCAGACCGCCCGACGTGCGCACATACCCCTCCGGCGAGGCATGGTCGTTGGCATGGGCAACCGCCAGCGGAAACAGCGTGAAGATCGCCATGCCGAACATCAAGGCAAAGACGATGAGCAGTGTCGGACCTGGATCGGCAAACCAGATGAAAAGCCCATCGGAAGCTATCGCCAGAATGCCCATAGCGATCATCACATAGCGGCGATCGATCTTGTCCGACACGGCGCCGACCGGCACCTGGATCACCGCACCGGCAAGCACCGGCAGCGCAACGAACAGCGCAACCATGGTCAGCGGCAGACCGACCTGATTGGCGTAGACGGCGGCCAGCGTGCCGAACGCGCTGTTGGAGGCACCCAGCAGGACCACGGAGACCACGGCAACCGGCGAGTTCACCCAGAGTTCTTTCAGGTTGAGCCTGGTCTCCACCAGCGGTTTCGGAGCGCGGGAGGACGATACCGCCGTCGGAATGAGCGCCAAGGAATAGACCATGGCGGCGATGACGAAAAACAGGTAACCGCGTGTGTCGCCCAGTGTCAGCAAGAGCTGCCCTGCCGTGGTCGAGGTCAGGTTGACCATCTGATAGACGCCGAACACTTTGCCGCGCGAGCCGCTGTCGACCTGCTCGTTGAGCCAGCTTTCCACGATCATCGCCGCTCCGGCGAAGCAGAAGCCGGAGAGTGCCCGCAGCGGCACCCAGGCATAGGGCGTCAGAAGAAGCAGCGACGTCAGTACCGCAAGCGAGGCCAGTGCCGCCATAACCGAGTAGGAGCGGATATGACCGACCCGGGCCACGAGCTTGGATACGACCAAACAGCCGGTGACAAAGCCAAAGGCCCAGCCGGTGCCCAGCAGGCCGAGTGAAAAGGTCGAAAATCCTTCCTGCTCGCCGCGCACGGGAAGCAGCAGCGCGTTCATGCCGCCGGCAAAGAACAGAAAGCCCGAACCCAGAAGCAGAGCGGCGATGGGGAGAAGGTGGCGCGCCATGGAGCGAATACTAACCTGACCAGCTTTAGAGGAAAGAGCGCAAGATCGTGCGTTCCGTGATGCGCCGCCTGTCGGCGTCAATCAAGGCCATGAAAAGGCATCTCCGCCCTGTAGCCGCGAGGCTGCCATGCATTCAGCGAGTGACACGCTAACAATTGGACCTGGTCTATCCTACATGCATAGCATCGTTTCGTCCGACCAAGAGCCGCCATGTCCGATCTTTCCCCCTTCCCGCGCTATGACACCAGCTACACGAAGCTGCCGGAGCGATTTTTTGCTCAGGTTGCTCCTTATGGTGCGTCCGAGCCCAGGCTCGTTCGGCTGAACGAGGGCCTTGCCGAGGTGCTCGGTTTCGATGTGACGGCATTGAGCGAGGCTGATGCTGCACAGGTTTTCTCCGGCAATCAGCTTGCCGATGGATCACAGCCTATCGCCATGGCGTATGCCGGCCACCAGTTCGGCGGTTTCAATCCGGGTCTTGGCGATGGGCGGGCGCTTCTTCTTGGCGAAGTGATCGGCAAGGACGGCAAGCGCTACGATATCCAACTCAAGGGTTCGGGCCAGACGCCTTTTTCACGCCAGGGCGATGGCCGTGCAGCGCTGGGTCCCGTGCTGCGCGAATATGTAGTCAGCGAGGCGATGGCGGCGCTCGGCGTGCCGACCACGCGGGCACTGGCGGCGGTGACCACCGGCGACCCAGTTCTGCGTGAGCGCGTCCTGCCCGGTGCCATGGTGACACGGGTCGCCTCCAGCCATTTGCGCGTCGGCACCTTCGAGTATGCGGCATTTCTTGGCGATACCGACAAACTGACATCCCTTACCGACTACGCTCTTGAACGGCACGATCCTGGCCGCAGGGATGAGGAGCGACCCGCCCTTGCGCTTCTTCAAGGCGTGATCGAGCGGCAGGCGAGCCTGATTGCCCGCTGGATGGGCCTTGGGTTTATTCACGGGGTGATGAACACCGACAATTGCACAATCTCCGGCGAAACCATCGACTATGGTCCGTGCGCCTTCATGGACGGATACAACCCGGCGCAAGTCTACAGTTCCATCGATCATCAGGGCCGCTACGCGTTCGCCAATCAGCCTCCCATTGCACATTGGAACATGGCCGTTCTCGCGCAGGCCCTGCTGCCGCTGATCGACCCGGACGAAGAGGAGGCCGTGCGGCTGGCGCAAAGCACGGTCGATACTTTTCCCGGACATTTTCAGAGGGCTTATCTGGCTGTGATGAGAGCCAAACTCGGCCTTGTCAGCGAGGATGCTGGAGACGCGGACCTTGTGAAGGATCTTTTGAGCCTGATGGCTGAGAATGAGGCCGACTTCACCGGCACGTTCCGCGCCCTTACCGATGCGCCGCTGCAGGATGCGGCAGTCCTGAAGCATCTCGCACCGGATGGCACAGACTGGCTCGAACGCTGGAAAGCGCGGCTTGGACAGGAGAAGACAACAGCCGAGCAGCGCCGCTCCGCGATGCGAACGGTCAACCCGTCCATCATTCCGCGTAATCACCGGATCGAGGCGATGATCACGTCAGCGCTCGATGGTGACTTTGCACCCTTCCATGCGATTGCCGATGCACTGGCTAGCCCTTATGAGGATGCGCCGGACGACGGCGAAGGGGCGCAGCTCGCATTGCCACCGGCTCCCGAGGATGTGGTGCACGCAACGTTCTGCGGAACATGATGATCCCTTTGTGCCCTTGATTCCGGTGGTCTTCTGCGCGCACAAGAACTCCGCACCCTGCGAGCACAACCTCACGTAGCTGGAGGCGGCGATGGCCGAAGAGACACCCACCGGATTGGACGTTGGCGACCGCTCGCAAGGTTACGAAATCACGGGCCATGGCTCCATCACCGGTCTGAAGGCCGCCTATGTCGGCACAGACGCACGCGACCACGACGCCGGTGTGACCCTGATCTGGCTTTCCGATCATCGCGATCAGTCGGCGCTTTTCGACCTTGCCCGCACCTATGAACGGCTGGATCACGACGCGCTGATCGGTCTGCGCACGGTCGTGCGGTTCAGTGGCGGATCGGCCGTGGTGATCGGCAAGGAAGATGGCGCTCTCCTGTCCGGCGAGACACTGGACGTCTGGCTGAAGCGCAGCGCGCCGATTGGCCTGCGGCCCGCCGCAAAACTGTTCTTGCCGGTGCTGGAGGCGCTTAAGGCGCTGCACGACCAGGGCCTGGCCCATGGACGCCTGTCAACAAGCCAGATGCTTGTCACCGGTGACGGAACTTTGCGTCTCATGGCGCCTTGGGTCGCGCATGGTGCAGACCCTCAAACTCATTACAAACAGGCACAGGCACCGGAGTTGATTTCCGGTGAGATGCCCAGCCCCGTCAGCGACATTTATTCGATCGCTGTTCTGATCTATTTGGCCATAGCAGGCAAAGCGCCACCGTCTGCCGATGAACGCCTGACGGCCCAGGCGCAGCGGGACGAGGACCCTTATGTGCCTTTGGCAGACGCCGCCACAGCCGTCAATTTCGAAGTGACAAGCCAGCTCGATACCGCGTTGCGCCTGCATCCGGCGACGCGTCCGCAAAGCATGGATGCCTTGATAGATCTGTTGCGACCGCATGCCGAAGCAGCGGACCACGAGGCGATCCCTGAAACTTCGTCCGTGCCACCTATGCCAACTGCTGGCCCCTGGTCCTCATCGAAGGCCGGTTCCGGCGCCACACCACCGCCCCTGCCGCAGGTCAAAGCGCCACGGTCCGGCCAGGTTCCGCCGATTCCGAGAAAGAAACACACCAGCACGATCGGTGAAGCGCCACCGTCCCGTCCATCTTCCGGCAGAACGGCTCGAAAGCGGAAGATCGGTGTGGGGACCGTGCTCAGCTTTGCCCTTGCCCTGGGTGTCGCCTGGCTGGTGGCCTCGGGCGACCTTTTCAGCGACGAGCGGTCAGGCCGCGAGCAACCACCCCCCACCGGAGAGCCGCGCGAGGTCAACCGGACGGAGCCGCTGGAGGTGGACGATGCGCCGCGCAAAGGCCCACGCGCGCAACAGCGTGATGACGACTCCGGCAGCGAGGATACGGCATTGAATTCTGTGGACGGCGTGCTGGAACAGTTCTGCAACAGCCGCTTTACCTATCAAACGGCAC
The DNA here is from genome assembly GCA_028281795.1 of Cohaesibacteraceae bacterium. Classification (GTDB taxonomy): domain Bacteria; phylum Pseudomonadota; class Alphaproteobacteria; order Rhizobiales; family MH13; genus MH13. The sequence goes on along the minus strand of JANQJE010000096.1, from coordinate 1,554 downwards.
GCGATGGCGGAACCAATGCCTTGCGCGCCTATCTGCAACGCTGTCAAAATGTCGACAGCGATTACGTGGATGATGCGCGTGACGCGCTTGGCATCGACTGACGCGATGTGTTCCGACTGCCCCTGCCTGAAGGATACCCCATGACCCGCATTGCCTATGTCAACGGCGATTTCGTTCCGCTCGAAGGCGCCAAAATCTCCGTGCTCGATCGCGGCTTCCTGTTTGCCGATGGGGTGTACGAAGTGACTGCCGTCATCGACGGTAAACTGGTTGACAACGAGGCGCATCTGGCACGGCTGGAGCGCTCGCTGGGCGAAATCGAAATGGACCACCCTGTTTCGATGGAGGACCTGACCGCGTTGCAGTTGGAGCTGGCCAGACGCAACAACCTTACCGAGGGTGGCATTTATCTTCAGATCACGCGCGGCGCGGCGGAGCGTGACTTCGCCTATCCGAAAGATGTCAAGCCAAGCCTCGTCATGTTCACGCAGGAGCGCAACCTAGTGCACGATCCGCGCGCCGAAACGGGCGTTGATGTGATCACCACGCCGGACTTGCGCTGGAAGCGCCGTGATATCAAATCGGTGGCGATGCTCGCCCAGGCCATGGCCAAACAGGAAGCGGCCAAGGTCGGCGCGGCCGAAGCAATCATGGTTGAAGACGGGCTGGTGACGGAGGGGTCATCGTCCACCGCCTGGATCGTCAAGAACGGGAAGCTGATCACACGGAACCTGAGCAACTCCGTGCTGCCTGGCGTGACCCGGCTCTCGGTTCTTGCGCTTTGCAGGGAGCAAAACCTGGAGGTCGAGGAGCGCACCTACACGGTGGAAGAGATGTACGAAGCAGACGAGGCTTTCATCACGGCCGCGACGACACTGGTCATGCCTGTGGTGAAGGTGGACGAGCGAATCCTCTCCAACGGTGCGCCCGGTCCGATTGGAAGCCGTTTACGGTCGCTTTATATCAACATGGCGCGGGCTACAGCTACCGGTTGAGGGCTTACCAACCTGAAATCAAAGGAAAAAGCGGCTTAAGATGGTAAAAAAGCTGTTGATGCATTTGCTTGCTTTTTGATCAAAATATCACCTTCAGTTGCATAAAACACACGCTTTTGGCTACTTGGCGGTAATAAATCTGACGTTACCCTTCGTTCGTACCGAAGATATGGAGGGTTTCGTTATGTCGCATTCCATCTATCGCGTATCCAGTCAGCGTTCCCTGAAAGTAAACGATGCTGCCGTCAGCTCGCGCCTATGGTTCGAGCGGACCCAACATTGCGTTTTTCTTGCGTTCGCCGCGCTTGCAGCTCTTGCCATGGTGATGGTCTCGGCTGTGCGTGCTGATGAGTCCCTACCTACCCGAGTTCCAACGGCGACCATCGAGCAGATGAAGTCCGTTATCACGGCCCAGATCGACGCTTTTCTCGCTGAAGATGCCGAAGCGGCCTATGCGTTTGCCTCAGAGCCGATCAAGCGGCGTTTCTCCACGCCCAACCGGTTTGTGTCGATGGTTCAACGCGGCTATCCGGTCGTCTATTCGCCGCAAAGCTTCTCG
>JANQJE010000098.1 GCA_028281795.1 Cohaesibacteraceae bacterium | reverse complement strand
GGCCCCGGTTGGGGGACTGCCACGGTCTACCTCGGCTCACATCGGGCATGTGGCCCGCCATCTGACGCCCATAGCGCGGCCAAACCAGCATCTGGACGGGTTTGATAAGCAGCGCCAAGCCGATCAAGTCGGTGAAAAAGCCCGGAACAATGAGCAGCACACCGCCGAGAAATCCAAGCACCAGACCGCCAAGCTCCTGGCCCACGGTCTCGCCGTCCTGCGCCCGTTGCTGCATTCTCTGAACACTGGCAAGGCCAATCGTGCGGATGACAAAGCCACCAGCCACGATACCCAGCGCGATCAACGCAAAAACACCCAGAAGCCCGACCGAATTGGCCATGGCGACGAAGCCGGCGACCTCAATAAAGACAAACAAAAGGAGAAGAAAGGCAAAAGGCATGAGCAGCAACATGGGGGCAGCAACAAACAGTTACAAGCTGAAATAAGCTACTGCGATGACGGTCTGCGACGATCAGAACCGCTTTGAACACGCCATCGTGCTTGCACACGCCTCTGGATGCTGCTTGAAACGCACCTACATATGAGTTCCAGTAACCCAACCAAACAAGAAGGTTTGGCCCCCACGCCATCGGGCGTGTAAACTGTGGGCTGAAACGTGGACGCCGGTGGACATCTATACCCTCTTCTTTCTGGCCATTGCGGTGGTGATCTTTTTCCGTCTGCGCTCGGTGCTTGGCAAACGCACCGGCGAAGAGCGCCCGCCCTTTGATCCGTATACAGCACGCGAAGAGGCTGAAACCGGCGGCGACAAGGTCGTGACCCTTCCGACCGCCCGCGCACGGCAGGACGCCGATGCTGAAGACCAGATCGGCGGTGTGGTGAAGCCAGGTTCCGCTGTCGAGGGAGCACTTAAAACACTGCTTTCCGCCGATCCGAACTTCAATGCCCGTGAATTTGTCGACGGCGCCCGCCTTGCTTATGAAATGATCGTTACAGCGTTCGCGTCCGGCGACAAGGCAACGCTGAAGCCGTTGCTCGATGAGGAAGTCAACAGCGGGTTTGTCCGGGCGATTGATGAGCGCAATGATGCTGGGGAGACCGTCGACTTCACCTTCATTGGCCTCGACAAGTCTGACATCGTGGAAGCAGAGCTGGCCGGACGTGTGGCGCAGATCACCATGCGTTTCAAAAGCCAGCTGATAACTGTCACCAAGGATTCCGATGGCCGGGTCATCGACGGTGATCCGAGCGAGGTCACGGAAATGACCGACATCTGGACGTTTGCGCGTGATGTGTCGGCCGCCGATCCGAACTGGAAGCTGGTCGCCACCGAAGCGACATAGTCTGACGCCTGGCTGATGCGCTGGTGGGCTATCCTTTGCTCAACCTGGTGCTCCTTCGGTCTTGCGTCGCATGCGCCGGCAATGGCTGACAATTTTCCCGCAAACCTGACACCGATTGCCTTCAGTGCGTTGGAGAACTGGGCAGACGATGATCATGCGGCTGCGCTTGCTGCGTTTCGCCATACCTGCGTGCGCATTATCGAGCATCCGCCTCGGACCCGATCAAATGGCGTTGCAGGTGAAGCACTGGCCTCGATTTGTGCCAGGCTTCTGCAAACGGACGGGCAGGTGAATGCCCGGGACTTTTTCGAGACGCACTTTACACCCCATAGGGTCGAAGCGCGCGGCCTGCTGACCGGCTACTTCGAGCCGCAACTGCGGGCGTCTTTCGAACGTGATGGCCCTTTCCAGTATCCGCTCTACGCGCGTCCGGCCGATCTTGTGGAACTCGATAGCTCTCCGGAGCATTTAGGCATTGCTGACGACGTCACATGGGGCCGTGCAAGCAACGGGACGTTCGAAGCTTTTCCCGACCGCGCAGCGATCATGGCCGGTGCTCTTGAGGAGCAAGATCTCGAGCTCGTCTATCTCGACGATCCGGTGGACGCCTTTTTTGTCCATATCCAAGGTTCGGCCAGGCTCGCCATGACGGATGGCAGCGTGCAGCGCGTAAACTTCGCCGGCAAATCGGGCCATCCCTATACACCGATTGGAAGAACCCTGGTGGAGCGCGGAGAGATGGCGCTGGAAGATGTCACCATGGACAGTCTGCGCAGCTGGCTGCAGGCCGCAAATCCTGACGATCGCGATGCCGTTCTGGCAACGAATCGATCGTTTATCTTCTTTTCCATGGCCGAGGATTTCGATCCGGCATCAGGTCCCATTGCGGCAGCGGGCGTGCCGTTGACCCCCGGCCGAAGTCTCGCAGTGGACCGCCATCTGCACACGTTCGGTACACCGGTGTATGTCAGTTCGGATGTCGCTCTGCCGGAGGATGACGAACCACTAAGCCGGCTTATGGTTGCACAGGATACCGGGTCTGCCATCGTCGGACCGGCACGCGGAGATATCTTTATCGGATCGGGCGGTGAAGCCGGTCGCATCGCCGGTGCTGTCAATCAGGCGGTCCGCTACACACTGCTTGTTCCCAAACCGGACGGCGCGCCATGAGCAGCAAAAAAGGGCCGAAAAAACCCGACGCTGATACGGGTCTCTGGGACCGGGTAAAGCGCACCGTCGATCCCCTCGATGCCAAACAGCGGGCACGGTACTCGCAAGCGCTTGCCGATTATCTCGACGGCGATGGCGCCGACCATGCACCGTCGCATGCGCAGCCAACACCGCATCGCACCCAGCCATCCAGCGGGGCGCTCAAGCATCACGTACCGGGGCATCCGGCAGCAAAAAAACGCGGGCCTTCCAGCATAAACGGCAAGGAGAAATCAGGGCCACACGGTCAGCCGCCTTTGGTGGACCTTGACCGAAAGGCCCGCAGCCGCATTGCCCGAGGCCGCACGCCCATCGATGCCCGCCTCGATCTCCACGGTTTGCGTCAGCATGAGGCTCATGATGTTTTGCGATCCTTTATCTGGCGATCTCATTCGGCAGGACATCGCACGGTGCTTGTGATCACCGGCAAAGGCACACGAGCGCGCGACCCTCATCCGGACGCGCCGCCCTGGGCCGTTGGTTCTGGAATCCTGCGCCGCGCCGTTCCCGGATGGTTGGCGGCGCCCGATATGCGTGCCGCCATTTTGAGCGTGGAAGATGCCCATGTCAGCCATGGCGGGGAGGGCGCACTTTATGTGCGGCTTAGGGCAAAAAAGGCAGGCCCATGAAGAACGACACACTAACGCCGTTGGGGGTGAAGCTGCGCCAGTTGCGGGCGGAACGGGCCGTAACGCAGGCCGAAATGGCCGAAGCACTCAACGTCTCGAGCGCTTATCTCTCTGCACTGGAACACGGCAAGCGCGGCCTGCCCAACTGGGCATTCATTCAGCGGCTTGTCGGGTATTTCAATCTGATCTGGGACGATGCCGATGAACTGGAAACACTTGCGCTTCTATCCGATCCTCGTGTCGTCATCGACACCATCGATCTCAGCCCCAGCGCCACACGCATCGCCAACGTGGTGGCCCAGCGTGTTGCGCATCTTTCGGTCAGCGACTGCATCTATCTGGAAAACGTCATCGAAATGCTGATTGAAGGCACAGCGCCGGCACTGACAGCCGACAAGGGCAAACGAAAAGTCGCCGGTGACGGATCGGAATCCGGCTAATCAAGTAATCGATTGCTTTTAGCATGCTTGAATCCGGCTAAGCAGTCGGCTGATGGACCACGGACGGAACCGCCCGTGGCCTATCTCTGGTTCCGAATCCAGCTAACGAAAGCCGACGATCTAAAGAATGAAGCGCGACAGGTCGGTGTTCTTAGCCAGTTCGCCGATATTCTCTTGAACATGCTCAGCGTCGATCACGATCTCCTCTCCCGCCCGATCCGGTGCGGTGAAGGAAATCTCATCGAGAATGCGTTCCATCACTGTCTGCAGGCGGCGTGCACCGATGTTTTCAACCGATCCGTTGAGGTCGACAGCAACATCAGCGATCGCATCGATGGCATCGTCCGTGAAGGTAACGGTCACATTCTCCGTGCCCATCAGAGCAACATACTGCTTGATCAGGCTGGCTTCGGTGTCGCGCAGGATCTGGCGGAAATCATCGCGCGTCAGCGCTTTGAGCTCCACACGGATCGGCAGACGGCCCTGCAGTTCCGGCAACAGGTCTGACGGCTTGGCGACATGGAACGCACCGGACGCGATGAACAGGATGTGGTCACTCTTGACCGGACCGTACTTGGTCGAGACGGTCGTGCCTTCGACAAGCGGCAGCAGATCACGCTGAACGCCTTCACGTGAAACATCGCCGCCGCGCCCGGCGCTGGACGCGATCTTGTCGATCTCGTCGAGAAACACGATGCCGTGGTTCTCGGTCAGCTCGATGGCCTCCTGGGTGATCTCTTCGTCGTCGAGCAGTTTGTCGGATTCTTCGGCCAGTAGAAGGTCATGGCTGTCAGCGACCGTCACGCGGCGCTTTTTCGTGCGCTGGCCGCCAAAAGCTTTGCCCAGCATGTCGGACATGTTGATCATACCCATATTGGCGCCGGGCATGCCGGGGATTTCGAACATCGGAGCGCCACCCGTGTCGCGCACATCGATCTCGATCTCCTTGTCGTTCAGATCGCCCTCGCGCAGCTTCTTGCGAAAACTGTCGCGGGTTGCCGGTGAGGCGTTTTCACCGACCAGAGCGTCAAGCACGCGGTCCTCCGCAGCGATATGCGCTTTGGCCTCCACCTTCTTGCGGCGTTGCTCGCGGATCAGGCCGATCGCGGCTTCAACCAGGTCGCGGACGATCTGTTCCACGTCGCGGCCGACATAGCCGACTTCGGTAAACTTCGTGGCTTCGACCTTGATGAAGGGCGCATTGGCCAGCTTGGCCAGACGACGGGAAATCTCGGTCTTGCCGACGCCGGTTGGACCGATCATCAGGATGTTTTTCGGCATCACCTCTTCGCGCATTGCGTCATCCAACTGCTGGCGTCTCCAGCGGTTGCGCAGGGCGATGGCGACAGCGCGCTTGGCGTCGTTCTGGCCAATGATGAACCGGTCGAGCTCGGAAACGATCTCGCGGGGAGAAAAAGTAGCGGCAAGGTTGCTCATAAAGGAATGTGTCCTGAGGGTGTTAGGGGTCAACAGGATCAGAGGCTGATGGAAACATCTCCATCAACAGCGTGACCGACCCGTCTTCATGTGTGTACTGGTCGAAACGGGCGAAGCCCGCCTTTTCGTAGGCGCGCACGGCACGCCGGTTGGTTGTGTCCGGGTCGATGATCAGGCGTGGTGCCCCTTCTTTGAAAAGCTTCATGCAGAAGGCGCGCACAACCTCGGACCCAAGACCTTTACCCAGCAGATCGGGTCGACCGATGGTGATATCAACCCCCAGCGTTCCGGGAGCCTGTTCGGCAACCCATGGCTCTTCGGCGACGGCTTCCGGCGCTTGCCGCTCGCATGGCCAGCTCTGAATGTAGGCAAAGGGGCCGTCATCGCCATGGACGATGAAGCCGCACGACTCGCCGCTGGCTTCGCCATCATAGATGAGATGAATCTCCTCGGCCGGGTCGCCCCACCAGCGGCGCGACTCCGGTGTTGAAAGCCAGTCCAGAAGGAGCGGCTTGTCAGCGGGTGTTACGGGATCGAATCGAAAAGTCATCGCTGTGTTGTCAGCCACCCAGCGCATCGGGCCCGACTGGATTGGGCAAGCGAGCGGAAAGGCTTTCCGGCCAAAGACGGAGAAAGGCTTGACGCAGGGGGTGCCAGCCAAGGGCGAGGCCCACGATGAAAAGGCCCAGCACAAGTGCCGTTGCCGCGAACTGGACGTTGGATGGCATGCCGGACTGGTTGATGGCATAGGCTACGGCACCGCCGAGATAGAGCAGTGCCGATACGATGAAAGCACGGCGATCGATCATCAGTGCAACAAGGCCGAGCACCGCGACAACGGCGAATATCCACAGCGCGTCTCTACCGGACGTGACGTCGGTGGCGTCGCTGTTGCCGGTCAGTGCGAACACCAGAAGCGGTGCGGCGATCAGATGCAGCCAGAAAGCATTCTCGGAAAGCCGCGTTGCCCGTTTCGGGTCTTTCAGTTCGTAGAAGAGGGCTGAAAGAAATGTGGCCAGCCCGATGAGCCCGGCATAAAGCCGGAAACTCGCATCAACGTTGGATCCGATCATATCTTCGACTAACCGGTAGACAAGAAATGCGATGCTTCCCGCCATAAGCGCCATCGTGAAGGGTAGCCGGAAGCGGGCATAGAACAGAACTGCACCCAGTCCTAACAGCATTAACGCCGGGTATTGTGCGGACTCTTCGCTCGTATTGACTAAGCCGATCAGGCTCAGGAACAACACCACCGTTGCGGCAAAAGCCAAAGAAAAAGCGCTGGCCGTGACAAGACTGGCCAAGGGCATGCGCAGGCGCCCTGTCACCCATTCGCCAACCGCCCAGGCGATGGCGGCCAGGACGGCCGCAAGACCAACATCCCCCCAGTCCAGAACGCCATCGAACTGCAAACCGAGCGTTTCTGTCGCAATGCCGCCGAGCCCGAGCGCTAGAACGATAATCCCGAGCGCAAGAAACACGTCGCGAAACCCCCGGAACAGTGAAAACGGTTCATCGCCCGCCTCCACGGACGAAAAACGTTGCGGTCCCGAATCGACCGGCAATTGACGCAAGGCCATGGCCTGATCGGCGGTGATGATTCCGGCCGAAACGCCCGCCGCTATACGGTCTAGGGCAGGTTGCGGTATCGGTGGAGCGGTGGTCATCAACCGGCCTCGTCGATGCTTTCCAACACGATATTGTGGTTGGTGTAGACGCAGATGTCGCCTGCGATGGTCAAGGCCCGGCGGGCTATCTCTTCGGCGTCATGGTCTGAATCCAGCAGGGCGCGGGCGGCAGCCAGGGCATAGTTGCCACCCGAACCAATGGCCATAACACCATCTTCAGGCTCAAGGACGTCGCCGGTTCCCGTCAGGATTAGGCTCTCGGCCTTGTCGGCAACGATCATCATCGCTTCCAGACGGCGCAGATAACGGTCCGTCCGCCAGTCTTTGGCCAGCTCCACCGACGCGCGTTTCAGCTGGCCTGGATATTGTTCCAGCTTCGCTTCGAGCCGCTCAAACAGCGTGAAGGCATCGGCGGTGGCGCCGGCGAAGCCGCCGATGACATCGCCGCTGACCAGACGGCGGACTTTGCGGGCGTTACCTTTGATAACGGTCTGGCCGAGGGACACTTGGCCGTCGCCGGCAATCACAACCTTGCCGCCCTTGCGGACCGTGACGATCGTGGTCGCGTGCATCGAAGGCAGGGCATTTTCAGGAGAATGCATGGATCACTCTTTCTCATAGGGAGATGTGTTTCCCCGCATGTAGGCGTCCGCCGCGCGATTGCAAAGCACCAGAGTTCAACCGGCGCATTTGATTGCCGTTCTCCCAACGCTTGGATCGTGCGGCGTGTCCTGATAGAGGGGGGCCTCCATTCCCCTAAGGATTACCGGACAGATGCCACGGACAGCCACGATTGAGCGTGCCACCAACGAGACCACCGTCAAGGTTACGGTCGATCTTGATGGCAAGGGCACATCGTCCATTCAGTTGAATGGTGCGGGCTTTTTCGCCCATATGCTGGACCAGCTGGCAAAGCACTCGCTGATCGACATTGCGGTCGAAGCTTTGGGCGACGTCTATATCGACGATCACCATCTTACCGAAGATGTCGGCATCGCGCTTGGTCAGGCTCTGCGCGAAGCGTTGGGCGACAAGCGGGGCATTCGCCGTTACGCAAGTGCCGATCTCCCGATGGATGAGACGCTCTCGCATGCCGCCGTGGATGTGTCCGGTCGTCCGTTTCTGGTTTGGCGCGTTGAGTTCACCGCCGAGAAAGTGGGCACCTATGACACCGAACTGGTGCGCGAGTTCTTTCAGGCATTTGCGATGAACGCCGGTATCACGCTGCATGTTGAGACCCTCTATGGCGCCAACAGCCACCACATCGCCGAGAGCATCTTCAAGGCCGTCGCCCGATCTCTACGCGATGCGCTGGCGATTGATCCGCGCGTGGCCGACGATCTGCCGACGACCAAGGGAGCACTCTAACCATGCGCACCTATTCGGTTTTTGAACCGCCGGTGTTGCCGGGCACACTGGAGGACGACGCTCAAAGTCTTGTTTTCGTCCGTCATGGCTGGTCATTAGCGGCGTTGGTCTTTCCGCTCATCTGGATGGCTGTCCGCCGTCTTTGGTGGGTGCTGCTCGCTTATGTGATCATCATCGCCGCGATCCAGGTTCTCAGCTTTGCCGTTCCCACTGTTGTCACCGGTGGTCTTTCGATGGCGCTTGCCATCATCATTATGCTCGAAGCCGGACAATTGCGGCTGGAAAGCATGGCGGTAAAAGGATACCGCGAGATTGCCGTTCTGGAAGCCAGGACCCAGCGTGACGCGGAACAGAAATTCTTTGCCGAATGGCTCGCTGAACGCAACGCGATAGCCGCCAGCCAGGAGGAACGCGCGCATGTCCTGCGCCCGACAAGCGCCACACCGCCTGCCCTTCCCGGTCTTCCTAGCTAGCGAACCATTTCATGAGCGAATCGATTGCGATTATCGACTATGGCTCCGGCAATTTGCGCTCGGCCAGCAAGGCGTTCGAGCGCGTCATCCGGGAAGCCGGCCTTTCTGCCAGGGTTGAGGTAACAGACGATCCGGACGTCGTGCGCGCGTCCGACCGGGTCGTGTTACCGGGCGTTGGAGCCTTTGCCGACTGCAAGACAGGTCTCGCTGCCGTTCCTGGCATGATGGACGCCCTGTTTCATGCCGTAACCCGGCGCGGCATTCCGTTTCTCGGAATCTGCGTCGGCATGCAACTGATGGCCTCCCGCGGGCTCGAGCATGGCGTAACGCCGGGTTTTGACTGGATATCTGGTGATGTCATGGCCATTGAGCCGGACGACCCGGCGCTCAAAATCCCGCATATGGGCTGGAATGTGCTCCAAAGCTTCTCCGATCACCCGATCCTTAACGGTATCAAGACCGGGGAGGATGGATTGCACGCCTATTTCGTCCACTCGTTTCATTTGCAGACAAAAAACGAGGGCGATGTGATCGCCCGCGCCGACTATGGTGGCCCGGTCACAGCAATTGTCGGCCGGGACAACATCGTTGGCACGCAGTTTCACCCCGAAAAGAGCCAGGCACTTGGCCTCGCGCTCATTGGCAATTTCCTGCGCTGGAAGCCCTGAGCGCTTTGAGACACGAACCATGATTCTCTTTCCCGCCATCGACCTGAAAGACGGTGTCTGTGTTCGCCTGAAAAAGGGCGAAATGGACGATGCCACAGTCTACAACACCGATCCCGGCGCGCAGGCCGCAGCCTTTGAAGCGATGGGCTTTTCTTATCTGCATGTGGTCGATCTGAATGGTGCTTTCGCTGGATCGAGCCAGAACGGCGCGGCCGTGGATGCGATCCTCAGCCGGGTCACAATGCCGGTGCAGTTGGGGGGCGGCATCCGTGACCATGCCGCCATCGACGCCTGGCTCGACAAGGGCATCGCCCGCGTGATCCTTGGCACTGTTGCCGTCCGTGATCCGGAACTTGTGAAAGAGGCAGCACGCCGGCATCCGTATAAAATCGTTGTCGGAATCGATGCCCGGGATGGCAGAGTTGCCGTTGAAGGATGGGCCGAAACGTCTGACATGCTGGCGATCGATCTGGCCAAGGCTTTTGAAGATGCGGGCGTTGCCGCTATCGTCTACACCGATATCGACCGCGATGGTGTGCTGACCGGGATCAACTGGGACGCGACGATCGCGCTTGGTCGGGCTGTTTCGATCCCTGTGATTGCATCGGGCGGTTTGGCATCGCTCGATGATGTCAGGCGAATGGTGAAGCCGGATGCTGCGATATTGGAAGGCGCTATCTCCGGCCGCGCGCTTTATGATGGCCGGATTGAACCTGCCGAAGCGCTGAAAATCCTGGAGGCAGCATGAATCGCACAGCGTGGGTCTGGTCTATTGGTTTGGTGCTCTTCATCGGGCTCACGCCGTTGGTGGCAGCGTTTCTCGGCGAACTGATCGCCATCCTCATGGACTGCGAGATCGATTTTCCGAATCTTGGAGAGTGCACGCGTTCGAACGATTTTTTCCGCAGCTTCTCCATCTGGCTCATGGCGATGATCCGCTGGGCCATCATCACGGTACCCTCGGCAATCGTGACGCTGATAGGTCTCTTCGTGACCTACAGCATTATGAAGAAACGGGACGAAAACGCATGAGTTGCAGGCAAAACGAAATGGAGCGGCCGTCCGATGTCTCTTAAGCCAAGGGTTATTCCCTGTTTGGACGTCAAAGACGGACGCGTCGTCAAAGGCGTCAACTTTGTCGACCTGGTGGATGCCGGCGATCCTGTTGAAGTCTCCAAGGCGTATGACGCCGCAGGTGCCGACGAACTGTGTTTTCTCGACATCACAGCAAGCCATGAAAATCGGGGCATTCTGCTCGATGTTGTGCGGGAAACGGCGGAGAACTGTTTCATGCCGGTCACAGTCGGTGGCGGTGTCCGTACGCTTGAAGATATCCGCAACCTGCTTCTGGCCGGTGCCGACAAGGTCTCGATCATGACGGCAGCTGTGCATGATCGGGATTTCGTCCGCCGTGCCGCCGAGAAGTTCGGTTCGCAATGCATCGTCGTTGCCATCGACGCCAAACAATCCACCCGTGAGGACGGGTCCACATGGTTTGAGATCTTCACCCATGGCGGGCGCAAACCAACCGGCATCGATGCAGTGGATTACGCCAGGGAGGTGGTTGCACTGGGTGCCGGGGAAATTCTCCTCACATCCATGGACCGTGATGGCACCAAGGCAGGGTTCGATCTTCCGCTCACCCGAGCCATCGCCGATGCTGTGACGGTACCGGTGATCGCATCTGGCGGAGTCGGCACGCTCGACCATTTCGTCGAAGGCGTGCGTGATGGCCATGCAACAGCCGTCCTGGCGGCATCGGTCTTTCACTTCGGAACCTTTACGATTGGCGAAGTGAAAGAGCATATGATGGATGCCGGTATCGCCATGCGTCCTGCGTAGCAGGCGTTCGACCCGTGCCTGCCCCGCCTGGCGGGCGTGAGGCCTTCCTGCGTTCTGCCCAGAGGCATCGCCCCATGACCCAGTTTTCCCTTAGCGATCTCGAAACGATCCTGATCGAGCGCGCCTCGGCGTCTGCCAGCGAAAGCTACACCGCATCGCTTGTCGAAGCCGGTATGCCCAAAGCCGCCCGTAAATTAGGTGAAGAGGCCGTGGAGAGCATCGTTGCGGCACTGGAAGGCGATACAACTGAACTGACCAAGGAGGCGGCGGATGTGCTTTATCATCTCCTTGTCGTTTTGCAGATCGCCAAAATACCGCTAAACGACGTGCTGGCCGAGCTGGAACGACGTACGGGACAGTCCGGCCTGGCAGAAAAAGCCGCCCGCGGCGCATAGTAGCGCAGCAGATCGATCGCTGTGGACAGCCATTCTGACGATGACACCAGCTTGGGGCGCTCCCAATGGATCAGATGAAAGTCTCCGACCTTTCTCCCTATCGCACGTTCACCCGTGAGGAGTGGGCGGCTCTGCGCGCCGGTGAGCCCATGGTGCTCAAGGCAGACGAAATCGACCAGCTGCGCTCGCTCAATGATCGCCTGTCGATGGACGAGGTCGAGGCGATCTATCTGCCGCTATCGCGCCTGCTCGCTATGTATGTCGCGGCAACGCAGCAGCTATTCAAAGCCACCAAACGCTTCCTGGGTTCGAACGGAACCAAGGTGCCTTTCGTGATCGGCGTTGCCGGGTCGGTTGCCGTGGGCAAATCGACCACCAGCCGCGTTCTCAAGGCGCTGCTTGGCCGCTGGCCCAATACACCGAAGGTGGAACTTATCACCACTGATGGGTTTCTGTTGCCCAATGCGGTCCTCGAAGCTGAAGGCCTAATGAATCGCAAGGGTTTCCCCGAGAGCTATGATGTCAAAGCGTTGCTGGCGTTTCTGACCGACGTGAAGGCAGGCCGGGAACATGTTGAGGCGCCGGTTTACTCGCACCTCACCTATGACGTGCTTGAGGGCGAAACTGTCTCGGTCGATCAGCCGGATATTCTGATCGTTGAAGGGCTCAACGTCCTGCAGGCCCGCCAGCCTTCGCCGTCGGAAGCCGACAGAGCGGTACCGTTTGTCTCTGATTTCTTTGATTTTTCCGTCTACATCGATGCCGATGAAGACACGCTGGCGACATGGTACGTTCAGCGCTTCATGCGCCTGCGCGAAACCGCCTTCCGGGACCCGCAAAGCTATTTCCATCGCTATTCGAAGTTAACGGACGAAGAGGCCGGGGCCGTGGCACTGCATATCTGGAACGGCATCAACCTGCCCAATCTGCGCGACAATGTCCGCCCGACACGGGCTCGTGCGGATCTGGTGCTGACCAAGGACCGTCAGCATGCCATCGAGCGTGTGGACTTGAGAAAAGTCTAAGGCAAGCGATTGGGGCTCGGGATCACGGTCGCCGCCTGATCGCAACCATCAGCAAAGTCAGTGCCCACTGGCTTAGCAGCAGCCCGATCATGAGCGGCAGGACGCCTGAGTAACCCAGCACGCCCACGTCGATGAATGGATAAGGATAGCGGCCCGTCAACGCACCGCGTGCGAGAAGCCAGATGGCATACGCAAGCGGCAAGATCATCAGACGGTGAATGGGGCCATAGCGCGGTTGATCCTCATGTGATCGCAGCCACCACCACACCAGATACATCACCGGCGTCACGTAATGCAGGCCGATATCGGCAAAGGACATGGTGCCATCAAGGCCACCGCTGGGCGCTAGAAGCACATGATAACTCACCCCGACCATGACGATCATCGACCCCATAAAGGCCTGATAGCTGGGGTGATTGTTCCAGCGGAGAACCCGCGCTCCGCTGAGCGACCAAAGATAAATCGCGACCAGAGCGGTGTTCGTCAGGATCGACAGGAAGGACACAAAGTCGAGCAATGCGGTCAGCAGGCTATCGCCATCCGCAAGGCGCCGCCCGACCGTCAGAAACCCCTGGTCGACAACAAGGTAGGTGCCAAAACCGGCGCCCATAACGGCGAGCGCTTTGACAAGACGGTCCGGCCAGCGGGGCGTGCGATCCATACTGTTGAGATGATCCGTTGTCATTGATCGGGAGCCGGGAGGGAAAGTGGGCTGCAGCCGTCCCGCATCTTCGATACCATCTTCGGCAGGTCACAAAAAAGGGCGCCGTTGGGCGCCCTTTCTCAAACGTTTGATTCTGAAAAGAATTCCAGCCTACTCGGCAGCGTCTTCGGTGATTTCTTCGCCGGTTTCCTGATCGACCATTTTCATGCCGAGGCGGACTTTGCCGCGATCATCGAAGCCGAGCAGCTTGACCCAGACCTTGTCGCCTTCTTTGACGACATCCGTGGTCTGTTTGACCCGCTCAGGCGCCAGCTGCGAAATGTGCACCAGGCCGTCTTTCGGACCGAAGAAGTTGACGAACGCGCCGAAATCCACGGTTTTCACAACGGTACCCTGATAGATCGCGCCTTCTTCAGGATCATCGGTGATGGAGCGAATCCATTTGATCGCCGCTTCGATCGACTTGCCGTCGGATGAGGCGACTTTCACGGTGCCGTCATCTTCGATGTTGATCTTCGCGCCGGTTTTCTCGACGATCTCGCGGATCACCTTGCCGCCCGACCCGATCACATCACGGATTTTGTCCGTCGGGATCGAAAGCTGCTCGATGCGCGGTGCGAATTCGCCGAGTTCGGCACGGGCTTCGCCGAGCGCTTTGGCCATCTCGCCGAGAATGTGCAAACGCCCGCCCTTTGCCTGATCGAGTGCGATCTGCATGATTTCCTCGGTGATGCCATCGATCTTGATGTCCATCTGAAGCGAGGTGATACCATCGGATGTCCCGGCAACCTTGAAGTCCATGTCGCCAAGATGATCCTCATCGCCGAGAATATCTGAGAGAACGGCGAACTCATCGCCTTCCTTGATGAGGCCCATGGCAATCCCGGCCACCGGTGCTTTCAGAGGAACACCGGCATCCATCAGCGCCAGCGAGGTGCCGCAGACGGTTGCCATCGAAGACGAACCGTTCGACTCGGTGATCTCCGAAACGACGCGCAGCGTGTATGGGAACTCGGTTTTTGCCGGCAGCATCGGATGGATTGCGCGCCAGGCCAACTTGCCATGGCCGACTTCACGCCGTCCCGGGGACCCTATACGGCCGGTTTCACCGACCGAGAAGGGCGGGAAGTTGTAGTGCAGCATGAAGTTCTCGTAGGACAGACCGTCCAGTCCGTCGATCATCTGCTCATCATCGCCGGTGCCGAGCGTGGCGACCACAATCGCCTGCGTTTCACCACGGGTGAACAGGGATGAGCCATGTGTGCGCGGCAGGACGCCGACTTCAGACTCGATCTGACGAACGGTGACGAGATCGCGGCCGTCGATGCGGCTCTTGGTTTTCAGGATGTTGCCGCGCACGGTGGCGGCTTCCACTTTCTTGAAGACGGTTTTAACCTGCGTTTCCGTCCAGGCCGGACTGTCAGCGCCTTCCGGGAAAAACGTGGCCATGACCTTGTCGCGGGCAACGCCGACAGCGTCCTGGCGTTCCTGCTTGGTTGTAATGGCATAGGCCTTGGCGAGATCATCGCCGACCATGCCGTTCACTGCATCGTAGAGCTCCGACAGATCTTCCGGCTGGAAGTCGCGTGGTTCCTTGGCGCATTTCTCGGCAAGCTGGATGATCGCATCGATCACCGGCTGGAAGCCCTTGTGGCCGAACATGACGGCCTCGAGCATCACGTTTTCCGGCAGTTCTTTCGCTTCCGATTCGACCATCAGAACGGCATCACTGGTGCCGGCGACAACGAGGTCGAGCTCGGTGTCTTCCATCTGGTCGTTGGTTGGGTTCAGAACGAACTCACCGTTCAAACGCCCAACACGCGCCCCGCCGATTGGTCCCATGAACGGGACGCCGGAAAGGGTGAGAGCAGCCGAAGCGGCAACCATCGCCACCATGTCGGGGTCGTTTTCCATGTCGTACGACATACAGGTGCAGATGACCTGGGTCTCGTGCTTGTAGCCTTCTACGAACAGCGGACGGATCGGACGGTCGATCAGACGTGAGACAAGGGTCTCTTTTTCGGTCGGACGGCCTTCGCGCTTGAAGAAGCCGCCGGGGATGCGCCCGGCTGCGTAGAACTTTTCCTGGTAATTGACCGTCAGCGGGAAGAAGTCGAGGCCCGGCTTCGGTGCGTGTGCCGACACAACGGTCGCAATCACGGTGGTTTCGCCATAGGTGGCGATAACGGCGCCGTCTGCCTGGCGGGCCACCTTGCCCGATTCCAGCGTCAGTTCACGCCCGCCCCAGTCGAGGCTGATTTTATGATGATCAAACATTCATCGTTCCTTGTGTGGGGAGCCTGTCGGTACAGGGTCCCTAAGCGTTCCGTTCGATCCCCCATGGACCGAACCGGTCTGTTATTGCCGGTAACAAGAAGCGAAGGCCGCACGTACGACGCGCACCGAAGTGCCAGAGTCGCAAACCGTGTGTTTACCGTCCGTGCCAGGCCTTGAAATCCAGAAGCCAACAGCAAGACGACGGAGCTTTGAACGTCCCGCAGGCGGGGCAACAAAGATCGGCAATCCTGCCAGTGGCCAAACGGTTTCCTCGGTCGGCGTTTGGGTGGCCTCCGCCGTCCGTAAGGCCGGCGAAAACGCCAAAAGCGCGTCAGACAATGAGTCCGGCGCGCTTTTGGAAGTTTGTTCTAGCGGCGAATACCCAGGCGCTCGATCAATGAGCGATAGCGGGCCTCGTCACCTTTCTTGATGTAATCAAGAAGCTTGCGGCGCAGACTGACCATCTTCAGAAGGCCACGGCGGGAATGATTGTCCTTGCCGTGAGTTTTGAAGTGACCGGTCAGGTTGTTGATCCGCTCGGTAAGAATGGCGACCTGCACTTCCGGTGACCCTGTGTCACCCGGCTTGGTGCCATACTCTTCCATGAGCGCAGCTTTGCGCTCTGTCGTAATCGACATCGGTTCTCTCCTAAACGTATGAGGGAAATTAGGCCTGCCCGGGATGTCGTCCAGCGCAGGTCATCATCGCCGACCACTGTGCCAGCGATGGCGGGCATATAGGGCGTTTTTGCGCAGAAGGAAAGAGGGCAGCCGCTCAGCCTGCTTCACCTGTCTTAGTTTTACTGCTGATTTTGGTCACGGCTCGCCGTCTTTCAAACATCAGATGCTCTGATTTGTCCTTTAAACGGCATGATCGGGAACGATCACCCGTTTGGGCAGGAACTTGCCATAGTCAACAATGCCGATCGCCACGAGGTCATCCCCGTCCATGGCATAGGCATCTTCACCATGGGTCGGAGCGGTCGGACCACGCACCAGAAGGCTCATACCGCGGCGCAGCTTCGCCGCATCGCCCGGTACCACCTGAATTTCATGCAAGTCGCCAAGCGCATCGGCCATCGGCGTAAGGAACGAGTCGCAGTCCTCTGGCGCATCCATCGCTTCAAGTTGGTCGAGCGTTACCGTGGCATGCTCATCGAACGGCCCGACCTGGGTTCGCCGCAGGCTGGTTACATGACCGTGCGTGCCGAGCGCCCTTCCGAGGTCACGCGCAATCGCCCGCACATACGTGCCCTTGCCGCAATGTGCCTCGAACAGGGAGCGGTCTTCATCCGGTGAACCGAGATAGACCAGATCATGGATCGTCACCTGGCTTGCATCGAGTTCCACCGTCTCTCCGTCGCGCGCCAGATCATAGGCGCGTTCGCCGTCAATGCGCTTGGCCGAGAAGGCCGGCGGAACCTGATCGATGGTGCCAATAAAGCGCGGCAGGACATGGAGGATATCATCCTCATCGGGCCGCACATCGCTGGTGGCGACAACCTCACCCTCCGTATCGTCGGTCGACGTCTCGATCCCCCAGCGAACGGTAAAAAGATACCGTTTCTCGCCGTCCATCACATAGGGAACCGTTTTCGTCGCTTCACCCAGGGCAAGCGGCAACACGCCGGAGGCCAGCGGGTCGAGCGTTCCGGCATGGCCGGCCTTCTGCGCGTTGAACATCCGCCTTACGCGTGAGACAGCATGAGTTGACGTCACGCCCACGGGCTTGTCGAGGATAAGCCAGCCGGAAACCTTCCGGCCCTTCTTGCGGCGACCCATCTAGGTGCCGTCCTCGTCGCTTTGGCCGCGCACTGGATCGGTGTCCCGGGCAACCTCGGGCGAGCGCAGGATCGCGTCGATCTTGCCATAGCTGTCGAACGAGGTATCGGGCTTGAACCGCAACGTGGGTGTGAAACGCAGATTGAGCTGGCGGCCGATCTGCATCCGCATGTCACGCGAGGCCGCAGCCAGTTTCTTAGGAAGAGCCTTGGCGTCGCCCGGCCCTATGGGGGTGACGAAGCAGGTCGCGATTTTCAGGTCCGGCGACATCCGCACCTCGGAGACCGAAACCAGCGTGCCGCCAAGGTCGAGCCCGTGCACATCGCCGCGCGTCAGCACATCCGACAGCGCGTGCCGGACCAGCTCACCAACCCGCAATTGCCGTTGAGAAGGAGGGTTCATCGAGAAACCTTCATGAACTGGCCTGCATGGCCGGCGGGCGCAAACTTAGAGTTTGCGCGCCACCTCTTCCACGCGGAAGCACTCGATCACATCGCCCTTGCGTATGTCTTCGTAGTTTTCGAAGGCCATGCCGCACTCCTGACCGGAGGTGACTTCGGGAACCTCGTCTTTGAAGCGCTTGAGCGTCTTCAGCTTGCCTTCGTGGATCACGACATCGTCGCGAATGAGACGCACGCCCGACCCCCGCTCGACCTTGCCGTCGGTAACCGTACAACCGGCAACCTTGCCGACCTTGGTGATGTTGAACACCTCCAGTATCTCGGCGTTGCCGAGCATGGTCTCGCGGCGCTCCGGCGAAAGAAGGCCTTCCATCGCTGCTTTGATGTCATCCACGAGGTCGTAGATGATGTTGTAGTAGCGGATCTCGATGCCTTCGGCCTGCGCCGTATCGCGCGCCTGTTTGTTCGCCCTCACGTTGAACGCGATGATCGGCGCTTCGGAGGCTGCGGCGAGTGCGATGTCCGATTCCGTCACGCCGCCTGGCGCAGCATGAATCACGCGGGCTGCCACCTCATCATTACCAATCTTTTCAACGGCTTGCGCAATCGCTTCGACAGAGCCCTGCACATCGCCTTTGACCAGGATCGGGAACTCCTTGAGGTTCGATTCCTGCAGGCGCGTCATCATCTGCTCGAGCGAACCACGGGCAGTCCCCAGACGGGCGGCTGTCTTCTCGCGAATCTGACGCTGGCGATACTCGGTAATCTCGCGCGCGCGGGCCTCGGACTCCACAACCGCGAACGGATCGCCAGCTGATGGTGTGTCCTGAAACCCGAGCACCTCGACCGGTGCCGACGGACCGGCTTCCTTCACCTGTTCGCCGCGATCATCGATCAGCGCACGCACGCGTGCCCACGCGCCACCGGCAACCAGAATGTCGCCTTTGCGAAGTGTTCCCTTTTGCACAAGAACGGTGGCGACCGGACCACGGCCCTTGTCGAGCTGGGCTTCGATCACCACGCCTTCAGCCGCCCGATCCGGGTTGGCCTTCAGCTCCATGATCTCCGCCTGCAACAGAATCGCGTCGAGCAGATCGTCAAGGCCTTTGCCGGTGGTGGCCGAAACCTCGACGTCCTGAACCTCACCGCCCATGCCTTCCACCTGCACCTCGTAACGCAGAAGGTCGGTGCGCACCCGGTTCGGGTCCGCCTCAGGCTTGTCCATTTTGTTGATCGCCACGATCATCGGCACGTCACCGGCGCGCGTGTGATTGATCGCTTCAACGGTTGTCGGCATGACGCTGTCATCGGCCGCTACGACGAGGATCACGATGTCCGTCGCTTTCGCGCCGCGTGCACGCATGGCGGTGAAGGCTTCATGGCCCGGTGTATCGATAAACGAAATCCGCTGGCCGTTCTTTTCCACCTGATAAGCGCCGATATGCTGGGTGATGCCGCCGGCTTCTCCGGACACCACGTTGGCATTGCGGATCGCATCCAGTAGCGAAGTTTTGCCGTGATCGACGTGACCCATGATGGTCACGACCGGAGGACGGGGCAGTGCACCTTCATCGTCATCCGCCGTCTCGGTGGAGAAGAGGCCTTCTTCCACATCGGCTTCGGACACGCGCTTCACGGTGTGGCCGAGTTCTTCGGCAATGAGCTGTGCGGTGTCGGCGTCGATGACATCGTTCACCGTCAGCATCTGACCCTGGGTCATCAGAACCTTGATGACATCCACAGCGCGCTCGGCCATGCGGTTGGCAAGCTCCTGAATGGTGATGGCATCCGGGATCGTGACCTCGCGCAAAACCTTCTCGCGAGGACCGGTCGGCTGTTGGCCACGGCGTGCTTTCTCCTGACGGCGACGCATCGCGGCGAGCGACCGGCCACGCTGATTGCCGTCATCGTTCAGAGCGCGTGTGATCGTCAGCTTGGAACGACGGCGTTCATCGGTACGCGGTGTCGGCTTCGCAGGTGGCGGTGCGTCGCGTTTGGCACCACGATTGTCTCCACCACCACGACCGCCGCGAGCGGGTGCTTCATCGCCGGAGGCACCACGCTTTGGTGCGGGTGCTGCGGCCACGGGTTCGTCTTCGACGACCGGTTTTTCTTTGGCTTTCGGCCTGCGGGCCTCTTCTTCGGCCGCCCGTTTGGCTTCTTCGGCCAGACGCGCAGCCTCTTCCTCGGCCTCTTTCTTCAGCCGTTCTTCTTCAGCCGCCTTGCGCTTGGCCTCTTCGGCCGCGAGCTTGGCCTCTTCCACTTCACGCTGCTGCGCAAGTTTCAGAGCGTTCAGGCGGGCTTCCTGCTCGGCATTGGTAGCGCTGCGCGCCGCGTCCGCCTTGGGCGCATCGGTACCGCCGCCGGAACTGGGCTTAACCACCCGGCGTTTGGTCTGGGTCACCACTTTGGGCGTGGGCTTGGCAGCGTCGGCGCTCGATTCCGACGCAGCCGGTGTGTCGCCGGGCATCACGATGCGGCGCTTGCGCTTCTCCACGACGACCGAATTGGACCGGCCATGGGAAAAACTCTGCCGTACTGTCCCGGATGAGGGCTTCAACGACAGCGTGCGCTTGCCCGAACTCTTGTCGGTGTCGCGTGCGCCTTTTTCGTCGGTTGTGTCTTGATCGCTCATACTGCCGTCTATTCTCCTAGGACCGGGTCGCTTGCCCGCTCCGTTGATCCATCACTGCCTACATCGCCAAGGCAAAAAGCTTCAAGCCGCCGTAAGGGGGCGAGAAAGCGCGCAGCACCCGGACCGTCTAGAAGGGCCGCATGTATCACATGTTCCAGCCCTAATGCCAAACCCATTTCACCATGTGGTAAAACACGTAAAACCGGCACACTCATATGGCCCGCCAGCCTGTCCAGTTTCATCACGCCATCGGCGCCTGCGTTGCTGGCATGCAAGAGCGCATACGCCTTGCCGCCTTTCAGCGCATTTTCCACCTTGGAAAAACCATTCACGACGAGCCCTGCCTTGCGCGCCATGGACAAAGCGCCGCGTGCATGATGCCGCAACACCTGTTCGGTGCGAGCGGCAAGATCGTCGAGCCCGAGCGGTTCGGTGTCCGATTTCAGTGCACGGCCAAAACCCTTGCGCTTTACCGCCTGGGCGAGCACGTCGCGGTTGGCCGTCACCCAGGCACCACGGCCCGGCAACACAGCTTTCACATCGGGTACCAGAACCCCGTCGGGATCCAGCACGAAGCGGATCAGGTCGGCATCGTTGGCGCGCCGGCGCGTGACGATGCACATACGCTCGCGCGCAGCCTCGCCTTGATGTCTTGCCCTGGCGTTTGCCGTAACCAATCCGTGTGCCTCATGCTCATCAATGAAGAAGGCCCGCTTAAGCGGGGGCCCCTTCATCTTCTGTTTCTTCTGCGTCCGGCTCCGCCTCATCGGCGTTTTGCGCCATCAGCTCTTCCGCCGTGATCCAGCCGGCGGCAACGCGGGCGGACATGATCATGGCTTCGGCATCTGTCTTCGAGATATCGAAGTCGGACAGAGCGCCCGGGAAGCGAACCACTTCGCCGTCCTTGCGTTCCGTCCAGCCGACAAGATCGTCGGTCGCGCAGCCGGCAAAGTCTTCGATGGTTTTCACATCGTCTTTGCCGAGCGCCACAAGCATCGGCGTTGTCAGGCCGTCGATCTGGCGCAGCGTGTCTTCCACGCCGAGTTCGCGGCGTTCCGCATCAGCTTTGGCCTCCAGCTCTTCCAGATACTCGCGCGCACGGGCCTGCAGCTCGTCGGCGGTCTCATCGTCGAAGCCTTCGATGGTCGCGATTTCATCGCGTTCCACATAGGCGATCTCTTCCATCGTCGCGAAGCCTTCAGACGCCAGGAGCTGGCCGACAACCTCATCGACATTGAGCGCATTGACGAACAGCTCCGAACGCTCGGCAAATTCCTTCTGGCGACGATTGGACTCTTCATCCTCCGTCATGATGTCGATGTCCCAGCCGGTCAGCTGTGAGGCAAGGCGCACATTCTGGCCGCGACGTCCGATCGCAAGGGACAGCTGGTCCTCCGGCACCACAACTTCAATACGCCGCGTGTCTTCATCGAGAACAACCTTTGCCACCTCAGCCGGTTGCAACGCGTTGACAAGGAAGGTCGCCTCGTCCGGCGACCAAGGAATGATGTCGATGCGCTCGCCTTGCAGTTCCTGCACCACCGCCTGCACACGGGACCCGCGCATACCAACGCAGGCACCGACCGGATCAATGGAGGAATCGTTGGAGATCACGCCGATTTTTGCGCGTGAACCCGGATCACGCGCAACGCGCTTGATCTCGATGACGCCATCGTAGATTTCCGGCACCTCCATGGTGAACAGTTTCACCATGAACATCGGATGAGTGCGCGAAAGAAAGATCTGCGGGCCGCGCTGCTCGCGGCGCACGTCGAGAACATAGGCACGGACGCGATCGCCATATTTAAAAATCTCACGTGGGATCAGTTCGTCCCGGCGCAACATCGCTTCGCCGCGGCCAAGATCGACAATGACATTGCCGTACTCGACGCGCTTCACGGTGCCGTTGACGATTTCGCCGATGCGATCCTTGAACTCCTCGAACTGACGATCACGTTCGGCTTCGCGCACCTTCTGCACGATGACCTGTTTGGCGGACTGCGCGGCAATACGGCCGAAATCCAGCGGCGGCAGCACTTCGGAAATCACCGAACCGACTTCGGCGTCGGGCAACGTGTGTTTGGCATCCTCCACCGTCATCTGGGCGTCTGGATTCTCGACCTCTTCCACCACATGGATCAGACGTTGCAGCTTCAACTCACCGGTTTTTGGATTGATCGTTGCGCGGATATCCGTCTCCGAACCGTAGCGGGCGCGTGCAGCCTTCGCCATCGCGTCTTCCATAGCCGAAATCACGATGTCGCGGTCGATGGACTTCTCGCGCGCCACCGCGTCGGCGATCTGCAACAATTCCAGTCGGTTAGCACTGACGGCCATGGGCCTTCTCCTTGATCACTGCGGGGCGCTCAGATGCGGCCCGCGGCGTTGTTGTCATTGTCGTTCGTGGTATCTGCAGAGGCCTGTGCCGCTGCATCGTCCTGTGCTTTTTGCGCCGCCTCGATCAGCGCATCGGTCATCACCAGTCGGGCTTCTTCCATCGCATCATAGGGCAGGGCCACGGTCAGCGCGCCGCCAACGGCGTCGAGGGTCAGCTCGACCCTGTCATCCTGCGCCGCATGGATGACACCGCGATAACGTCTGCGTCCCTCTCCGGTGCCGGTATCGATGGGTCGGGAGGGTTCAACTTTGGCTTCATGCCCGACCGCACG
>JANQJE010000008.1 GCA_028281795.1 Cohaesibacteraceae bacterium | reverse complement strand
CACCAGCCTGTCGTTTCGCGGTCGGATAATCGCCGGCATTTGCCGCGCGTTCGGTTACGCTCCGTCGCTCCTTGCCCCTGGCCGTCGCGGATACCATCGCATGCGCGAGGTTCTTTTCGCTCAAGCACACGGGAATACAAAGCCTGTCACAGTCGCGATCGCCGTCGATGGCCCTTTAGGCCCGTTTCACGAGGTCAAACCTGGCGCGATCCTGATTGCATCGAGAATGAACGCTGTCATCGTAACGCTCTCTGTCGACAGCCGGCCCAACTGGACCATCACCAGCCGCTGGGATCGTTTCACGGTGCCTCTGCCCTTCGCCAAAGTCTCGCTTCACGTCGGCGAGCCGATCAAGGTCCCCGACGATCTCGGCGCCCATCCTGACGAACTGTTCAGGGTTCAGCGGCGCGTGTCCCGGCAGCTCAACGCCACATAAACGGCAACCCGGCCTGCCTTCTGATCTATGGCAGGATCACGATACGCGTTGCATCGCCGCCGAAGTGTCGTCGCGCGGCGGCATGGCAACAAGCGCAGAACCATCTACTCGGCCAACCATCATCAGCGCGATGGCACCCAGACCCAACAGCACGATGATGATATTGATCAGCCAGCCGATGAATGGAACAAAATTGAGGAATGCCAAAACAATCAGCCCAATCGCCAGAACCACGAGTTTCGCAATGTTGGTTTGAGCATGAGCGCCAAATGCCCCGGCAAGCCGCATCGAGACCGTGTAGGCACCGAGCAAGTAGGCAGAGATCCAGCTTGTAGCGATCAGCAACACGACAATGGGAACAAAAGGTACCCCGATCAGCGTCATCGCGCTGACTGGAACCAAACCAAACAGCAGCGCCATCGCCAGGAAACCAGCCAGAAGTGACAGGCCGGGCTTGCCATTGGCCAGGCCGAACGCCTGGTCCACACGCCTCGGAAGAAAGGCCATGAAAACCGCAGCTACCACGATAAGGAAAGCGAGCGTCACGACAAACGCCCCGGCAATCGCAAAGAAGGATGGCCAGAACATACGCTGCCGGTCCTCCATCATGTCGCGGAGGCCATCGAACCCTTCAAAGCTGGCGATCTGCACATAGCGCACGCGGTCGGCGGCTATGACGGACTCAGGGATGTCGATTTCCTCCGGAGCTGCATAGACCAGCGTCCCGCCGATCCGCGCATCATCACCGAAATCGATATCACCGGCCGTCATTCGGACATCGCCCCCAACCGGAGCGTTCAGGGCTATGGTGCCCCCGGTCGCCATCAGGCTTCCGCCGACTGGTCCATCAACACGCACGGAGCCGCCCATCAGGCGGGCATTGCCCTCGACGCTTCCGCTGGCACGCAAGCGCACGGAGAATCCGGAGGCGGTCAGATCTTCACCCACCGACGATGCCACGGAAACACTGGCGCCAGCGGCATAAAGATCAGCACCAACCGATCCGCCCAGATCGACGTCAAAACCGGCTGCATGACCATCGCCGGCGATGGTGCCATCCAACGTCGCTGAGAAACCAGCCGCAAACGCGTCACGCGCGGGCGACCCGGTTATGATCGCGTCGGCTCCGGCATCGAACACATCACCGCCAACGACATCGGCAGCCGCGGCCTGGGTGAGGGCGACGGCGGCAAGAAACACTGCGCAAAACGCTGTCCGGATCGCTGTCATGGTCATTCCTCTCATGCGGTGATGGATCAGATGAGGCAGGCGTTCACCTTCAAACCCTTCAAAGACCATCGCGTTGCAACAACAGCATGAAGCGGCAGCGGAGATAGCGGGTTGACAAAAGTCAGCATGCTCCAAGCCGCCGGCTTGCAGTGTTCACGGCCAAAAGGACGAGGAACGCTTCATGGAAGACATCATCGCAAAGGATGCCGAAGAGCGCGCCGCGGCGGCAATGCCCGACCCTGACGAAACACGCCGGTCCTTTGAATGGACAGATGCAATGGCATTGCTTGACGGTCTGCCCGAAGGCGGTCTGAACATCGGTTATGAAGCGGTGGACCGTCATGTGACAAACGGCCATGGCGGCGATATCGCGATGCGCTGGTTTGGCAAGGACGGCAGCGATCGCGAGCTGACCTATGCCGACATGACGGCACTGTCTTCACGGTTCGCCAACGTGCTCGAAGCCCATGGGCTGAAGAAGGGCGATAGCCTCTTCGCACTGATGGGGCGTGTTCCGGAACTTTATGCCGCAGCCATCGGCACGCTGAAATCAGGCATGGTTTTCACGCCCCTGTTCTCCGCCTTCGGGCCGGAGCCGATCCGCACGCGCATGGAGATCGGCGAGGCCAATGTCCTGCTGACGACGGCATCGATTTATAAGCGCAAGATCGCCGCATGGCGCGACGAAATCCCTTCGCTAAAGCTTGTTCTGATCGCCGGCGACGAGGCCCCAGAAAACTGCGTCGCGCTCGGACCGGCATTGGAAGCAGCGGCAGACACCTTCGATGCCATACGGACCGAGCCGGAAGACCCGGCGCTTATACACTTCACCTCCGGCACCACAGGCAGGCCCAAAGGCGCTGTGCATGTGCATGGCGCAGTCATCTACCACGCCGTATCCGGCCGCAACGCGCTCGAGCTCAAACCCGGGACCATCTACTGGTGCACCGCCGACCCCGGCTGGGTGACCGGCACATCCTACGGCATCCTGTCGCCGCTGGTGAACCGGGTCACAATGATTGTCGACGAAGCCGAGTTCGACCTGGAGCGCTGGTACGGGATCATCGAACGCGAGAAGGTTGAGGTCTGGTACTCAGCACCGACGGCGATCCGCATGATGATGCGCGCTGGAGAGGAAGCGGCAAAGCCCTTCGATTTCTCATCATTGAGATTCCTCGCCAGCGTCGGCGAACCGCTGAATCCAGAGGCCGTGGTTTGGAGCAATACCGTCTTCGGACGCCCGTTCCACGACAATTGGTGGCAGACGGAGACTGGCGGCATCATGATCGCCAACGCCAAGGCGATGGACATACGGCCAGGCTCGATGGGCAAGCCGCTCCCGGGGATCGAGGCCGGGATTGTCGAGCGCGAAGACGGATCACTGCGGGAGTTGGCAGATGGCGAGATAGGCGAACTGGCGCTCAGACCCGGGTGG
>JANQJE010000292.1 GCA_028281795.1 Cohaesibacteraceae bacterium | reverse complement strand
CTCCGCTCGGCACCGGCGAAGGCGCGATCATGGTCGTGCCTGAGGGTGTTGAAGAGGAGGCGATTGCAACGCTCAAGGCCTGGCGGGAGACGCGTGACGATGCCGCCGTCGGTGTTGCGATTTCCGGGCTTAAGGCAGCCGCCGAAGGCGACGGCAACATCATGGATGCATCGATCCAGGCGGCGAAGGCCGGTGTGACGACTGGCGAGTGGGGTGCGGCTCTGCGCAGTGTTTATGGCGAGTATCGTGCGCCGACCGGGGTGGGAAAGGCTGCGCGGGCCGACGTCGATGATCTCAGCGGGGTACGCGCGAGCGTTGATGCCGTGTCGCTAAAAATGGGGCGCCGCCTGAAAATGCTGGTCGGCAAGCCGGGATTGGACGGCCACTCGAACGGTGCGGAGCAGATTGCGGTGCGCGCGCGCGATTGCGGTATGGAAGTTGTCTATGAAGGCATTCGCCTTACGCCTGCCGAAATCGTCAATGCGGCCATCGAAGAAGATGTCCATGTGGTCGGCCTTTCCATTTTGTCAGGCAGCCATGTCGCGCTGCTGCGCGATGTCATGGAGCGGCTGCGCAAGGAAAATGCCGAAGACATCCCGGTGGTGGTGGGCGGCATTATCCCGCCGGAGGACGAGCTAGCCCTGAAAGATATGGGTGTTGCTGCGGTCTATACGCCAAAGGATTTCAAGGTGAACACGATCATGGCGGATATCGTGCGCCTTGTTGGTGAACATGCTGAAAAAGCAGCATAAAACGCTCTTTCGTAAAATCTGAAAGAACCGATACACCGGCGCTTAAAAGGTGTTGGATTATCTAATGCTTATCCAGCACGAGCACGCGGCACGTTTGGCCGATCCTGCCAAAATGGGTTGCCTTGGTTAGCGTGCGCACTGTGACGAGGCTGTCGGCCACCAGGTGGTCGATAGCCTCCTCGAAGCGCAGTTTTTCCCAGGCCGCATCATAGATGTTGAGCGCGAACAGCCCGCCCGGCTTAATCACGGCCAGAACCGGAAGAAGCGCTTCGGGGCCGACATGGCCAAGCGTATACAGGCCCGATGAAACGGCGGCGTCGAAGCTGTCATTCCTGAAGGGAAGCCTTTGTGTTGCATCGGCTGATTTCAACGTGCCGTAAAGCTGTGTTTTCTCGGCTTCGCGAAGCATTTTGACTGAGAGATCGAACCCGTCGAGATGTGCGTCAGGTAGGCGTTTCATCACCGCTTTGGCGGTCAGTCCCGTGCCGCACCCTGCATCCAGAATGTGCGGTTTATCGACGGTTAGTTCGGCTGCCAGTGCCTCGGCCACCAGATCGGGCGCCCGATAATCGAGCGCACCAACCAAACCGTTGTAGGACCCTGGAAGGCGGTTGTAGAGAAGCGCAAACGCCTGCACCACCGCATCAAACGGTTTGGCTTTGCGCGCTTGCGCGGTTTGAGCCTGAGAGCTGGTCATAACCTAGCATTTCGCATTCCGACCGTTACGTCAAAGGTCGCATCACGCTTTTCTGCCGATGTGGCCGAGTTGCATCCCGGTCGTGGCGATGCCAAAGCCACATCATGTCGCTTCTCGCCATCGTTCTTCCCGTCTTTGGGCTCATCGCCATCGGTTTCGTTGCAGCGCGGACAGGTCTCATCAAGGATCATGTGGGCGATGGGCTTTCGGACTTCGTTTTCACGGTTGCTGTTCCGTGCCTTCTCTTCAAGACACTTGCGACGGCTGACGTGCCTGAAGCATCGCCATGGGCTTACTGGGCTGTCTACTTTGCTTCTGTCATCGCGGTGTGGGCAAGCGCCCACCTGATCGTGGTGCGTGGGTTTGGACGCGACAGGCCGACCGGCACGGTTGCCGGGTTCTCGGCCGCCCAGTCAAACACGGTGTTGATCGGTATTCCGCTTATTCTGACAACCTTTGGCGATGCGGGTCGTGTGCCGATCTTTCTTCTCATCGCGGTTCACCTGCCGCTTATGATGAGCGTGGCAACCCTGTCCATCGAACTTGGCGGCAGCACGCGCGGCCATTTTGGTGAGACGGCACGCAAGCTTGCCATATCGATCTTCACGCACCCGATCATCATCGGCATTTTGCTGGGCCTTGCCTATCGCATGACGGGTTGGGATATCCCCGCGATCCCGTTCCAAATCCTCGATATGCTGGGCTCAACGGCTGTTCCGTGTGCATTGTTTTCCGCCGGTATGGCACTGAAGCGCTATGGCCTGGCCGGTGATCTGCGCGTCACGCTGTCGGTCAGCTTTCTGAAACTCATCGTTCACCCAGGCCTGGTGTTTTTGCTCGGAGCGTATGTGTTGACGTTACCACCGGTGTGGCTGGGCGCGGCGGTGCTGTTTGCGGCCTGCCCATCGGGCATCAATGCCTATCTGCTTGCCAATCGGTATGGCACGGGCGTGCGCATCGCATCCTCGTCCATTGCCCTTTCCACCGCTCTGGCGGTGTTATCAGTGACCGGATGGCTGTGGGTGCTGCAGAATTGGGTTCCGACTTGAGGCTTACAACCTAACGTTGATACGCTACACTCAATCTCCCAAAACCAACGGGAGGAACCACAATGCGACATTCAAGAATGCTGACAACAGCGCTGATGGCCGGGTCGCTGGCCCTGACCGGAATAGCTGGTGTTGCCTATGCCTTTCAGACCGAGGCGCCGGAAGGCGCTGAAGTCTATATCATTTCACCTGAAGCCGGTGCGACCTTGAGCAATCCTGTAACGGTGCAGTTCGGCCTGCGCGGGATGGGCGTTGCCCCTGCCGGTGTCGAGCAGATGAACACCGGGCATCATCACCTGCTGATCAATATGCCGCTTGATCAGATCGATCTGGAAAACCCGCTTCCGAGTGACGACAATCATCGGCATTTTGGCGGCGGTCAGACCGAGGTGACGCTGGAGTTGCCCGTTGGTACGCATACACTTCAACTGCTCCTGGGTGATCACAATCACATCCCCCATGTCCCGCCGATTTCTTCCGACGTGATCACGGTGACAGTGGAATAGGATGTGACGGCCGGGCGGTCAGGACTGTCTTGTATCCAACAGGCGCGCCCGCACGGCCTCGGCGCTCAGCCCGGCCCGGCGCAATGAGCGCAGGCTCTTGGCACCTTCGGATTTGGAGAGTTTACGGCCGTCCTTGCCTGTGATCAGGCGATGATGGTGATAGATGGGCGCCGGCAGGCCGAGCAGCTCCTGCAGCAGCCGGTGGATCGATGTGGCCTGTTCAAGATCCAGGCCACGCACCACATGCGTGATGCCTTGCAGAGCGTCGTCCACTACAACCGCCAGATGGTAGGTGGCTGGCCGGTCGCGTCCACGCAACAGCACATCCCCCCAGACCGACGGGTCGGTCATCGTCGTTTCCGGTGCGCTTGTGAGTGAGGTCATCCGTTTTTCCGGCAAGCGCATGACGGCCAGCTTTTCCAGTGCGGCGTGCATGTCGAGACGGATGGGACAGTCCTCTGGCATGACATCAAGGCGCTCGCGCCTGTCGCGGTCGCCGAACGGATAATGCGGGCTGCCGTCCGGATCGCGCGGCCAGTCGATGGTTTCCCCGTCCAGTTGTTCGACGGCCCTGGCGATTTCCTTGCGGGACGCAGGCGCGGGGTAAGCCAGACCATCGGCGTATAATTGGGTGAGGGCCGTTTCAAAGTCCTTCAGGTGCTCCGACTGGATGCGGACCGGCTCCTCCCAGGACAGGCCAAGCCAGGCAAGATCGTCGTAGATCGCTTCGGTATAGTGCGGCCTGGAACGGCTGAGGTCTGTGTCTTCGATCCGCAACAGGAAACGGCCATCCAGAGCCTGTGCCCATTCCTGACAGATCAGGGCACTTAACGCGTGGCCCAAATGGAGATAGCCATTGGGAGAGGGTGCGAAGCGTAAGACGGGTTTGTTCAAGGTGCTCACGACACGATGCATAGAATGCGAGGCCGATGTGGTCGAGGGTCTGGCCGCGCTCCGCGCCGCGGACCCGTCCCTGCATAGCGCACTTGATGCGGTGGAGCATGTGCCCCTGCGCCGGTCGACGCCCGATTTTGAAGGTCTTGCCCGCATTGTCATCGCGCAGCAGGTCTCGGTTGCGAGCGCCAGGGCGATCACGGCACGAACCATCGATACGCTTGGTGCGCTGGACGCAACGCGCTTCGCGCTTGCCGATGATGACATGTTGAAAGCGTGTGGTCTCTCCCGGCCCAAACAGCGGACGCTGCGGGCGATTGCCGATGCCCTGCCTGACGAGAAGTCCTTTGTCCGTCTTAATGCGCTCGATGTTGCCGACATGGAGGCGGAACTCGTGCAGATCAAAGGCATCGGTCCATGGACGGCACAGATCTACGTGCTCTTTTGCGTTGGCCATGCCGATACCATGCCTGCCGGTGATCTGGCGCTACAGAAAGCCGCAGCCTGGGCGCTCGGGCACAAAGAGCGGCTTACCGAAGAGGCTCTCAGGGAGCGGGCTGAAGCCTGGTCGCCATGGCGCGGCGTCGCGGCCCGGTTCCTCTGGGCTTATCATGCCGTGGTGCAGGACGGGCGGTCCGGTATTGCGATTTAAGGTCTTGATCCAAAGGCAAAGTCCTCCCCACAGGCGGTTTCTGGCTGTGGCTTCACAAGCCTGTCACACGCGCTATACATAGCCATGTGCGTAGCATCGCGTTGTGCGAATCGGACCGGGAGCAGAGCTTGACCGTTGCCGTTTCACCGGAAGAGTACCGAACCACGGGTGTCCCCGCGGTTTCCAGTGCTTCCAGAATCATGAAGCCGGAGGCCTGTCCGGCGCTGGTGCTGAATGCCGACTTCAGACCCTTGTCGTATTACCCCCTCTCGCTCTGGCCGTGGCAGGAAGCGGTCAAGGCTGTTTTTCTCGAGCGCGTGAATATTCTCTCCGAGTATGACACGTGCGTGCACAGCCCGACGACGGAGTTCCGTCTGCCGAGCGTGGTTTCCCTTAAGACCTACGTCAAACCGCAGCGCAACCCGGCCTTTACCCGTTTCAATGTGTTTCTGCGGGACCGGTTCGAGTGTCAGTATTGCGGCTCAAAGGATGATCTGACGTTTGATCACGTCGTACCGCGCTCACGCGGGGGTCAGACGACGTGGAAAAACATCGTCACTGCTTGCTCGCCGTGCAATCTGCGCAAAGGCGGCAAAATGCCGAAAGTGGCACAGATGTTCCCGCGTCAGTCGCCGTATCAGCCGACGGTGCACGATCTGCAGACCAATGGGCGGCAGTTCCCGCCCAACTATCTGCACGAGAGCTGGATGGATTTCCTTTACTGGGATACCGAGCTTGATCCGTAGGTCTTGCCGGTGAGGGCAAGAGTCAGGCCCTGGGTGGCCATACGGCGGTGACCAGGCTTGCGGTCGTCAGGGCTGCGGTTGCCATCACGTTCCAGCCGGCAAACGACAACCCCAGAACGCGAAGGGCGGCTTCGTCGCAAAAGATGATGGTCGTTTCACCGATTTCATCGAGCAGGCTTCCGCCGGACACCGTTGGCAACCCGCCTGTTCCGCAGTCGTTCGGACCGGCCCAGAAGCTCCATTCCGCTCCGGCCTGATAGATGCCCATGACCATGGAAACCGCGAACATCAGGCCCGCAACAGTCAACAGGCCGCGCGGCACGCAGGCAGGCCACTTCAGGAGAATGGCGATGGCCGACAGGCCAAGCAGCGGGACCGCCGTGTAATACCCTTCGCGCTGCTCCAGACAGAGTTTGCAGGGCGTATAGCCGCCAATCAGTTGGAAGGTCCAGGCGATGGCAAGCACGATGACGGCCATGACAGCA
>JANQJE010000286.1 GCA_028281795.1 Cohaesibacteraceae bacterium | reverse complement strand
CCCCGTCGCACCGACGATCAGGACGTCGGCATCGGTTTGCGCAACCGCGCGGATCTGGCGGCGCAAATCGACCATCACATCGCTGCGACCGACGAGCCGGGCTTCGATAGCATCGCGCCCGCCAACCTGGCTGCGCAACTGGCGGTTCTCCAAGGTGAGGCGTCGTTTTTCCAGCGCACGGCGCACGGTATCGACGAGGCGGTTCGGCTCGAAGGGCTTTTCCAAGAAATCGTAGGCGCCATCCCGGATCGATTGGACGGCCAGATCCACATCGCCATGGCCGGTGACGAGAATTACGGGCAATTCCGCGTCGATGTCGAGGCATCGCCGCATCAACGACAAACCATCGAGCCCATCCATGCGAATATCCGTCACAAGGATACCGGCGAAGGTCCGGCTGACCTGCGCCAATGCCGCCTCTCCATCGGCCAGACACTGAGCATGGATCTCTGCCAGTTGCATGGTCTGTTCAACCGCAAGGCGCAGATGTTCTTCGTCATCGACGAAGAGGACCGTCTCACCCTTCATTCAGCCGCGATCCCCGAAGAAGGTACCTGATCCTCGGCGTCGGCTGCTTCGGCACGCCTCAGATCCACCGAGAACTCAGCCCCGCCATCTTCTCTGTTCCGAGCGTGCAGACGGCCACCAAAGTCTTCGACGATGTTGTAGGAAATGGAGAGACCAAGCCCTAACCCCTTGCCTGGCGCTTTTGTGGTGAAGAAGGGGTCGAAAAGCTGGGCCAGTGCGTCCTCGTCAAATCCATCACCCTCATCGCGCACCACGATACGCACCCGGTCCACATCTTGATCGTCAAGAACCAACTCGATCTTGGGTGCACGCTGGCCTTCCACGGCATCCAGCGCGTTTGACAAGAGGTTGACGATCACCTGTTGCAGCCGCAATTGCCCGCCGTAAACCCACACCGGCTCTGCAGGTCGATCGTAGATCACAGACCCCTTTGTCTCTTTCAAACGGGCCTGCATAAGGGCGAGCGCGTCATCGATCGACTGCTGAACTTCAACGGGACCGACATCATCCTGCGGACGGCGGGCAAAATTGCGCAGATGAGCGGAAATCGCAGCCATGCGATCAGCAAGTTTGGATATGCGGGACACGTTTTCCCGCGCCTCCGGCAGCCGGTCCCGGTCCAGAAAAGTGCCTGCATTTTCAGCATAGGTTTTGACCGCTGCCAGTGGCTGGTTGATCTCATGCGAGAGCGCCGCCGACATCTGTCCAAGCGCGGCAAGTTTACCGGCCTGCACGAGCTCGGTTTGGGTCTTGCGCAACCGTTGTTCGGCACCTTTGCGCTCTTCGATTTCCTTGCGCAGATTGGCATTGGCCCTATCCAAATCGGTTGTGCGTTCGGCGACACGGCGTTCAAGCAGATCTTGCAACTGCCGCTGCGCCTCCTGATCGGCCCGCAGGCGCGCACGTCGCTGGATGAGCTGCATGATCAGCAGACCGAGAACCACAACTGTCGCAACAAACAGCATCAGCGCGCTGAGCGCCCGCGGGCCGGCTGGCGTCAAAATCACCGCACGCCATCCGACAGCCTCCATCGCGATGGTGCTTGTCACGTAATAGGCACCAAATCCCCCATCATCGATACGCACCAGGGCATAGTCTGTTGCGATCTCCTCACGTACCTGACGAAGCGGTAGCAACCGATCCAGCGGATACTGACGCGTGCGGACGATTTGAGCACGATCCTCCGTTGCCAATTCACCCATGGTTCGAAGCTGCCAGCCTTGCCGGCTGGCCATGAACACCACCCCAGCCTGGTCGACGACCAGAATATCACTTTGCGAGCGCCGCCACGCCGCTTCAAAACCGTCCAGCGTAAACTTCAATGCAACAACGCCGATAACCCGACCTTCACTCCAAACTGGCGCGCCAAAATAATAGCCACGCTGGCCAGAGGTTGTACCAAGAGCAAAAAAACGGCCGAGCACCCCATCCAACGCTTCAGTGAAATAGGGACGGAAGGTGAAGCTACGCCCAAGGAACGAGCGCTCCAACGCATGATTGCTGGTCGCTATTGTCAGGCCCTCGCGGTCCATCACATAGATGTCTGAAGCCCCCAACTCCTGCGCTGTACGCTCAAGTGAACTATTGAGCGCAGCGATGGTCGAAGCGCTTTGCGGGTTGCCCAACGCTGCTGCCACCAAGGGCCTTTCGGCAATAAGGGCCGGGAGAGGCTCGAACCTGTCGATTGTCGCCTGCAAGCTGGCTACCGCAAGACGAAGTGTCGCACGCCCTTCTGCACCGGTGCGTTCCAGAAAGATACGCTCGGTCAATGGCAACCCCAAAACGGAGATGGTCAACAGGATCGCCAGGATCATGCTGACCAGCCCGAAGTCTGATACGCTGATCGATTGAAGCCGTTTTCGCAGGTTCATGGCCAACTATGCGATTCTTCTGCGCTTTTGCCTAGTCAGATGCGTCGGGCGACTTGCTTTCAGCCTTAACGAAGACAAGCACCAAGGCGGCACTCAACACCGCCAGCGCCAAAGCAACCAACGACAAGGTTGAATAGGCCGTCAGGCTGAACGCTGTATGGAGCGCCTGCTCCTCGGCACTTAGATCAGACCCTTCAGCGGCGAACCCGGGCAGATTGTTCGCTCCACCATACGCAAGTGCGCCAAGCGGCGCGAAAGCTGCAACGGCAAACAATCCGCCGGCGCGCGAGACCGCGTTGTTGATCCCCGAAGCCACACCCGACTGAGCATCGCTGACTGCATTGATAATGGCGGTGGAAAGCGGCGGGATACAGAGGCCCATGCCAAGACCCAGCACAAGCAGAGATGCGCCCACCAAAATCAACGAGCCGGTTCCCGCCGCAACGCTTGTCAGCCAGAACGAGATGCCGGCAATGCCCGATCCTATCGCTAACGGAAGACGCACACCGATCCTGTCCACCAGCGCTCCCACGCGCGGGGTTATGACCGCCATCACCAGTGTGAACGGCAAAAACACCGAACCAACCGCAAGAGCAGAAAACTCAAACGCGCTCAGCAAGGTGACAGGCAGAAAAAAGAGCAGACCGCCGAGTGCCGCATAAAGAAGAAATGTCGCAGCATTTACCGCCGCAAAGCCCGGCATGGTGAACATGCCCAACGGCATCATAGGATCGGTTGTGCGCCCCTCATGCCAGAGGAAGACACCGGCAGCGGCAACACCAAGCACAACCAGGCCGGCGAGCACCGGCGTGGCCAGCTGCATTGTCTCTCCCAGTTCTCCCCCCTCGCCCATCAGCGTCAGGGAAAAAGCAAGCAAACCAAGCGCGGCAACAGCCAGGAGACCGCCTGGCCAATCGAGCTTCTGCACAATGGTGCGATGTGAATCGTCCGGCACGCGGCTCCACAACAGCCACAGTGTCACGGCCGCGATGGGCAAATTGATATAGAAGGTCGAGCGCCAGCCGAACGCATCGACAAGCGCTCCACCCAAGAGCGGCCCTACAGCAGCCGACACACCGGACGCAGCAGCCCAGATACCGACCGCCCGCCCCCGCTCTTCACGCGGGTAGTACGTGGCGATCAGGGCAAGCGAAGATGGTACCATCAAAGCCGCACCGAGCCCCTGCACCACCCGCGCCGCGATCAACTGTCCGCCACTGAACGCGAGGGCGCAGGCAAGCGAGGCAACCGCGAAAATCGCAATGCCCAGACCGAAGACACGCCGCCTTCCCAGAACGTCTCCCGCACTGCCACCGACGAGGATGAACGCCGTCAGCACCAGAGTATACCCGTTCACGACCCAGCTTAGCGTCGCCAGAGAAGCGTCGAGATCGGCACGGATGGCTGGCGCTATGATCGCGACAATCGTTCCATCGATGAAACCAAGCGTCGAACCGAGAATGGCCACGACCAGAACGATAAGCTGCTGCCGCCTGGAGCAGGCAACATGGCCGATGTCAGCCGGTGCGGCGACAGCGCCCTCTTTGGTAATACCGCGCATGAAGGAATGCCTTTGGGGTCAGGATTGCCAAGACCCTAGTATGGTGGTGGTCCCCGTCCAACCCGAACGGTTGCATCAATTATGGCCGTACGCCATTGGACGCGACCTGATCCAGGCCGCCAACCGCGCTGCACACAATCCATGAGCACAAAAACCCCGCCAATGGCGGGGTTTTTGCAGAAGTGTCAGGAACAGGTCAGTAACGTTCCGAAATCTGAAGCGTCGCAGGTATACCGCTGCCACGGTTATAGGAACCAATCCAGATATCGTACTGTCCGGCCGGAGCGTTGCCGATGCGCAACGCCGCGCCAAGGTCATTGCCACCATCATCATCGAAGTACCACTCACCGGACGGTCCGTTCACAAGAAGCACGGTGTCGATGTTGGACTGAATGATGAAGGTAAGGGCCGAAGACCCCGACGTGCGATACTGCAACCGATAGTCCGGCCTGCGTGCAACCCAACCCCAACCGCCAACACCGCAGTTGGAGATCTCATTGCGTCCGCCAGCCGTTACACTGCGGTTCCATGGATCAGGCAAAAAACCTTCGGTCAGGTTGACCGTTCCGAAATGTGGACTGCCCTGCCATGTCGGGCACGCAGCCTCGGCATCTGACACCATGGTCACGGTCGCGCCAAAGGTGATAGCGGCCAGCGTGAAAGCGCCCGTCAATACGGATAGAAACATGCTCTTCATCGAAAATACCCCCAACTTGGAAATGTGCAGGTTGCATGATGTTTTTGCAACTCGCCCTGCGAGCACGATAGAAGGCCCCGGGAGCCGACTTGTCAAACCCCGCCCAGGGCTCATGCCAGCCCCTTGCTTTTGATGGGCTGCGAGCCACCTTTCGGACAACCGGATGAACGGGGGAGTAAACCGACGTGCTGACGAGTTTTCCAGAAAGCGGCCTGGCGGTCGTCATCGGCGCATCCGGCGGGATTGGCGCAGCCGTGGATGCGCAGGTAAGAGCGAGCAATGCCTTTGCCCAGATGATCAGCACACAGCGCAACGGCTCACCGAAACTGGATATAACCGATGAATCCGACATCGCCAGCTTGGCCGATATCGTCGACGCAACAGGTCTTGATCTGCGTCTTGTCTTCGATGCCACCGGCTATCTCCACGGCCCCGATGGAGGGCCTGAAAAAAGCTGGTCAGCCATCGATTCGGCAGCGATGGCCCATCAGTTTGCGATCAACGCCATTGGTCCGGCTCTTTTGCTGAAGCACCTGTTGCCCCTCTTCCCCCGCCAAGGAAAAGCGGTTTTCGCCACCATCTCGGCAAAGGTTGGATCGATCGGCGATAATCAGCTCGGCGGCTGGTACGGCTATCGGTCGGCAAAAGCGGCCCTCAATCAGATCGTTAAAACGGCATCCATTGAACTGGCACGCAAACGGCCGGAGGCCATTTGCCTGGCGCTCCATCCCGGGACCGTGGCAACGCCCTTGTCCGATCCGTTCGCCAAAAAAGGTGTGCGGCTGCAAACGCCACAGGAATCAGCTGCTGCCATGCTCGGCGTGTTGGACAAGGTCCAACCAGAGCAGTCCGGCCAACTGATTGCCTATGATGGGACCATCATTCCCTACTGACAGGTGGGCACGCAACACACCGACTCTGAAAGGTTTCATGTCGCAGGAGAACGCACCACTGTCAGTTGCACACACTTTACGCAACAGCATCCGTCAGCGCCTTCATTTTGTGCGCTGCACAGCCCTTGAGCACCCCAAACCCCTGTGCTAGCCCTTCGTATCCTTTTATCGGGATCAACCGGGAATACCCGGCACTTGATGGAAGGATGGCATGTGTCCGCTGAGGGGCGAGGACATGGCGGGCACGGAAAATGCACCGCCAATCCGCAGTGTTCCTGACATATGTCTGCGTAAAACAGGGAAGGACCAACAATGAAAAAGCTTTCGATCGCTGCAGCTGCAGCATCGGCCATCGCGCTGACCGTTTCGGCGATGCCGGCCCAGGCTGGCGAACAACTCGACGCTATCGTCGATCGGGACGAGTTGATCTGCGGCGTGAACACCGGCCTCGCCGGCTTCGGCATCGCCGATAGCCAAGGCGTTTGGACCGGCTTCGACGTCGAGTATTGCCGCGCACTCGCTCTGGCTATCCTCGGTGACTCGTCGAAAGTCAGCTTCGTACCGCTTTCGTCGGTGCAGCGTTTCCCGGCTCTGCAAGCCGGTGAAGTCGATATTCTTTCACGCAACACGACCTGGACGCTGACCCGTGATGCCTCGCTCGGCGCAACGTTCGCCGGCACCTGGTTCTACGACGGTCAGGGCTTCATGGTCCGTGCCGAGGACGGCATCGGATCACTGGAAGACATGAACGGCGCGTCTGTCTGTGTGGAATCCGGTACGACCACCGAACTCAACCTTGCCGACGTGTTCGCTGCTCGCGGCATCGACTATGAACCGGTGCTGTTCGAAGCTCTGCAGGAAGTTCTGACCGCATTCTTCGAAGGCCGTTGCGACGTCTACACCACGGACGCGTCAGCCCTTGCAGCCGTTCGTACCGCGAACGCACCGAACCCGGACGACTACGTCATTCTGCCTGACCTCATCTCCAAAGAACCGCTCGGCCCGATGCTGCGCCGTGGCGACGATGAACTGTACGCAATCTCGCGTTGGGTTCTCTTCGCTGCTTTGGAAGCCGAGGAAAAAGGCGTAACGTCTGAGAACGTTGACGACATGCTTGCAAACTCCACTGACCCGACCGTTCAGCGTCTGCTCGGTGGCTCCGGTGAAATGGGCGCCTTGCTTGGCCTGCGCAACGAGTGGGCCTACGACATCATCTCCGAGTTCGGAAACTACGGCGAGATGTACGAGCGCAACATCACACCGCTCGGCTTGCCACGCGGTCTGAACGCCCTGTGGACCGACGGCGGCATTCAGTACGCCCCGCCGGTCCGGTAGGACGCAAAACAGGACGGGCCATGGTGCACACGCATCATGGCCCGTTTCCTTTCTGCCTGGCGTCTTCGAGGGGAGTGGGCTGTCAGGCCGTAAGAAACAGCGCTGATACGACGCATGGCAAACATGCGCGAACGAGCGGTGCGACAGGGAACAGGTTCAAGATCACGCCATGACGGATCACGTGCACAGCGGCGCCGGGTTGCCGGGGCCATCCGCCCCGACGCCGAAGACGGCGCCCAAAACCAATTTGCTCTACAGCGAGAAATTCCGCGCCATCATCTACCAGGTCGTCCTGATCGCAGTGGTGATTGGAGTGGGTTTTTTCCTGGTCTCCAACACACTGGCCAACCTGGCGGCTCGCGGCATCAACTCGGGTTACGGCTTCCTCGGTGTAAGGGCCGGCTTCGACATCGGTGAAGCCCTGATCGAATACACCAATGACGACACCTATGGTCGGGCGCTCTTGGTCGGTATCTTAAACACGATCAAGGTGGCCATTTTCGGCATCGTTCTGGCGACTATTGTCGGCGTGATCATGGGTATCGCACGCCTATCGTCCAACTGGTTGGTCGCCAAGTTTGCCTCTTTCTATGTTGAAGTTCTTCGCAACATTCCGCTTCTGCTACACCTGTTCTTCATTTACGGGTTGTTGATCAACATTTTGCCGCGGCCAAGGGATAGCTGGACGCTTCTGCCCGGCGTGTTTCTCTCCAATCGTGGGCTCAAATATCCTGTGATGGCTGAAGACCCTATTTGGCTTTGGATCATCATAGCCATGCTGGCTGGCGCCGTTGGGGCATACTTCGTTGCCCGTCGGGCCGACCGTATCCAGGCGGAAACTGGCCAACGCCCCAGAACACTGCTCCCTTCACTGGGCTTGATCTTTGGTGCAGGGTTCGCAGTCTGGTTAATCGGTGGCGCACCGACGGCCGTTAACGCACCGGAACTGCGCGGTTTTAACTTTCAGGGTGGTCAGTCTCTGTCGCCGGAATTCCTGGCGTTGCTTCTCGGCCTGACGATCTACACCAGCGCCTTCATCGCAGAAATTGTGCGCTCCGGCATCCAAGCCGTGAACTACGGGCAGACCGAAGCCGCCAAGGCGGTGGGACTCAATCCGGGGAACACGCTGCGGTTGGTGGTTCTGCCACAAGCTTTGCGCGTCATCATTCCACCGATTACCAGCCAATACTTGAACCTGACAAAGAACTCGTCGCTAGCCATTGCGATCGGCTATCCCGACCTCGTTTCGGTCGGTAACACCGCACTCAACCAGTCGGGACAGGCGATTGAAATCATCGCCATCTTCATGACCGTCTATTTGTCACTTTCGCTCATCACCTCGTTGTTCATGAACTGGTACAACGGGCGTATCGCGCTGACCGAACGCTAGGGCGAGGGAGAAACGTCATGGCTGATATCACGAACACCGGCGCCAATTTCGTCCCCACAGAGGCCCGCCCCGCGCCCCTAGCCGTTCGACCGGGGCCGCTTACGTGGCTGAAAGAGAACCTTTTCAACACTTGGTACAATGCGCTGATCACACTCATCGTCATCTGGGCACTGGCGAACTGGATCCCGGCTCTTTTCGATTGGTTCGTGACGAGCGCCCTTTGGGAAGCAGCCCCAGCCGATGCTTGCCGCGAAGTGGCCGGCGCCTGCTGGGCCTTTGTCTACGAGAAATGGCGCTTCATTCTCTTCGGCACCTACCCGTTCGAACAGCAGTGGCGTCCAGGTGCAGCCGTCATCCTGTTCATTGGTCTGGTCGTTGTCTCTTGCTTCAAACCCATGTGGAACAAGAGCCTGCTGGTGATATGGCCCGTTGGCCTGGTGGTTTGCTGGATTCTGCTTTCCGGCGGCATTCTCGGTCTCGATTATGTGCCGAACAATCTTTGGGGCGGTTTACCGATCACACTGATGCTGGCCGTTATCGGCTGTCTGTTGGCTTTCCCGGTTTCTATCGCCCTTGCGCTTGGCCGGCGGTCCAACATGCCCATCATCAAGGCATTCTGCGTCGGCTATATCGAACTCATCCGCGGCGTACCTTTGATCACGGTTCTGTTCATGGCGTCGGTGATGTTCCCGCTGTTCATGCCGGAAGGTCTTACCATCGACAAACTGCTGCGGGCGCAGGTCGCCATCATCATGTTTGCCGCAGCCTACTTGGCCGAGGTTGTACGTGGTGGCCTGCAAGCGATCCCCAAGGGACAGTACGAGGCGGCCGACTCCATGGGACTCTCCTACTGGCAGTCGATGGTTTTCATCATCCTGCCGCAGGCAC
Source organism: Cohaesibacteraceae bacterium (assembly GCA_028281795.1). Classification (GTDB taxonomy): domain Bacteria; phylum Pseudomonadota; class Alphaproteobacteria; order Rhizobiales; family MH13; genus MH13. The sequence continues at coordinate 5,445 of JANQJE010000286.1, read as the reverse complement.
TGAAGATCACCATCCCACCGCAGGTGAACACCTTTATCGGCATGTTCAAGGACACCTCGCTCGTGCTGATCGTTGGGATCTTCGACTTGATGTTCACAATGCGTGTTGCCATCAACGATCTTGAATGGCGCGCTTACTACATTGAGGGCATGGTCTTCGTCGCCATTCTCTACTTCCTCTTCTGCTACTCCATGTCGAAATACAGCCAGTGGCTGGAGGGCGAACTGCACCGGGGCCACAAGCGGCTCTAAGCCGCTTGTCGAACCGCTTATGGCAGCCCCCAGCACCTCATCGGTTACTGCGTAAGGACAACAATCATGGCATCCACCGCTCCCGCTTCGACCGCCACCTCGGCCATGGGCACGCAGGACATCATTGCGATGTCGGGCGTCAACAAATGGTACGGCGATTTTCATGTCCTCAAAGACATCAATCTCAACGTGAAATCCGGCGAACGCATCGTCGTCTGCGGGCCGTCCGGCTCCGGCAAGTCGACGCTCATCCGATGCATCAACCGGCTGGAAGAGCATCAGGAAGGCGACATCAATGTCGATGGCATCGAACTGACCGATAACATCAAGAACATCGATGCGGTCCGCGCCGAAGTCGGCATGGTGTTTCAGCACTTCAATCTGTTCCCGCACCTGTCGGTCCTCGACAACTGCACGCTGGCGCCGATCTGGGTGAAGAAAAAGCCCAAGAGCGAAGCTGAAGCCATCGGCATGAAATACCTTGAACGGGTGCGCATCGGCGACCAGGCACAGAAATATCCAGGCCAGCTTTCCGGCGGTCAGCAGCAGCGTGTGGCCATCGCGCGGGCCCTGTGCATGACGCCGAAGATAATGCTGTTCGATGAGCCGACATCCGCCCTCGATCCGGAGATGGTCAAGGAAGTGCTCGATACGATGGTCGACCTCGCAAAGGAGGGTATGACGATGCTTTGCGTCACCCACGAAATGGGCTTCGCCAAGGCTGTCGCCGACCGTGTGATCTTCATGGATCAGGGTGAAATCGTCGAGCAAAATGAGCCCAACGCATTCTTCGACAATCCGCAGAACGAGCGCACACAAAACTTCCTCAACCAGATTCTGTAGGCCGACCTGGCTGGCCCCGGCGCCTTACGGACCCCGGCACAAACCACTTGTCGACCTGACAAATGTGCTTGATGGCTTGTGAACGACTTTTGCAGTGTCATAGACCCGTCACACATCAGGCCTAAGCCGCGCGCATGACCAGCGCTTCGTCCTCAAACACACGCGCCTCGGTCCACTCCAGGAACGAAGCGCTCCCCTCTGTCTCCGCAATCCAGGCCGCGGCAATGGGCGGTGCCGGGATTCACCTGACCGACTGCGCCAAAACCTTCCCGGATGGGACACGCGCACTTCTGCCCCTTTCCCTGGAAATCGCACCGCGTGAGAAGGTGGTGATCCTCGGCCCGTCCGGCTGCGGCAAGACCACATTGCTGCGCATCATCGCAGGCCTCGAAACACCCGATCTGGAAGGCTCGGTGTATTTTGATGACGATGACGTCACTGGGCTGCCGATCGAAGCACGGCGGGTCGGCATGGTTTTCCAGTCTTATGCCCTTTTCCCGACGCTGACAGTCGCCGGCAACATTCTTTTCCCCCTACGCCTGAAGAAAGTGCCGAAAGAGATTCAGGAAACAAGACTGGCCCAGCTTGCCAGCTTCGTCGGCATTGAAGGACTTGAGCACCGCCATATCCATGAGCTTTCCGGCGGACAGAAACAGCGCGTCGCACTGGCTCGCGCTCTGGCCGTTGAGCCACGTATTTTGCTTCTCGATGAACCGCTGACGGCGCTTGATGCTGCTTTGCGTGAACGCCTGCGGGCCGAACTTTCCAGCCTGCTTGACCAACTCGGGGTGACGGCGATTTATGTCACCCACGATCAGGCTGAAGCCATGGCTCTGGCCGACCGGATCGTGGTGATGGATCGCGGCGCCATCGCCCAGGTGGGAACACCGTTTGAAATCTATGAAAAACCTGCGTCTCCATTCGTCGCCAAATTCATCGGTGCAGCCGCGCTCATCCCTGCTCACGCCCACGATGGCGGCATCCATGTTCAAGGCCAGCGCATCGCATCTTATGCAGATAAACGCGGAGACGTTTTTCTGGTCGCCCGTCCTGAAGATCTGGTGCCTGACGATGAAGGCCCGCTTCAAGGCGAAGTGACGGCCGCAACCTATTTCGGTGATCGCAAACGGCTTCACATCACGCTGACCGACGGTCCGCCCATCATCGTCGATACGCCTCCGGACACATCGATCGACGCAGGCGACACGACCCGCCTGGGCCTTGTCAATGACACGCCTCGCATCCTGACACCCTGACCTGCAACGAAGGAAAGTAGCCGTCGTATGCCTGTGATGAAACCTGATTAGGTCACTCCAGCATCGCCGATCGGCCGATCTCGAACCTTTCCCATATTCGCTTTTGGAGTTCTCCATGCCAGCTTTGCGTAAGCTTAAAACCCTAACCGTCGCCACCTTTGCCCTGACAGCCCTGTCGCCGCTCTCGCTCAGCACGGCCGAAGCCGCTGAAGGCCGTCTGGTGCTCTACACCTCTCAGCCCAACGCCGATGCACAGGCAACGGTCGATGCCTTCACCGCAGCGCATCCGGGTGTGGAGGTTGAATGGGTCCGCGACGGCACGACCCAGATGATGGCGCGGCTTGCAACCGAGTTTGAAGCCGGCAACCCGCAGCCCGACGTTCTTCTGATTGCGGACATGGTCACAATGGAAGGCCTGAAGCAGGAAGGCCGTCTGATGGCGCATACCGATGCCGACACATCAGCTTATGACCAAGGGCTGTATGATGCCGAGGGCTATTACTTTTCCACCAAACTGATCACCACCGGCATCGTCTACAACACCGCTGCCCCTTTCCAACCGGAAAGCTGGGGCGATCTCCTGCAGGATGAAGCGGCAGGTCAGGTCCGTATCCCCTCTCCGCTCACCTCCGGTGCAGCCCTGATTCACCTGGAGACCCTGACCTCCAATCTTGATGCAGGCTGGGGGTATTATGAGACGCTTGCTGCCAACGACACCATTGCCGCCGGCGGCAACGGTGGCACGTTCAACGCAGTGGCAGGCGGCGAGCAATTGTTTGGCATGGTCGTGGACTTTCTGGCGATCCGCGAAAAAGCCAACGGCGCGCCGGTTGAGTTCGTGTTCCCGACCGAAGGTGTGTCAGCTGTGACCGAACCGGTGGCGATCCTTTCCACGGCGCAGAACCCCGACGCCGCCAAGGCATTCGTGGACTTTTTGCTCTCGCCCGCCGGCCAGCAACTGGCAGCCGATCAGGGCTATGTGCCGGCCCATCCGGACATCGAATTGCCCGCCGGCTTCCCGGCTCGCGATGCGATCACCGTGATGCCGTTCGACCCGGCTCAGGCACTTGCCAACTCCGAAGACAACCGCATCCGTTTCGCGGATATGTTCGGCCAGTAACATCATGCTTAGAACAGGCGCGCCAAGTATAGAAAATCGCGAGGTTGCCCGATGAGCGACCAGACGATCGGCGCGCCCGTTCACACCACACGGCACCATGTGGAGCCCAAGGATCCGGCCAAAAGTCTGAGCCAGCGGGTTCCATTTGCCCTATCCCGCATGGACGCCTCCACGCCCTATTGGGTGCTGGTGATTGCGGTTGTTTTGCTGGCCGTCTTCCCCTTCGGACGGCTTCTGATCGCCGCGTTCGGGCCGGGTATCGAGCCCTTCATCGCTGAACTGTCACGATCCGCATCGATCCGCGCGACGGTCAACACATTTGATGTCGCGCTCTGGTCATCCTTCATCTCGCTTGGTCTGGGTGGTGCGCTCGCCTTTCTCGTCGGTGCGACCGACATGCGCGGCAAGCGTGCCGTCTCCGTCGCTTTCCTGCTGCCCTTGATGATTGCCCCGCAGGTGACGGCCCTTGCTTGGCTGCAATTGTTCGGACCATCCTCGGCCCTGCTTCAATCAATCGGTCTCGCTCCACCTTCCGGCTCGGCCAATCCGATCTACGGGCGCGGTGGGATTATCCTGCTACTCGGCGTGCAACATACGGCCCTTGCTTTCATAACCTTACGCGCTGGCCTGCGCGCCATACCAGGCGATGTGATCGAAGCAGCCCGCGCCTGCGGTGCCAGCTCATGGCGGGCCTTTTCCTTCGTTGGCCTGCCGATGCTCGCACCGTTTCTCGCAGCAGCTTTCGCACTGTGCTTCGTGTCGTCCGTCGGCAATTTCGGTATTCCGGCGCTGCTTGGTATGCCGGAAAACTATCTGACCTTGCCGACGCTCATCTATCAGCGGCTGGCCAGCTTCGGAACCGGCATGATCCCGCGGGTCGCCACGCTCGCGGTGCTCGTTTCGTTCATTGCCGGAATAGGAACGATCATCTCAGCTTTTGTGCTGGCGCGTTATGCAACCCGGATCGAAGCCGACAAGCCACTCGCCCCGTTCAGGCTTGGCCGCGCGCGCTTGCCCGCCGAACTTGGCGTGTGGGGGCTCAATGTACTTTTGCTGGTTGCACCGCTCACAGCACTGATCGCCGCGTCGCTTCTGCCCTCCTACGGCATGCCACTCAATGCCGAGACTTTCACGCTTGGCAATTACGCTGAGGTCTTGTTCCGCCAGGACGTCACGACCCGGGCCTTCATGAACTCCTTCATGCTTGCAGGCAGCGCGGCCTTGCTTCTGATGATGCTGTCTTTGCCGTCCGGCTATGCCCTGTCGCGGCTGTCAGGCCGCCGCCGCGTGGTACTCGAAGCGCTGGTGGAGACGCCCTACGCCTTGCCGGGTATCGTGCTGGCCATCGCGATGATCCTCCTTTTCATTCGCCCGCTTCCGCTGGTCAATGTCAGCCTCTACGGCACGTATGGGATCATTCTAATCGCCTATCTGTCGAGCTTCTACGTGTTGGCACTTCGCCCAGTGACGGCCGCCTTCAGCCAGCTCGACCCCCGGCTCGAAGAAGCCGCTGCCATGTGCGGCGCTGGCTTCTGGCACCGTTTCACCCGCGTGCTTGTGCCCGGTGTCCTGCCCGCAGCAGCGGCTGGCGGCGTTCTTGTGTTCTTGACGGCTTTCAACGAACTCACGGTCTCGGCGCTCCTCTGGTCGTCGGGAACCGAAACACTCGGTGTCGTTCTGTTCAATTTCGAAGATGGTGGCTACACGACGCTCGCATCGGCTGTCGCAGTCGTCACGGTTCTTGTTGTTCTGACGCTGGTGGCGTTGCTGGACAGTCTTGCACACCGCCTTCCGCGAGGCACGCTGCCCTGGCGCTGAGCCGACACTTCCCTGGCCTGCAGCGCGTGCTAGAAGGCAGGCATGGAACAACCCGTTTTTCTCCGCACGCTCTTCGACGAAGCCGTTAAAGTCGCCGACCCGATGGTCTGCGTGCCTGCCTATCTGCCGCCAATGCCAGACAACAAGACTCTGGTTG
>JANQJE010000279.1 GCA_028281795.1 Cohaesibacteraceae bacterium | reverse complement strand
CCATCGACTGTTGCGAACGGCATCGCCACCGGCATCCAGTGCCGGTGCCGACTGATCCAGAGCAAGGGAACTGCGTGAAAACCGAAGCGGCGTGCGCAGGGCGGGGATATCATCGGGTTCGATCACCATACCACGCGCTTTGATCTGTGGGTCGTTCAGCACTTCGGCGACCGTGTTGATGGGTGAAGCAGGCACTGTGGCGGACTCTAGCGCCTTCAGCAGATCATCGCGTGCCCATCCGCGAATGGTCTTCTGCAGATCCGGTACCAGGTCCTCGCGGGCCAGCACCCGCTGCCCGTTGGTGGAGAACCGTGGGTCTTCGGCCAGATCGCTACGGCCCAAAACAGCACACAGACGCTGAAACTGGCCATCGTTGCCAGCTGCGATGACCAACGCACCGTCGGTAACTTCGAAGACCTGATAAGGCACGATGTTGGGGTGCGCGTTGCCGAGCCGGGTCGGCGTTTCGCCGCTTGCTAGATAGTTCGTTGCCTGGTTGGCAAGCATCGCGGTGGCAGCATCGAGCAGAGACAGGTCGATATGTTGACCCTTGCCGCTCGCGTCACGTTCGGCAAGCGCCGCCTGAATGCCGATCACTGCATAAAGCCCGGTAAAAAGGTCTGTGATCGCCACCCCCACCTTTTGCGGTTCGCGGTCTGGCTCTCCCGTGATCGACATAAGCCCCGACATTGCTTGAAGGAGATAGTCGTAACCCGCGCGGCTGGCATAGGGGCCATCCTGTCCGAAGCCTGTGATCGACGCATAAACGACCGCAGGATTGCGCGCCGATACGCTGGCATAGTCGAGACCGAAGGCTTCCAGTCCGCCGACCTTGAAATTCTCGATCACGACATCGGCTTCGGCGGCCAGATCCTGCACAAAGGCTTGGCCGTCCTCGCTCTTCAGATCGACGGCGACAGACGTCTTGCCACGGTTGCAGGCATAGAAATAAGCAGCTGAGCGGTCGTCGCCCTGCTCCACAAAGGGCGGTCCCCAGGTGCGCGTGTCGTCACCTTTCAGGCTTTCCACCTTGATGACGGTGGCGCCCAGATCGGCGAGCACCTGCCCGGCCCATGGGCCTGCCAGAATGCGGGCCAGTTCCAGGACTTTCAGACCCTTGAGCGGCGGGTCGCCGACTGTCTGTGTCATTTCTAGAAGAACGCCTGAAGTCCCGTCTGTGCCCGGCCGAGGATCAGCGCATGAATGTCGTGCGTGCCCTCGTAGGTGTTCACGGTTTCAAGGTTCTGGGCGTGCCGCATCACGTGGTACTCCGCCATAATGCCGTTGCCGCCGTGCATGTCGCGCGCGGCGCGGGCGATATCGAGCGCCTTGCCGCAATTGTTCCGCTTCATCATAGAGATGATTTCCGGTGCGGCGATACCCTCGTCCAGCATGCGGCCCAAGCGGAGAGCACCCTGAAGGCCAAGCGCGATCTCGGTCTGCATATCGGCCAGCTTCTTCTGGAACAGCTGGGTCTGAGCGATGGGCCGGTCGAACTGGACACGCTCCAGCCCATAGGATCGCGCCCGATGCCAACAGTCTTCAGCAGCACCCATCACGCCCCAGGCGATGCCATAGCGGGCGCGGTTGAGGCAGCCAAAGGGACCTTTCAATCCTTCAACGCCCGGCAACAGAGCATCCTCGCCGACCTCGACCTCATCCATCACGATCTCGCCGGTGACGGAGGCCCGCAGGGAGAGCTTGCCCTTGGTCGTCGGGGCCGACAGGCCTTTCATACCTTTTTCAAGGATGAAACCGCGGATCTTGCCGTCATGAGCTTCGGACTTCGCCCACACGATGAACACGTCGGCGATCGGACTGTTGGAAATCCACATCTTCGCGCCGGAGATGACATAGCCGTCATCTGTCTTCTTAGCGGTCGTTTTCATGCCGGCAGGGTCGGAGCCTGCGTCCGGTTCAGTCAGCCCGAAACAGCCGATCAGCTCACCGGTCGCCAGCTTGGGCAGGTATTTTTCTTTCTGCGCGTCCGAGCCATAGGCATGGATCGGGTACATAACGAGCGAGGACTGCACGCTCATCATGGAGCGATAACCGGAGTCCACGCGCTCCACTTCGCGGGCGACAAGTCCATAGGAAACATAGCCTGCACCAAGTCCGCCATATGCCTCGGGAATCGTCACACCGAGCAGGCCCATTTCGCCCATCTCGGCGAAAATCTCCGGCGTGACTTCCTCATGCAGATAGGCGTGTTCCACCCGCGGCATCAGCTTGTCGGTGGCGTAGGCCCTGGCGCTTTCCACGATCAGCCGCTCATCTTCCTGAAGCTGTTCGCTCAGGTGAAACGGGTCCGCCCAGTCGAACGGGGCAAGGCCGGGGCCGTGTCCGGTTGTGCGTCCATCAAGCATGTGCATGCACTCCTGTTGCTGGCGCAGGCGAGCCGCCCGCGCGCAATCGGTTCATCGGAAAAGCACCGGCGCGGTGACCGAGCACGGCGGCACTTAACAGTCCATTGCCGGAAAGATAGCCGCTATCGCCGCTTCCCGACACGCCCCCTGCCGCGCCGCCGGTTGCAAAGAGATTGGCAAGCGGCGTGCCATCGGGCCGCAGAACGCGTGCGTTCCCGTCGACCTTGAGCCCGCCCTGAGTATGGAACAATGCGCCGGTCACTTTCACCGCGCAGTAGGGCGGTGCGAGGGTAAGCGCCGGATCGAATGTGCGGCCAAATTGGTCCGTTCCAGCCGCGCTGGCAAAGCTGTCCCCTAGAGCCTGGGCGTCGAGGCCGAGGATTTCGGCAAGGGCCGGGATGCTTTCCGCCCGTTTTACCGCGTCTTGCGCTTCGGCGTCCTGAAAATCCTTGAACTGCCTGGCGATGGCGGCGATGCGTTCGTCGAAAATTGCGTAAGCGATACCACCGGGTTGTTCGAGCACGGCGCGGGCAGCCTCTGAATAACCCTGGCTTTCATCCCAGAAACGATGACCGTTCTGGTTCACTTGAAAGCCGCCCTGAGTGATCACCGCCCATGAGATGAGAATGCCGTGGGGATGGGCGACATTGCCATGCCCCTGATAGCTGGCAAGGTCTGCCGTTTCGGCACCGAGGGCCTTGCCCCATCGGATCGCATCGCCCTGATTGCCGGTGTGACCGAAATAGATGGCATCGGCGATGGCAGGTGTCAGCTCGCGCACCATCTCCGCGTTGCCGCCAAACCCGTTGCAGGCAAGGATCAGGCGTTCGCATCCGATCTGCTCTTCATTGCCGTCGGGCAGTGTCGCGAGCGCCCCGCTCACACGGTCACCATCCGCAAAGAGGTCGGAGACGGTTCGCTCCGTCGCGATCAGAATGTCCTTGGCTTCGCACGCCTCGCGCAGAGCGTTGATCAGGGCCTCGCCGGAACGCGATGGCAGGCCATGCATGCGTCGGTTGGTGTGACCGGGATAGTCGAAATCATCGACGAGCGTGAAGGGCAGTCCATGGACCTCCGTGAGCCAGCCGATCACGTCCGCAGCACCTTCGGTGAGAGCCTGCACCAAGGATGGATCAGGCTCGTTCGCCGCTTTTTTCATGATGTCGGCTGCAAACGTCTCCGGCGTATCGATGATCTCAGCCGCCTGTTGCTGGGCCGTGCCGGCAGCCGGGATCAGCCCGGCGCTGAGCGCGGTTGATCCGGCGGGAACGGCGTCCCGTTCCAGCACCAGAACTGTTTGATCGGCCTCATGCGCAGCCAGCGCCGCCACCAGACCGGCACAGCCGGCCCCTATGATGAGCGTGTCGACTTCAAGATCCGGTTCTTGAGCCGGTGTGGGCAGTACACTCATGGCTCGCTCTCGTCATAACGCTTGCCAGCTGCAAGCATCGCATCGGTGCCAAGCCGTTCATTCAGCGCGCTGAAGTCGAACATGCGGTCTTTGAACGGCGTGTTCGATCCGTGGGTTTTCAGTGAGGCATAGTAGTCCTCAGCCGTACGCGAAAGGGCGCGTACAATCCCGCCGGGGAAGATCACCAGGGAAAAGCCGATGGCTTCCAGGTCGTTTGCCGTGCGCATGGGCGTCGCACCACCCTCGACCATGTTGGCCATCAGCGGCACGCGATTCTTGAAGCGATCCACAATGCCGGTGAGCTGTTCCATCGACTGCGGCGCTTCGATGAACAACGCATCCGCACCCGCATCGACATAGCGGTCGGCACGGTCAAGCGCTGCGTCGAACCCTTCCACCGCGATGGCGTCCGTCCGGGCGATGATCAGCGTGTCTTTCGAGGTGCGTGCATCGGCCATGGCCTTGATCTTCCCGGTCATTTCCCCGGTGGGAATGAGGGACTTGTCCGCCAGATGGCCGCAACGCTTGGGATAGGTCTGATCCTCCATCTGGAGCGCATTGGCTCCAGCGCGCTCATAAAGCCGCATGGTGCGTTGGGCATTGAGCGCGTTGCCGAAGCCGGTGTCTGCATCAATGATGACAGGCAGCTCCGTCCGGTCGCGGATCAACGCCATTGTATCAACCATCTCGCTGACGGAAGAGAGGCCGATGTCCGGACGTCCGAGCCGTGTATAGGCCACGGCGGCACCGGAAAGATAAAGCGTCTCAAACCCGGCTGCTTCAGCCAGAGTGGACGTCAGCGCATCGTAAACTCCCGGCGCGATGAGGATGGAGGTATCTGCAAGGCGGGTGCGCAGACTCATCAACTGGCTCCCTGCACAAGGCTGATCGCGTCCGGGCATGACATCACATGCGTGACCGTACCGAGCGAGATCAGGGTGGCATCGTGCACCTCTTGTTTGAAGGCCGCGCAGCCATCGGACAAAAGGATCGTGTCGATGTTGCGTAAATGGGCGTCACGCACGGTGGATGCCACGCCGCCATTGGTCACGATCCCGCCGATGATCAGCGTCTCGATGCCGACGGCGCGCATGATGTATTCCAGCCGTGTCTGATAGAAGGCGGAGTAGGCCACCTTCTCAACGACGTAGTCGGCTGGGGCCAGTGCATCGACCAGTGTGTGGCCGAAGCTGCCGGGCGCGAAGTCTCCTCTGGTGAGGAACGGGCGTAACTTTTTCAGATGAGCCGCGATCAGCGGTTCGCCTCCGGGGCCGGGCACAAGCGTGAATTGCGCCGAGATGTAAGAGCCGCCCGCCGCCCGTACGGCGTCGACCAATGGAGCGATCTTGTCCGGAAGGGCGGCAATGGCCGGCGCGGACTGGCCTGCGCGGCCATACGCGCCATCCGGGTGCAGAAAATCGTTCTGCAGATCGATGGTCAGAACCGCTGTCTTGGAAGGGTTGAAGCCTGAAAGATCGCTCATGACGCCGCCTGCCGCTCGATAATGAGATTACCGTATGTGTCCACACTGGCCCGAAAGCCTGGTTCCACAAGAATGGTCGTGTCGGGCTGTGCAAGAATGGCCGGTCCATCGACAATAGTTCCCACCGGCAAGGTAAGCCGGTCGTAGAGCGCAGTGTCATGCCACGCACCTGCAATCCGCACGGGGCGCGATCCATATGGCTCAGCGTCGGCCTTGTCCTGACCGGGTGCCAGCGTCGACAGGTCGAACTTCGGACGCCTGCCGATAGTGCTGGTGCGCAGGTTCAGGACGCGCTGCACGCCACCATCGAGAAGCCGGCTGAAGGCCGCGCGATAGGCCTCTTCGAAGGCGTTTGCAATGGCGTTGCGATCGGGTGGCGTCACGTGTCCGTCGTTCATCTGAAGCGGTATCGGCACGGCGACGGTGTGGGTCTGCCCGGCATACGCCATGTCGAGTTCAATCTGCACATCGCGCCCGCCGAACCGCACGCCCGACGCATCGAGCAGCCTCATGCCCTCATCGGCATGCTGCTGGATCATCGCACCAAGCTCGTCTTCATCCAGGGCGTTGAGCGACGTGTTGATGGTCTGAACGAAGTCCTGCCGCATGTCGGCAATCACACAGCCGAGCGCGGAGGTCACACCGGGAAAGCGCGGAACGAGGGCGCGGGCGAGCTCGCATTCATCGACAAGGGCGCAGGCGTGCAGAGCGCCGCCACCGCCGAACGGCATGAAGGAGAAGCGCTGCGGATCGTGTCCGCGCTCGATGCTCACCAGGCGGATCGCGCCCGCCATGCGGGCGTTGGCAACTTTCAGGATCGCTTCGGCAGCATCCTCGGTCACAAGCCCCAGCGGCGTCCCGACATGGGTATCGATGGCACGTTTGGCCGCGTCGACATCAAGCGTCTCCAGCCCCCCGCCAATGGGCTTGTCGGCATCGATGCGCCCGAGCACGATGTTGGCATCCGTCACCGTCGGTCTGTCATTGCCCCGGCCATAGGCGACGGGCCCCGGATCGGAACCTGCACTCTCCGGCCCGATGTTCAGCAGCCCGCCCTTGTCCACCCAGGCGATGGACCCGCCGCCTGCGCCGATGGTGGTGATCTCGATCATCGGCGTGCGCACGACCATCCCGAAGTCGATGCTGGTTTGCGGGGCGAGCGCCGATTGGCCGTCAGCGATGAGCGAGACATCAAAACTCGTCCCGCCAACATCACCGGTGATGATATCGGCATAGCTGGCACTGGTAGCGATGTAGGCAGCGGCAATCACTCCGGCCGCCGGACCTGAAAGCGCCGTACGCACGGGAAGACGGCATGCGGTGTCCACTGCCATCACACCGCCGTTCGATTGCACCAGCAGGAACTCACCGCCAAACCCGCCATCCCGAAGGCCCGCTTCAAGACGCGTCAGATAGCCGGCCACCTCCGGCTGGAGATAGGCGTTGAGCGCTGTCGTCGACGTACGCTCGAACTCGCGTATTTCCGGCAGGATTTCACTCGAGACCGAAACATGCGGGTTCGGCCACAGCGCGCGCAAGGCCTGCGCAGCGGCCTGTTCGTTGGCGGGATTGGCATAAGCGTTGATGAAGACCAGCGCGACCGCCTCACAGCCCATAGCGAGCAGATCGTGGGCAGCGGCCTCCACTGCAGCAAGATCAATAGGCGTTTCGATGGTGCCGTCGGCCAGGGTGCGTTCTGGCACCTGAAGCCGTCTGTCACGCGGTACGACAGGGTCGAAATCGCCACGCAGACCCCAGGTCGCCCGGCGGTCGCGGCGGCGCATTTCCAGCGTGTCGCGGAACCCTTGCGTGGTGATGAGGCCGATCTTGGCACCCTTGCGTTCCAGGAGCGCGTTGGTGCCCGCCGTGGTGCCGTGAACGACCGTGCGCATGGCGGACAGATCATCGCCCGCGCTCTTGATGCCGGCCAGAAACCCGCCGGACTGATCCGGCCGCGTGGTTGGAACCTTGGCAACGCTGGCTTTGCCGGTTGCCTCATCAAGGATGAAAATGTCAGTGAAGGTGCCGCCGACGTCGACGCCGACAATGCTCATGACCCGGCCCCTCGCCAGCCCGTCCCATAAACCTCATCGGCACGCGCTTGGCTCAGGAATCCAAGCGCAACGTCGCGCGCGATGGCGCCCGGCGTGCGCTGGTCGGGCGGCCCATAGCCGCCGCCACCCGGTGTTTCAAGTCGAACCCGCTGACCGCGTTTCAACGGGATGCCGACCTTTTTCGAGGCCAGTTCGGGCTCGGCCCAGCCTTTGTCGGTTTCATAGGTGAACCGGTTCTTCGCAGCGTCCGCGCCTCCGGCAACCCCTTGCGGTGCAAACCGCCCGCGTTCGCCGAACAGGAAGGCTTCGGCTTCTTCTTCCAAAAGCTCGATCTCGTAAATCGCACCGAGGCCCCCTCGATGGGTACCCGGTCCCGCACTGTCGGGTCGCAATGCCCATTGACGGAACATCACAGGATAGGCCGCTTCCAGAATCTCCGCAGGTGGAATGGTGGCGGTCGAGATCGGCGCATTGCCATGGTTGAGGCCATCGCTTTCCAGCGAACCGCCATGACCGCCGCCATAGAAGGAAAACATGACCCAGCGTTGCCCGTTGGCACGCTGCCCGGCGATGGAAAGGGCGTTGATGGTGCCATACGCGTTGGCAACGATGCGCTCAGGTATGGCCTGGGCAGCGGCGGAAAAGATCACATCGATCATGCGCAAAATGGTTTCGGTATAACCGCCGGTTGGCGCGGGAAACTCCGCCGAAAGCAGCGAGTCGTCCGGCACCTTGATCGTGATCGGGCGCATCACGCCGGCATTGGCCGGAAGGGACGGGAAGATGTGCTTGATGGCGACATAACAACAGGCAATGGTCGTTGGCAGAGCTATGTTGACCGGCCCGGCGGTAACAGGTGCGGTGCCTTTGAAATCAATGGTCAGATGATCGCCCTTGACGTCCAGCGCGACCTTGATCGGCAGAGCGGTGTCGGTGATTCCATCATTGTCGAGATAGTCCGTCGCTTCCCATCGGCCATCGGGCAGATCGGCAAGCTCGGTACGCATCAGCGCTTCTGCCCGGTCGCCCAGCTTTGTGAACGCCGCGCTCACGGTGTCTGCGCCGTAGCTGTCGAGTAAGGCATCCAGCCGCTTCACGCCGAGATCGAGAGCCGATAACTGGCCGTTGAGATCGCCGCGTGCCGACTGGGGCAGGCGCGTGTTGCGAAGTATGATGTCGATAATGTCGGTCTGCACCACGCCGGCGCGCACCAGCTTCACCGGCGGCAGGACGACGGCCTCCTGAAACACCTCGCGTGCCGATGGGTTGTAGTTGCCCGGCACCGCACCGCCCAGATCATGCCAATGGCCGACCGAGGCGAGGTAGCAGAACAGTTCCCCGTCACGGAAATAAGGGCGTACCAACCGCATATCGGACAGATGTGTTCCGCCGATATGGGCGTCGTTGAAAATGTAAACATCGCCATCGGCAAGATCGCCGTCGTGGGCAGCCTTCTCGATTACCGCTTTGACGGCAAACGCCATCACGCCAACGAAGATCGGCAGGCCCGACTTGCCCTGAATGAGCGTATCGCCGGTCTTGGCATCATAAAGACCGTGCGAAGCATCATGGGCTTCGGCGATGATCGGGTTGAAAGCACTGCGGAACAGCGTAGCGTCCATTTCATCGGCGATCTGCTCCATCCGCCCGGCAAGGACGGCCAGAGTGATGGGATCGATCTCTGCCTCAGCCACCGGAAGCCTCTGCATATTTGATTTCGCCCATGTCGTTCCAAACATCCTGCCGGATCAGTTTGCCGTCCTCGGTCTCGAACCGGTCGATGAAGCGAATACCCTCGAACGATGATCCATCGAGCCATTCGCCCGACAGCGTGCCATAGCAGTAGACCGTCGGCCCGGTTTCACCTGAAGCGGTATCAAATCGCTCGTAGGCCTTGCATACGGAACGATAGCGACCGGACGCCCAGGCGATAAGCTCTTCAAGCGTGTGCATGACCACATCGCCGGGAAAGATCATCAAGAAACTATCGGCGAGCATGGCGCTCGCGGTGCTCAGATCCCGTGCTTCCATAGCGCCAAGAAAGGCACGCACCAATGCTTCGGGATCAGGCAGGGCCGGTGCGGGGTGACGCGGAACGCCGCCGCGCATGTAAGCCGTTGGCGCAACCTCATGCAGGGCGACGGTGACCGCATCGGGGGGAGCGGGAATAACCTGGCGGAGGGCACCTGTCAGAGCGACGCAGAGCCGTTGCTTGTCATCGTCCTCATAGCCTTCGATCAGCGTGACCGCGATGGATGGCATGTCTGCGCCTCCTCTCAACCTGTATGTTTTGTAGAACAGGTTTTTTGTCTTTCATAGGACATATTTTTTGTTTTTTACAACCCAAGTTTCTTGCAATTGGCAAAACAGGCGCTAGTCTTACCTCGATCAGAACGGAGCTTTGTCAATGGCCGTCCAGCCGTCGCCGGATACGACAGACAGCATTCCTGAAGGCGGAAAAGCTCGGCGGGTCTATCTCCTTTTGAAGGACGACATTGCCCGCGGTGTGCTCGAGGACGGAGCCAGTCTGCCTGGCGAGCATAAGCTGGCCGATCACTATGATGTGTCACGCGTCACCATCCGCAGAGCCTTGCAGGCTTTGGCACGCGATGGGCTGATCGAGAAGCGCACCGGCAGCGGATCCCGAGTGCGAACGAGCCGCGCCAACCGACAGACCATCAAAGCCGACATCGCTACATTGGTTCCGCATCTGGCGGAAATGGGCGAGAAGACCGAGGCGCGCCTGTTGGAGTTCGCCTACCAGCCAGCCAGCCTCGCCATCGCTCAGGCTCTGGGCCTTGCCGAAGGCGCGCGCGTGCAGCGTGCTGTGCGGGTGCGCCTGCTTGACGGGCAGGCCTTTTCCTATCTGGTCACCCATGTTCCCGAAGACGTCGCCTTGAGCTATTCCGAAGCCGACCTTGCCACGCGGCCTCTCTACTCATTGTTGGAGCTTGGCGGCGTGCGCATCGACAGCGCACAGCAATCGGTGTCCGCCACACTTGCAGCCCCCGACGTGGCTGCAGCCCTTGATGTTCCGGCTGGGTCGGCGCTTCTTTCGCTCGAGCGCATTGTGCGCGACGAGCAGGGGCGCGGTGTCGAACATCTAGCCGCGTCCTACAGGCCGGACCGCTACCAGCTCTCCATGTCATTGGAGCGTGTCGGTGAGAATGAGAACCGTCACTGGGAGCCGATCGTCGGTGTCGAGAGCGATTTCAACGGCATCGTGCGTGTGACATCATGAGCGGTGCGACGCTCTTTGACCGTCTGTGGAGCGCCCATGAGGTGCTGCGCCGGGATGATGGAGCGTCGCTTCTGTGGGTCGACCGCCACCTGATTCATGAAGGTTCGCATCACGCGTTTGGCAAGCTGGCTGCGCGCGGTTTGAGCGTCGCGCACCCGGAGCTCACCATTGCTGTCAGCGATCATTATGTGCCGACGCGCGACCGGGCCTCAGGTGGCGCAAGCGATGCCATACGCCGGATGATCGCAACATTGGCGGAGAATGCCGAGACACATGGCATTCGTCATTTCGGCCTGGATGATCCGCGTCAGGGCATCGTCCATGTGACCGGGCCGGAACAGGGTTTCACGCTTCCGGGTCTGATGATCGTTTGCGGTGACAGCCACACCTCTACCCATGGTGCGTTCGGTGCGTTTGCCTTTGGGATCGGTGCGACGGACGTTGCCCATGTTCTGGCGATACAGACGCTCTGGCAGACCCGCCCGAAAACCATGCGGCTCACATTCGAGGGTACGCTGCCCGACGGCATCACGGCCAAGGATATGGCGCTCAACTGGATCGCCAGACTTGGCTCGGATGGTGCACGTGGCCACGTTATCGAATATGCGGGCAGCGCAGTCCGTGCTTTGTCCATGGAAGGCCGCATGACGCTGTGCAACCTCTCCATCGAAGGGGGCGCCAAATGCGGGCTGGTTGCGCCCGATGAGACGACGTTCGCTTATCTGAAAGACCGTCCTTTTGCACCAGATGGCGCCGACTGGGACGCTGCCATGGAGGCCTGGAAAGGCCTTGCGAGCGATGCCGATGCGGCATTCGACCGGGAGGTTGAGATCGACGCGGGCGACATCGCGCCGACAGTGACCTGGGGGATCGTTCCGGAGCAGGCTGTTCCGATCACGGGGCATTGGCTTGCATCACCGTGATTTCATGTTGCTCA
>JANQJE010000276.1 GCA_028281795.1 Cohaesibacteraceae bacterium | reverse complement strand
CGCGACCGCCGTGCCCAGCGAAACGATGATGCTGTTGGAAAAGTAGATCATGAAATCGGTGAAGAAGATCACCGACTGAAAGTTCTCCAGCGTCAGGCGACTCGGCCAGAGCTGCGTCGCTTCGGTAAAGATCAGCCTGTCGGGCGTCAGCGCGATCTTCACCAGCCAGTAGATCGGGAACAGCGCAAAGGCCACGTAGGCAAGGATCGCCAGATACTTGCCGACGGTCAGAAGGGGGTTGCGGGGTTGGACATACGCCATGGCCTGAAGCTCCCCGCTCTAAACTCTCACGAGCTTCTGGCGCAGCGTCATCAGGATCGCAGCGTAGAGCATCATCAGGATGAGCAGAATCACGGCGATGGCCGAGGCATAACCGAGGTCGAGCCTGCGAAAGGCCGTTGTGAAGATGAAGGTTGCCAGAATCTGCGTGGAATTGGCCGGTCCGCCACCGGTCATCACGTAGATCAGATCGGCAAAGTTGGCGATCCAGATGGCGCGTAGCATGACGGTGATCGCGATCATCGGCGCCAGGAAAGGCAGGGTGATCTTGGTGAAGCGCTGCCAGGGCGTCGCGCCGTCGATCTCAGCCGCCTCATACATGTCGGCGGGGATCGATTGCAGCGCGGCGAGCAGTGTGATGGCAAAGAACGGGATGCCGAACCAGATGTTGGCGACGATGGGTCCCCAGATGGCGACATCCGGATTGCCGAGAATGTTGTAGGGCTCCGACAGGATGCCGAGCGCA
The DNA here is from genome assembly GCA_028281795.1 of Cohaesibacteraceae bacterium. Taxonomy (GTDB): domain Bacteria; phylum Pseudomonadota; class Alphaproteobacteria; order Rhizobiales; family MH13; genus MH13. Next base: position 11,090 of record JANQJE010000276.1, on the reverse strand, counting down.
GCGAGCCAGTGGGGCAAGGGGCCGACAACGGGGTTGAACAGCCAGGCCCAGGTCAGCGCAGATAGAAGCGCCGGGACCGCCCAGGGCAGGAACACCACCGACTGTACCAGTTTCTTGCCCCAGAAGGCGGTGTTCAGCAGCAGCGCCAGACCGAGACCGAGTACGAACTGGAAGAGGACGCAGTAGAGCGTCCACCAGAACGTGTTGGTCAGCGCACGCCAGAAATGGCGGTCGGCAAACAGCGCCTGAAAGTTTTCAAGACCCACCCAGCCGGTGTCGAACGGGCGCAGCAGCGCAATGGCCTGGAACGAATAGGAAATGCCGATGGCCAGCGGCGCCAGAATGATCAGCCCAATCAGAATGACGGCGGGCGAGAGGTAAAGGTAGGGCTCGACCAGATAGGACAGGGTCAGCCCGAAACGCCCCCGGGGAACCCCGGGAGCTTTCTTCGCGTGGTGAACCGTACCGGTCACTGCTGTTCAGCCTGCCAGCGGCCATATTCCTCGGTCAGGAACTCCGCCCAGATGTCGGCCATCTCCTGCGCGGTGATATCGCCGAGCAGGGCCTGCTGGCTGGTTTCCAGCGCAATGGCGTCGGCAAAGTAACCGAACTGTTCCAGATAGGTCGGCATGATCAGTGGCTCGTAGGCATCGCCGTTCAGCGTTTCGAACCATCCGGCAAACTGATCGGTCCGGAAATGCGGGTCCATCTCCGCACCCTGATGGATGGGGATCACGCCGACTTCGCGCGCCCAGGTCAGGTTGCTTTCCGGCGAGGCCAGATGAGCCACAAGGTCCCAGCTTTCCTCTTCATGCTCGGTTGCCGTGAACACTGACCAACCGGCATAGCCGATGGTCGGGAAGGCCATGCCCGATGGCCCGGTCGGCATCGGCATGACGGCGAAGTCGTCGGCATCCATGCGGCTCGCGATGGCGATCAGCGCATCCGGGTCCTGATCGAGGAAGGCGCAGGTGCCCGAATAGAAACCCGCGACAATCTCGTTGAAGCCCCAGTTGACCGCATCGCGCGGCGCATAGCCGTTCTGATAAAGGTCGATCAGATACTGGATGCCGTCGACCGATGCTGGCTGGTTGATCGTGCTTTGTCCGTCTTCGGTGAAGAAGTCGGGACTGCCGCTCATAGTGGTGGCCATCATCATCCAGCCATTCAATCCGCCGGGGCCACCACGCAGACAGTAGCCATACTTTCCGTCGAGAGCCGATACGGCAGCGGACGCTTCCATGAACTCATCCATCGTCGACGGCGGCTCAGAGACACCGGCTTCGTCGAGAAGCGTGCGATTGTAGAACATGGCGCGCAGGTAAAAGCCGTAGGGCACGGTGTAGGCGGTGCCGCCTGCTAGACGGCCCATGGCGAGCGTCTTGTCGGTTAGCGTACCGCCATGCTCCCACTCGGCAATATGGCCTTCCAGGTCGACCAGATGACCGGCGCCGGCATAAAGCGCAAGCCAGCGGTCTGGCATCTCGACCACATCGGGAATGTCGCCGCCAGCCACCATGGTGGCCAGCGTTTCAAAAGCCTGGCCCCAGGGCAGAGAGGTGATTTCCACTGTTACGCCGGGATTGTCGGCCTCGAACTGGGCGACTTGCGCGGCCAGCACTTCGGTGCGCTCCGGGCTGGTGATAACCTCAACCAGCCTGAGGTTTGTGTCCGCCACCGCCGATGTCGCCAGAAGCGAGCACCCTGCGGCCAGTGTTGTCAGTAGCAGTCTCATGGTTTCCTCCATTCTTGTTGTGTTGAACCGGGACGCGTTGAGCACTCCCGGCTTGGTGAAAGGCGTTGGTGAAATCGGTCCAGAGGTCCTCGCTGCTTTCCAGGCCCAGGCTCAGCCGCACCAGGGAGGCCGGGACGCCGAAGCGTTGCAGGGCGTTTTGCTCACCCTTCTGGCCGAGCGCGACGCTGGCGGGCAGGACCAAGCTTTCAAATCCGCCCCAGCTGACGCCCGGCTTGAACAGCGAAAGGCCGTCCACGAAGGCTTTCATGTCGATGGTGGGCGCAAAAGCGACGGACAGAAGGCCCGACCGGCCGTCCAGACCCGGCACCGAGCCGGGGTCAGGTGTATTGACGGCAATGATGTGGGGGAGGTCGGCCAGGCGCTCGACAAACAGATTGGCGGTGGCCTGATGGGTCTGCATGCGCGCGGCAAGCGTGCGCATGCCCCGGATCAGCAGCCATGCTTCGAAGGGGGCGAGCTTGCCGCCCAGGAGCGGCAGCGAGATGTCGCGGATCCGGTCAGTCAGGTCCTGGTTGGTGCAGACAACACCAGCAACCGTGTCGGAGTGGCCTGAAATGTATTTCGAAGCCGAGTGTAGAACCACATCGATGCCAAGCGTTGCGGGACGCTGAAAAACAGGCGTTGCCCAGGAATTGTCGATCACTGTCAGGCAGTCATGCCGCCGGGCGTGAGCTGCGATTCTGGCAAGGTCCGCTGTCTGCAGCATGATGCTGGTCGGGCTTTCCAGATAGGCCAGCCGACAGCCGCGCATCAGATCGGGATCGTCTTCAAACGCCGACACGGGATGGTAGTCGATGTGGATGCCGAATGGCCTGAGCAGGCGCTCGAACAGGCGGTAGGCATCCGGATAAAGATGCTCGACCGCCGCAATCCGGTCGCCGGGCTTCAGGAAAGCAAACGCAACGGCGGAGACCGCACCCATGCCGGAGGCGAAACCGATGGCCGCATCGGTCTGCTCGGCGCTTGCCATCATCTCTTCAAAGGTCCGTGTCGTCGGGTTGCCGACGCGGGTGTAGATATCAAGCCCGTTGCGGCCTGCCATCGCGTCGGCGAAGCTGTCGAAGTCTTCGAACCCGAACAGCGAGGTCTGATAGATTGGTGGCGTGATGCTGCCTGACCCTTCGCCGAACGGCTGGGCAAGACGGGTGGCAAGGTCCGGTCGGTCAGGGTGCTTTGCGTTCGTCATGCAACAGGTCCAGAACCTCGGCCTCGACCGTATCGATGATATCGGTCACAACGTCGACGGCGCGCGCGCCATCCCCGTCGACAACCGCTTCCATCAGGTCGATATGGGTGACGATGGTGCAGTGGCCGAGTTGCGGCTTGCCCAGCGGCACCTCGTAAATGTCGTGAAACGCTTCATGCAACTGGCGGATCAGTTGGCCGAAAAGCGGGTTGCCGCTGGCGTCGTGAATGGCGGCGTGAAAGCGGGCATCGGCCGGGCGCCAGTCCCGTCCGGCTTCGTAGATCGCCTGGAGTTCGTCGCACCGCGCGCGGATGATGCGGCGGTCGGTGTCGCCGGCGTTCCGCGCAGCCAGACGGACCGCTTCGATCTCCAGGGGACGGCGTACCGCGTGCGTACGGATGAGGCCTTCTGCCTCAAGCTGATAAGTGATCGGCAGGGTCAGCGACGAGCTTGAAATGTCGGCCGCGAGGCGGGTTCCGGCCCCCTTGTTGCGCACGACGATCCCCATGCGCTGCCAGGAGGTGAGGGCTTCACGGATGCTCGACCGGCTGACGCCGAGGCTGGCCGCCAGTTCCGTTTCCGGGGGCAGGCGGTCTCCGGCCTTGAGGCCCGACACTTCGATCACCTCGATCAGAGCATCGATGACCTCCTGAACGCGGTTCTTCCCGCCCGCTGCAAGGCGGCGCTTGCGCGCTTCGCGGATCACCGTGTCGCGGCCTTGGCTGGCCGTCTTATCGAGGGTCTGCCCCATCTCCATGGAATTGTCCTATCCACATTGTCCGACATAGTAAAGCATTATGTCTGACAATGTTGAAAGGCAATGGATCGAAGAGACGTGGTACGGTGTCCGTTCTCAACCTGAGCGGGTTAGGGAGATGCTGCCCTAGTCGGTTACGCTCGCGCGCCAGTCGGCAAAAGGCGTTCCGTCAAAGACAGCGTCCTGAGCAGCGGACAGGCCGTTGTTGATCTGTTGCAGGCCTTCCGGTTCGGGCGACACGATGCGCCGCAAGGGCCGCGTCCCGTCGGGCATCAGCGCCAGATCGCGTACGGCGTGCGCGACGTCCGCCGGATCGGGTCCGTCGCTGTCTTGCAGCCCGAAACGGGTCATGTCGATCTGCGGCGCGTAGGCGGAGCGGCGTTCATCGTCGATCCGGTCAACGAGGTCGTCGAAGTAGCGCCTGCCATTCGCCAGAAACTGTGTGGGGTATTGGGTCGGCTGCACGATTGAGACGTCCACGCCGAACGGTGCCAGCTCATAGGCAAGCGCCTCGGACATGCCTTCGATCGCGAACTTGGTGGCGACATACCAGCCTTGCGTGGGGAACACGATCCGCCCGAGACCGGAACTGACCTGAACGATGAGGCCTTGACCGCGTGCGCGCATCGCCGGCAAAACGGCACGGATCAGCCGGTGATAGCCGACCAGATTGGTCTCGAACTGCGCCCGGACATCCTCCTCGGGATGCAGTTCGATGGACCCGGCAAGAATGTAACCGGCATTGTTGACCAGAACCGTGAGGGGGCCAGCCGTCTGGGCGGTCGCCACGGCCTGCGCGACGCTTTCGTTCCTGCGGACGTCAAGATCGAGAACCTCAAGGCTGAGATTGTCCTGTGCGGCCAGGGTTTGAAGCGCTTCTGCCTCTTCCGCGTTGGCCCCAAGGGTGTCTCGCATGGTCGCAAGTGTCACAAAGCCCGCCCGGGCGAGTGCAAGGGCGGTCAGGCGTCCGAAGCCCGAACTGCAACCCGTCACCAAAGCAACGCGCGTAGCGCCTTCCTGCGCGCTTGCCCCAGTCAGCGGCATCCCGGTTCCCATCGCCAAGCCGGCACCGACCGCAATCAGCAGATCGCGACGATTCAAAGAAGTCTCACCCATCAACATCTCCTCTTTCGGTTAGGTAATTGCCTAGGCAATTAAATGGGCAAAAGTAAGGCCGGTTGTAAAGCCCGCAAGAGAAGACGGCATCTAGTGGCTCAGCGTTTGAAGAAGACGGTCGAGCGTGGACATAAGAGCGGCCCGGTCCTTTTCAGGCAGGGCCCCCAGGGCTTCCTGGTTCACTCGTTTCGACAGGGCGATCAGTTCGGGCATCAGAGATCGGGTTGCGGAAGTCAGGGAGAGAACCACCGACCGCCCGTCCTGCGCATTGGCCTGCCGCTCGACAAGGCCCTTTTCTTCCATACGAGCGATCAATCGTGTTGTGGCGCCGCGGTCGATTCCCACGCGTGCGGCCACATCGGACGGCAGGGCTTGGCCTTGCTGATGGATGGCAAGCAGGGCGCCCCACTGGGCAAGGCTGATGCCGTAGGGATCGAGCTCGCGTTGAAACCGCTGTGCCATCTGGGCCGCGCATCGGTTGAGCATGTAGCCCAGATTGTCATCGAATGTGTAGCTCTCAGCCATGGGTCCAGTCTTTGCCGACCCGGCAACCGGTGTGCCGGATTCACTCGCACGGAGCGTATTAGTGGTTTAGCGAAGGTTTTGTCCGTCGTGCAAACGCGCGTGTGGACACCGATGCTCCGACTTAACCGTCCTTGTGTTTGGCGTTTCGGAGAACCACATACCGCGAATGGATCAAAGAACCGGGGGGTCTTTGTTATGACACGCTCACTTGCCATTGCCATCTTGTCGGCTCTGCTCAGCCTCGTGGCACCGCTGCAGGCGCAACCGGCCTCTGACACGGTGGGGCATGTCGTTGAAGTGGAGGTGCCCGCGCCCGCGCTGGCCGGTAACCTGCTCGGCACCGCCGATGTTCAGGAAGCCGCTGTCTACCTGCCGCCGGGCTATGACAGCGAGCCGGATCGCCGCTACCCGGTGGTCTATCTGTTACACGGCATCTTCGACGACTATGGCGTATGGCTCGGACACTTCGATGTCCCCCACATCCTCGATCGCCTGATTGCGGCGGGTGAATTGCCTGAAGTACTCATGGTGATGCCCAATGGCGGCAATCGGTATGGCGGTGGCTTCTACCGCAACTCGCCGGTCAGCGGCGGCTGGGGCGATTACATCGCCGACGACCTTGTCGGTTTCATCGATCGGGAGTTCCGCACGCTCGCCGACAAGGACAGCCGCGCCGTTGTCGGCCACTCGATGGGCGGGTACGGCGCACTGAACCTGGCGATGACCCGGCCGGACACCTTTTCCGTTATCTGGGCGTTGAGTCCCTGTTGCCTAGCGGCCATCGACGATGTCGGCTTCGGCAATGACGCATGGAAGCGCAGCGCACAGATCACGACGCCGGAAGCATTGGAAAGTGTCCTGGCGGGTCGGGATTTCTATGCCGTGGCGACGCTCGGCATCGTCACCGCGTTCAGTCCCGATCCCGACCAGCCGCCGGTCTATGGTGACTTTCCGTTCGATATCGTGCGGAACGAGGTCGTGCTCGACGATGCCGCTTACGACCGGTATCGGGATGCCTTGCCGGTGCGCCAGGTGCGCGGTGCGCGCGATGCGCTGCGCCAGCTTCGAGGGCTCGCGCTGGGCGTCGGGCTGGGCGATCAGTTCCTGCATATCACCAACGGCACGCTCGCCTTCTCGCAGCGCCTCGGGGCAGAGCGCATACCCCATCGCCTGGATGTCTATGCAGGTGATCACCGTCAGCTGGTCGGAGAACGGCTTGAGTCGATCATCCTGCCATGGGTCGGCGAACGTCTGGCCGTCGCGAACTGAGCCGGTCGTTTGTGTCGTAGAGCGTCAGGGTATCAGCACAGCCTTGCCGGAGCGCCCGGCCTCCTGCATCCAGGCATGGGCGTCGCGGGCTTGATCGAGCGGGAACGTCCTGATGGAGGGGGCGATTAGATCGCCGGAGGCGAGCCCCTGGAACACCGCGTCGGCGGCCTGTTGCCGAAGGTCAGGGCTGTCCAGATAGTCGCCCAGACTCGCCCACTGAACCTTGATCGATCCGACCAGACCGTCATTGAAGAACCCGGAGAGAGCCGCAATCGCCAGTGGTGGCATGGATCCTGCCGCCAGACCGTAGCTGATGAAATGGCCCTTGGCGCGTAGGGTCCGAAGGGTGGGAAGGCTATAGAACCCGCCAAGCGAGTCGAAAGCGACGGCAACGCCATGGCGCTGACCTAAGGCGTTGGCCACCAGGGCTGGAAGATCGGCCGGATCGGTGATCTGCAAAGCGTGATCCACACCATTGGCCTGCATAGATGCCACGCCGTGGGCGTGCCGTGACGTGCCGATCACAAGCGCGCCTTTCGCCCGAAGCAGCCGTGCCAGATGCTGCCCGACACCGGTCGCTGCCGCATGGACGAGGGTGGCATCGCCCGCCCGGATATCAGTTACTCTGTTCGCGAGATACCAGGCGGTCATGCCCTGCATCAGCAGGGCAGCAGCCGTTTCAGAACCGACCGCCGGGTCGATGCGGACAAGATCGCCCGCTGCGATCACCGCATGGGAGGCATAGGCCCCCGGCATCGGCCCGGCATAGCCGACATACGCACCGAGCCAGCCTTCCGCAACGCCAGCACCGAGCATCGTAACGTGCCCGACTGCCTCGATACCCGGCACGAAGGGCGGAGCGATGGGGTAGGGGGTGCCCGCGCGATGGTTGAGATCGACGAAGTTGACCCCCACTGCTTCCTGCGCGATCTGCACTTCACCCGGTCCGGGCGATGGCATCCCGCGCTTCGTGACCGTCAGAACCTCCGGGCCACCGGACGCCGGCACGACGATTTGGCGCATTACCGGCCCTGTCATACGCTCACCACCCCACCCGGTTGGGTATCCTCCCAGACAACCTTGCAGCCGCGCTCCATCGCGCCGCGCGAAAATGCGCTGACCTTGAGGCCGGACCGGCTAAGTTTCCTGGTATCCATCCCGTTCCTCTCGCGGTTTGCAGAGACGTGTCAGATATCAGGAGCGGCCAGGTGCGTATCGCAGACAATCTGCAAACGGCTTTTCAGATTTGAAATGACTAGGATAGGTCTACAAAGGCTCGTGTGATGGATGTGCTAGTCAACGGCTTAAGCAGATCGATAGGATAATGAAGATGGCCCCTTACCATCCGGGTGAACGGATTTGTACCGACCGGCTTAAACTCCGGCGATGCAGGCTGAATGATGCAGAGGCTATCTACGACGGGTATGCAACCGACCCCGACGTTACCCGCTATCTTGGCTGGGCACCCCACACAACGATCAGCGAAACAGTCAGCTATCTGGAAAACTGCGAAAGCGAATGGTCAGAAGGGCGCGGCTTTCCCTTCGTTATTGAGAGCAGCGACCAAGATGAGTTGATCGGAATGATCCACGTGCACCCCGGCGGCAGACGTGCAGGCTATGGTTATGTTTTGCGGCGAAGCGCTTGGGGACAAGGCTTCGCCGCGGAGGCTCTCCGCGTTCTCGTCGAGGATGCATTGGGGCATCCGGACATCTATCGAACGTTCGCATTTTGCGACTGCGAGAACACGGCGTCTGCTCGCGTTATGGAGAAGGCGGGGATGGAGCGGGAAGGCATGTTGCGCAGTTACTTGATGCACCCCAATGTTTCCGATGAACCGCGTGATTGCCTGGTCTACGCAAGAGTCCGATAGGCGCCCGGCACCGACAAATCCAAAGCAATCCTGACGCTCTTGGTTCTGCGCAGCATTGCATCGGGTCAACATTACGGCCAGCCATCTCAGCCAACCTCATGCGAATTGATGCGCAGACAGTCTCCGCCGTTCAGGGCGCACTTCGCGATTGGCGAAAACGGTCAAAGGCAACCGCGACGATAATGAAAGAGCCGACAAAGGTACCCTGCCAGAACGTGCTGATGCCAAGCAAGATCAGGCTGTTGCGGATCACCTCGATCAGCAGAGCGCCTATGACGGCACCGAAAGCCGTGCCCACCCCGCCGGCAAGGTTTGCCCCCCCGATGACCGCTGCGGCGATCACCGACAGTTCCATCGCCTGGCCCAGATTGGTGGTCACGCCGCCAAGCCAGCCGACTTCCAGCACGCCTGTGATTCCGGCCATCAGGGCGCAGAACATGTAGACGCTGACCTTGACCAGATTGACCGGAATGCCCGTCAGCACCGCGGCCTGTTCGTTTCCCCCGATGGCGAAGAGATGCTGACCCCAGCGCAGCCATCGGAAGGCGAAGGCTGTTATCGCCGCCAGGATCAGCAGAATGATCAGCGGGTGCGGCAGGCCCAGGGTGGAACCACCGCCCAGCCAGAGCAGGACATCATGGTCGGGGCCGAACTCATAGATCATCTTGTTGTCCGACAGAACCATGGCCAGGCTGCGCGCGATCGACAGCATGCCGAGCGTCACCACAAAGGGCGGCATCTTGGCGTAAGCGATGAGAACGCCGTTGATGGCGCCGACAAGCAGCGACACGCTCAGCGCGGCAAAGGCGCCGATCCAGAATGGCCAGCCAGCTGCCATGACCACGCCGACCGTCATGGCCGAAAGGACCAGGGTCGAACCGACGGAAAGGTCGATGCCTCCTGATGCGATCACGGCGGTCATTCCCAGCGCGATAATGCCAACGAAGGCGAAGTTGCGGGTCACATTGAAGAGATTTCTTTCCGTAGCGAACGTGTCTGTCATGAGCGAAAGCGAGATACAGGCAACAACGGCCGCCAGGAGCACCCAGAAAGTCTGCTGGCTGGTGATCCGGGAGATCAGCCCACCGTGCTCGGAGCGGTCGATGACATCGGAGATGGCGGGGCGGTTCATAGCTTTGACTCCTTACAGATCATGCGGACTCAATGGCTCCGGTGATCAGGCCGGTCACTTCTTCCGGAGACGACTGCGAGGCGTCCTTGCTGGCGACGAGTTTGCCACGGCGCAGGACCGCGACCTTGTCGGCAACCTCGAAGACATCCGGCATGCGGTGGCTGATGAGAACCACGGCGATGCCGTGTTCGCTGAGTTGTCGGATCAGGTTGAGAACCTCTGCGACTTGGCGCACCGAAATCGCCGCCGTCGGCTCGTCCATCAGAATGATGCGGGCGTCGGTGAGCAGCGAGCGGGCGATCGCAACGGCCTGGCGCTGGCCGCCCGACATTTTTCGCACCAGATCGCGCGGCCGGGTCTCGGATTTCAGGCGCGCGAAAAGTTCGCTCGCGCGGCGTCGCATCGCACCGTAGTCGACGACCTTCACAGGGCCGAAGCGGCGAACGGGCTCGCGGCCGAGAAACACATTGGACGCTGCCGACAGGTTGTTGCAGATCGCAAGATCCTGATAGACGGCCTCGATACCGGCCTTCTGCGCATCGAGCGGCTTGTGAAAATGGGCCTTCGAGCCATTGATGAAAATCTCACCGGACGATGGCGCGAAGTTTCCCGCAATAACCTTGACCATCGTCGACTTGCCGGCGCCGTTGTCACCCATAAGGCCAACCACCTCTCCCGGCTCGATGGACAGAGAAACGCCGTTGAGCGCCTGGATGGCACCGAAATGCTTGGACACGTTCTTCAGTTCAAGTGCGCTCATCGGTGTTTCATCCGACAGTCAAATGCGGCCCGCCCGGGTTTCAAACCCGCGGTTCCCCCTCCTGAACATACCACGTTCCACGGTGACATCACTCGTCCGCCCTTTCTGCCTGCAATCGTTCAAAAGCCTTCGCCGCCCGCTTTTTTGCCCGGTAGGCGGCAAGCTGCTGATCGGCGAGAACGCCGAGAAGGATGACCGTCCCCATCACGGCAAAGTTCAGCGACGAGGGAATACCAAGCAGGTTGACGAGATTTTGCAGCTCCTGAAGCAGGAGCGCGCCAAGCACCACACCAACGATCGACCCTTCTCCGCCGCGCAACGAAAACCCGCCCAACACTGCCGCGGCGATCGCGTAGAGTTCATAGAAATTGCCGTGCGAGGACGGCTGCACCGACTTGGTGAACATGGCGAAATAGATTGCAGCCACCGCAGCAAGAACCGAGCAGATGACGTAGGCTGAGGTGATCACGAACCCTGAACGGATTCCGGAAAACCGGGCTGTCTCCTCATTCTTGCCGACGGCAAAAAGGTGCCGTCCAAAGACCGAATGGTGCAGCACGAACCACATGATGAGGGCGATGACGATCATTGCAATGAAGGAATGCGGGACGCCGGCTGTGCGCCCGATGGTCAGCCATTCGAGTTGCGGATAGGACGCGCCGAAAGGAAAACCCGCAGTGGCTTCGGCGGTGTAGCCGCGGGCTATGCCACGATAG
>JANQJE010000244.1 GCA_028281795.1 Cohaesibacteraceae bacterium | reverse complement strand
CCATGACGGCACGCTGATGTTGGATGATGCCAATCCTGGACTGAAAGTCATTCTGTCTTTGCCCTTTGGCGTGCCGGAGGACCGGTCATGAATACGCGCCTTGAAGCAGTCTTCGCGGCTTCGCCACACCTGAGCGATCTGGCCGGGAAAGTTCACGGGTCAGAGGAGCCCGCCGAGATTGTCGTCGGCGATCCGCGTGCGGAAGTCGATGCAGCCATCGAAACACTGTGCCAAGCGCCTTTGGATGACGAACAGGCCATCATGGCGGCCCTGCGCACCGCCAAGCATCGGGCAACGCTCGCCATCGCGCTTGCTGATCGTACCGGACAAAGCTCGGTCGACGACACGACTTGTGCGCTTTCTGCATTTGCCGATGCAGCCATCGAACGGGCCGTGCGGGCTTCCTTCGTGCTCGAAGGGCGAGGCGATCGCTGGTTGGGCAACTCCGAAGCTGTCGAAGGCTACACCGTTCTGGGCATGGGCAAGCTTGGTGCCGAGGAGCTCAACTATTCCAGCGACATCGACCTCATCATCCTGTTCGATCCGCGCATCCTGGACGAACAAACGTCCGAAAAGGTCGAAGCCGCGCCTTTTGCCGTTCGGGTGACCCGGCGTTTGGTACGCCTGCTTCAGGAGCGTACCGGCGAGGGCTATGTCTTCCGCACCGACCTACGCCTGCGCCCTGACCCGGCATCGACGCCGCTTGCTCTCTCGATCGATGGCGCTCTGAACTATTACGAAGCCCAGGGGCGAACCTGGGAGCGGGCTGCGATGATCAAGGCACGTTGCGTTGCGGGCGACCCGGTGCTTGGCGCAAGGTTCCTGGACGACATCAAGCCGTTCATTTGGCGCCGCCATCTGGACTACGCCGCGATTGACTCCATCCGCTCAATCAAGAGACGGATCAATGCGCACAAGGGGTTTGGTGCCATCACCGTTCCCGGCCATGATGTGAAGCTCGGCCGCGGCGGAATCCGTGAGATCGAGTTTTTTGCCCAAACCCAACAGCTCATAGCCGGCGGCCGGAACCCGGCGCTGCGCCTGGTCCGCACGAAGGATGCTTTGAGCGGGCTGGCCGACCTGCAATGGATCGATGCTGAAGCCGCGCAGGCGCTTTGTCAGGCCTATGACCATCTGCGCACCGTAGAACATTGCATTCAGATGGTACGCGACGAACAGACCCACCGCCTGCCACAGGACGATGCCGAACGCACACGCGTTGCCAGACTGATGAATGTCGATCTTGCAACCTTCGACGCCGACGTTCTCGCCACGCTTGAAACCGTTCACACCCAGTTCAACGCTCTTTTCCCCGATGAGACGGAGGAGGGCGAAGCTGTCGACCTTTTTGCGGAGGACTTCACCGAAGCGCTGGATACGCATCTGCGGACACTTGGTTACGATCAGCCCGCCGACGTCCATCGTTTGTTGCAGGGGTGGATGCGTGGCCGGATGAACGCCACGGCGACAAGCGCTGCGCGTGAACGCCTCCGGGTTCTCGGAGCGGATCTTTTGCGAGTTTTTGGTCAGACCGACCGTCCCGAGGCCGCGTTGCGCTCGCTCGACGGTTTTCTGCATGGCCTTCCGGCCGGGCTGCAGTTTTTTTCTATGCTGGAGAGCAATCCCGCCGTGGTGGATTTGCTCGCCCGCATCATGGGCACCGCACCCAGACTTGCTGACACGCTCGCCCGGCAGCCACGCCTGTTCGATGCGCTGCTTGACCCGCGCTTTTTCGGATCGCTGCCAAACCGTGACGCCATTCGCGCCGATCTGGAACGTGCGATTGGCGAAGCGCCAACGTATGAAGCCAAGCTCAATGCCAGCCGGATCGTGGGACAGGAACATCATTTTCTGATCGGCGTGCGTTTGCTCTCACAGACCCTCACCGCTGTCGAAGCCGCCGCCGCCTACACGGACCTTGCCGAAGAGACAGTGCTTGCGCTTCTCGATCTGGCGCAGGCGGACGTGCGCGAGAAGCATGGCGGTTTCAACGGGGCAAGCCTTTGTGTTCTTGGCATGGGCAAGCTTGGCAGCCGGGAGCTGACCGCTTCGTCGGATCTTGACCTGCTGCTGATCTACGACCTGCCAGAGGTCGGTGATCAACCCCAACTGGAAAGCGATGGCGACCGTCCCATCGCACCGTCACAGTACTACACCCGTGTGACGCAACGGCTGATCGCAGCGCTCAGTGCACCGACGGCTGAAGGCGTGCTCTATGAACTTGATATGCGTTTGCGTCCCTCCGGCAATGCCGGTCCGCTCGCGACCAGTCTGACCGCCTTCGAGCGTTACCAGACCGGTTCGGCCCGGACATGGGAGCACATGGCGCTGACGCGGGCGCGCCCTTTTGGCCGAAGCGACACAGGGTGTTCTGCGATCTGCGATGCGATCCGCCGGACCCTGACGAGAAAGGTGGACGACCTAGCCATCCGCAAGGATGTGGCGGACATGCGCGCGCTGATCGAGCGGGAAAAACCGGCGAGCGGTGTGTTTGACTTGAAGCTCGCTCCCGGAGGGATCATCGATATCGAATTCATCGCGCAGGGCCTTCAACTGCGCCACGCACATGCCCATCCCGGCGTGCTCCATGCCGGCACGGAAGAGGCGTTGGCTGCGCTGCAAGACGCCGGCATCCTCTCCGCCGATGATGGAACCGCGTTGCGCGAAGCGCATCGTCTTTATGGAACCCTTTCCCAACTCTTACGGCTTTGCCTGGACGGTGTTTTCGATCCGGCAAGTGCCGCACCCAGTTTGCGCCGTCTGGTGACCCAGGCTTCCGACCTTCCAAGTCTGGACACCGTCACGACGCATCTTGAGCACACGCAGGCGGACATCCGATCCCGGTTCAACCGCCTGTTTGTTGCCGTGGATGACAACCATCCACGTTCATCCCTCGGGGGCGACATTCTCGAAGGAAGAAACCCATGACCAAACTTAAAAACCTCACTGTTCTTGCCCTTGCTGGCACGATGATGGCCACAGGCTTGAGCGTTGCCGCTTTTGCCAATGATAATCGCTCGGGCATCCAGGAACGTGACCGTGGCGCAGCTTTTCGCGCAGGTGAGCGGTTTGCGCGCGCCGATGCCGACGGCGATCGCATGATCTCGCTGGAAGAGTTTCAGGCCGGCGTCAATGAGCGCTTCACCAGCCTTGATGCCGATGGCGACGGCCTGGTGACGCCGGCTGAAATGGTGGCCGAACGCCAGCGCGTTGCCGAAGAGCGCGCAGCGGAGCGTATCGCTCGCATTGATTCCGACGAAGATGGTACCCTGTCTCTGGAGGAGATGACGGCTGCCAGCGAAGCACGCTTTGCCCGCATGGACCGCAACGATGACGGCAGCCTGGAGCCACGCGAGTTGCGCCGTGGTTTTCGTGGCGGTGATCGCGATGGCCCCCGTAACCCTGGGGCTGACGACGGAACAAGCGAGCAGTCGCTGTAATCTGTCGGCTTGATGCCTTGCATCGCAACCGGCTGACCCACGGGGGTGTCCCTGTGGGTCAGTGCCAGACCGTGGGCACACCCATGGTTGGTGACGCAAAAGCATTGCGCTTGGTTGTGTTGGCGCTTGCAGCGACAGAGCCTTTGTCGACCGGCGAGTGGTCGAGCGGAAGAACGATGCCGACGAGAGTTCCGACCGACTCCTTGGACCGGATGTGAAGCGATCCATTGTGCAGTTCGACAAGTTTTCGTGAAATGGCAAGGCCGAGGCCTGAGCCTTCACGCGGACGGGTGAGGGCGCTGTGCACCTGCTCAAAAGGCTCGGTAACCTTGCGCAGTTTGCTCGCCGGAATACCGATCCCGGTGTCACGAACGGTCAGGAACAGTTTGCCGCCTTTGCAGCGGGCGCGCACCGCAATGCTGCCGCCTTGCGGAGTGAATTTAACCGCGTTGTCCAGCAGGTTCAGCACAACCTGACGAATGGCGCGCGGATCTGCTTCAACCATCTCGTCCCCGGTCAGGTCGCAGGTGATGGCGACGTTGGAACGGTCGGCATCAAGCTGCACCATCCGCACGCATTGCTGGATGGCTTCGGCCACGCGTTCCCGCGCCGGAACGATGCTGATGCGATTGGCATCCAGCTTGGCCATGTCCAGAACGTCTGAAATAACGCTGAGAAGGAACTGTCCGCTGTTGTGAATGTCGGTGGCATAACCGGTGTATGTATCATTGCCCAAAGGGCCGAGCATTTCTGCGCGCATCAGTTCGGAGAAGCCGATAATGGCATTGAGAGGCGTGCGCAGCTCGTGGCTCATATTGGCAAGAAACTCCGATTTGACACGGTTTGCCGCTTCTGCACGTTCCTTTTCGGTGTTGTATCGCTCGGCCAGTGCCTTCATGTCGCGGCGGGAGCGTGTGAGATCACCAATGGCGCCGATAAGCCGGCGCTCTGACTCCACCAAAGCCTGTTCTTTCTCTTTAAGGGCAGTGATGTCGCTGCCCAGGAAGGCAAATCCGCCATCATAGGTCCTTCTGACGGTGACCTGATACCAACGGTCGTCTGGAAGCCCGCAGACCAGCGGTTTTTCCAATGGCATGCCATCTTCGCATTCGTCCGGTGAAAGCAGGTGGGCGGCACACAGTTCCAGATCGAACGGGCAGAGTTGGTTTCCATCATTGCCGCGAAGATCGCCGCTACGGGAGAGGGCGTTGAAGGCGCTGAAGCCCGCATTGCTGGCCACCAGCCTGCCGTTCATGTCCCAGAGCGCAAAAGCATCCGAGACCGCTTCAATGGATTCACGCAGATGCCGGTTCGCTTCCGTTGTCTTCCGCTCCGAACGCCGCCGCTCGGTGATGTCGCTTGCAGCCCCGATCAGCCGCAGGCGCTGACCGGCCATAGGGATGACCTCGGCATGGAGGTGAATCCAGCGCCATTGGCCGTCAGCATGCATCATGCGGACCGTCGTTTCGAGTTGGCCTTTACGTGCTTTCAGGAGGGCCCGGGCTTTGATGGCGAGATCGCCATTGCTGGGATGAAGGATGGTATCAAGATCACTGGCTTTCAGCACCTGTCCGGTCGGTGCGTAGCCCAGCATGTTGAACATGGAATTCGACCAGTCGACTTCACCCCGCTCCAAATCCCAATCCCAGAGCCCGCTGCGGCCGCGGTTCAGAGCGGTCTCCAGTCTCAGATGAGCCGTGTTGAAGCGGCCAGTGGCAAGTTGGGTCCGGTCGCTTTGCCAGAGGAAGGAGTAGCCGAGGATCAGAATGACAATGCTGATGCCGGCCAGAAGGGCCAGCTCATTCAGCGCGCGGTCAAGCCAAGCCGCATGGATAACCGAGCCATCCATGCGGACGAAGGTGACGATGTCATCGTGTGTGCCTTCGACATAGGCGCTGCTTGAAACAAAGTGACGGTTTGCAGCGTCAAATCGCTGTTGATCGACAGGATCGGCAGACATCGTCTGAGGGAAAGAAGCGACAAGATGAGCATCGCCAAGGCGCAGAGAGGCCTCGACTGGAGCGCGGGTGCCGCTATGCAGTGCCTGCACGGCAAGATCCAGCGATGTTTGCAGGACGTTGGCATCAAAAGGTTGCCGGACGTTTGCCGCTAACGCGCTCAAGGCTTGGGCCTGGGTATCCAGCATTATCTGCACTTGGCTGAACTGGGCGTTTCGGTCTGCCCACAGGCCACTGGCCCGAACCGCTGCAAGGACGATGATGAATGTGATGATCAGGACAGATGTCAGATTGCGCAGATTGAATGTCAGGCTGCTTGTGTCGCCAACTGGCTTTACGCTTTCCAGGGTGGCCGTTTGCGCTGATTGTTGGGGTTGGAAGGCACTTTGCGCGCTGTGCGATTGAGCAGACGCCGTTTCCGTTCCACCGAGATGATCCGCCGAAAACGGCAATGAATCACCGTTTGTCGCGGCAGTTGCTGCCCGCGCCATGCCTGCATGCCTTATTTGATTGATACGATACGCCGGGACGAACTCTCACCCGAATCAGTTCGATTTGAATCGCTCCGAATCGGCTTGTCCAGAGTCCGGAAGCGGCAGGATCAAAAAAGTGGCATAAGTTTTAACGCGTATGGCAGATTATCGCAGGAAAAGCCGTCAAACCGTTATGAATCGGAGTTCAATGAATCCGCAGCGGAAAGAATCGGGCTCATTAGGCATCGCGAATACGCAAGATAATGTCACACAAATCCGGCGACAGATTTTTTTCTGTTTTGACGGTGGCCAGTGCTGCGCGGGCATGCTCTTGACGGCCTTTATCCATCGTTTTCCACGTTCGAAAGGACGACGCCAAGCGAGCGGCGAGTTGTGGATTGTTGGCATCGATCTCGACAATACGATCCGCCAGAAGGCTGTAACCTGATCCGTCTGCGGCATGAAAGCCCGGCAGGTTCAAGCCGGAGAAAGAGCCGATGAGGCTTCGTACGCGATTGGGGTTGTTGGCGTCGTAGGAGGCATGGTGTTCAAGGTCGGCCACGGTTTGCGCATTGCCGTTCGTGGCTTGAACGGCAAACCACTTGTCCATCGCCAAGGGATCATCCCCAAAGCGTTCCTCAAAAGAAGCAAGGGCATCGCATGCGGCGGGACTGCGACGCTTGATCAGAAGCGTCAGCGTTTTGATGCGCATG
This sequence comes from Cohaesibacteraceae bacterium, assembly GCA_028281795.1. Classification (GTDB taxonomy): domain Bacteria; phylum Pseudomonadota; class Alphaproteobacteria; order Rhizobiales; family MH13; genus MH13. The sequence continues at coordinate 15,012 of JANQJE010000244.1, read as the reverse complement.
GTCATGCCGACGGATGTTTCGTAGGCTCTGGCGATCAGGGCTTCGGCGCGTGGATCGTCCATATTGGCGAGATGTTGAAGGAGCGCCAGAATGAGAGCGCGGCGGGACGCAGCCGCCGGCGAGACATCGCCATCGTCTTCAACACCCGTTTCCTCCAGCATGGCAAGCATCCGCTCGCCGTGGATCCGGCAAAGGTCCGTACTGAAGCTCTTGCGGGCCAGCTCAACCCGATGCGGATCAATATCCCGTGCGATTGTGCGGGCTAGGTCCTGAGGTGAGGGAAGGGTTGTGGCCGCTGCGCGCGCAGCGTGGAAGAGCGTTTTGTTGATGGGGCAGCACAAACCCTTTGAAAGCATTGTCTCAAACAGCAAGGCATCGTCGCCCAGCGGTTCGCCCAAACCCAAACGGTGATAGCGTCGTTGTAGTGCTTCGCTGCATAGGGCCTGAAGCTGCGCCCAACTGTTGAACGCATTGCCGTCTTCGCGTGCCAGAAAAAGTCTGTCGGATTCGTCCAGGCCTTCCAGGTCGTGCGTCACAGGGGCGGAATAGTCGCGATAGAGCGACGGCCGGATAAGGCCGTCGGGCAGGTCGGAAAAATGAATGGCGCCCGTTGAGTCCTCCAGGAGGAACTGATCGCCCACCCATCGTCCGCCTTCGGTTGAGATCTGATCGGGTGAAAAAGCAATGTCATGCCCATACTTGTCGAGCAGAGCGAGCTTGCACGGCACAGGCAGCGGCTTTTTGGTCTTCTGACCGGGGGTGACAGCCGTTGACTGGGAAAAAGCTAGCGACGCGGTTCTCTCGTCAGGGTCCGCTTCGAATGCCACATCCACATGCGGTGTGCCCGCCTGCGTGTACCAGCCAATGAAATCAGGCCATGTGCCGAGGTCGGCTCCTTCGATTTCGGCGCAGGCGAGGAACTCTTCAAGCCGCACGGCTTGCCCGTCATAGGTGGAGAAATACCGGTCCATCGCCGCACGGAACCGTTCCGGCTCCAGCCAATTGGCGATCATACGCACGATTTCGGCGCCTTTTTCATACACCGTTGCGGTGTAGAAATTGTTGATTTCGCGATAGGTGTCCGGTCGGACGGCGTGTGCCAAAGGGCCTGCATCTTCGGGGAACTGATGGGCCCAGAGATCGCGTACACTACGGATGCGTTTGACCGAGCGGTCATACACATCGCTGGTGTATTCCTGATCGCGGAAAACGGTCAGCCCCTCTTTCAGGCAAAGCTGAAACCAGTCACGGCATGTGACGCGATTGCCCGACCAGTTGTGAAAATACTCGTGAGCGATGATGGAATCGATGCGCTCATAGTCTTCGTCCGTCGCTGTTTCAGGAGAGGCCAGGATGTATTTGTCGTTGAAGATGTTGAGGCCCTTGTTCTCCATCGCGCCCAGATTGAAGTCTGAGACAGCCACGATGTTGAAGACATCCAGATCGTAGAGACGGCCAAAACGTTCTTCGTCCCAGACCATGGATCGTTTCAGCGCATCCATTGCGAAGTCTGCGCGATCTGCCTTGCCGGGCTCTACATAGATGGCCAGCTCGACCTCTCGTTCGTCTTTCGTGACGAAACGATCGGTTATCTTGTCGAATTTGCCTCCGACCAGTGCAAACAGGTAGCAGGGTTTCGGGTGCGGATCGTTCCAGTGGACGCGGTGCCAGCCATTGCCAAGCTCTTCCACAGCGCCGGGGTTTCCGTTGGACAGCAGAACAGGACAGTCGTCCTTGCTCGCCTCGACCGAAACCGAATAGGTCGCCAGGACGTCAGGCCGGTCGATGAACGGTACGATCCTTCGGAAGCCTTCCGCCTCACACTGGGTGCAATACACACCGTTGGTAAGGTAAAGTCCGCTCAACGCGGTGTTCGTGGCCGGATCGAGCTTTGTGCGGACCTTGACCCTGCAAGGGCTGTCCGATGGAACGCTCAGTGAAACGCTCGATGCATCCTGCTGCGCATCGACCGGGGCATCGTTCAACCAGACATCAACCGCACCAAGTCCGTCGGCATCAAGGCGCAGCGTGCTTTCCGCTGTTCCATGATCAACCGACGGGTTCGGCCTCACATGATAGACGCCGGTTGCCTGCGTGTCCCGGCAATCAAGCCGGACAGACAATTCAACGTGATCGATGAGAAAGCGCGGCGGTGCGTAATCGGCAAGACGCACGCTAGGCGGGTTGTCGCTTTTCATGGGAGCGTGCAAAGCACAGCCCTACCATGGTCGCAAGCGTTAGTTGCCGCGCTTGGAAGCATTTCTTGCCATGCCTGCTCGAACCGCCTAGGGCAGGTTGTCCCACCTTACCAACAGCCGTTCCAGGCTCGAACGCCGTGTGGCGTACCTCACGCAGCCAGCGCAACTGCCCAACCCAGGTATCCAAGCATATGGACGTCCTTTCCGCCATTCCGATGGATCAGGCCCTTCTGCTTGCCGGCTTGCTGCTGATCGCAGGTGCTGTGACCGGCGTGCTGTCCGGCCTTTTTGGTGTTGGCGGCGGCGCAGTGATGGTTCCGGTTCTGTTTGAAGTGTTCGGTTTTGCCGGTGTAGATGATGCCGTGCGTATGCCTTTGGCTGTCGGCACTTCGCTGGCCGTCATCGTTCCGACGTCCATACGCTCTTTCAGAGGGCATCGGGCACGCGGTGCGGTGGATATGGCCATCCTCAAGGCTTGGGCTCTACCGATCCTGCTGGGTGTCGTTCTGGGAGCCGCCATTGCACGCTACGCCGATCCGTGGGTCTTCATGATTGTTTTTGCGGTCGTGTCGACACTTAACGCGATCAAGCTGCTGTTCGGTAAGGAGAGCTGGAAGCTGGGCAATGATCTGCCCGGTGCATGGCCCATGCGCGCGATTGGCGCGGTCATCGGGCTTCTGTCGTCGCTGATGGGCATCGGCGGCGGCGTCATGGCCAATATGGTGCAGACCCTCTATGGCCGTCCGATCCTCAACTCCATAGCAACGTCATCGGGCGTCGGAGTGTTGATTTCGATACCGGCGACGTTTGGCTACATCTATGCAGGGTGGCCGCAAATGAGCATCGTGCCGCCCTTCTCCCTCGGTTTTGTTTCACTGGTCGGAGTGGCCTTGCTGCTGCCGCTCACCGTGCTCACCGCACCCCTTGGCGTCAGGATCGCCCACGCGCTGCCCAAAAGAACGCTTGAGATATCCTTCGGCATTTTTTTGGTGATTGTCGCCGCGCGTTTCATTGCGGCGCTTCTGGGCTTTTAGCTCAGATAGGTCTGAAACACCCAGTAGCCGGCAAGCAACACCGCCAGCAGACCGCCCCACACCAGAAGATGTCGCACAAGCGGGCCGACCGGCTGGCCGCGCCGGAATACGCCTCCACCCAGATAGACCAGCAGGGCAAGCATTGCCGTAACGGCCGCAAGTTGACCCGGCTCGACACCGAGCAGGGTTCCGTCATTGCCGCCGACCAGAAGAACCACGAGCCCGGTCGCAAGAATGGCAAACGCAACCCATCCGTAAATCGGTATCACTGATCCGTACCCTTGGTGCTGAGGCCCAGCGCGCTGCGCTGCGGCCCGAGTTTTTCAATACGTGCCGGTAGCTGGTCCATCACGTGTAGCCTTTGGCTGTCGTTGAGTCTGGACCAGCGTCCGATTTCATCCATCGTGCGGCCGCAGCCCACGCACAGTTTGAGCATTGGGTCGATACGGCAAACCTGAATGCAGGGCGACAGGGTGGAGCCCTGCTGAGCAGGAGGTGGGACAGCGGGCATGAGCACTCGGACACAGTGGTGGAGAGGTGTTTTAGCAGGCGCTAAAGCATGATGGGTATGGATATAGAAAGCACGATCAGCCCAGCAAGGTCTGTCAGTTGCTGCGTAGCGCCCAAAACGTCCCCGGTCTGTCCTCCGATATAGCGCTGTGCGCCGGCTATCACCAACCAGACAACAACGGCCATGGCCGTTACGGCGAGCAGCAGGCCGGCAAACCCGGCAAGCGCGCCGAGTCCCGCGCACAGAGCGATGAGTGCGACGCCGCTTGCTGCCGCAGTTGCGATCATGACGGCACGTGACGAAGGCGCGCCAAGTCGTGCTCCCGCACCATCCGGCCTGGCCGGATCGAGCAGAGCAGCCGGGATCATCGCCGCTGAACGGCTGAGTGTCTGGGTGGCGATAACCACGAGGAGCGCTGTCCACGGGCTTATCACGACGATCGCGGCAAGAGCCGCCACGCGTGTTCCCACATTCAGAATCAGCGCTAGAACGCCGTAGGTGCCGATGGTCGAGTCGCGCATGATGGCCAGTTTCCGTTCGCGCGTCCGCCCGCCCCCTATGCCATCGGCGCAGTCGGCAAGTCCGTCTTCGTGCAGCGCACCGGTCACAAGAATCATCGATCCGACGCCTAGCAGGGAGGCCAGCATCGGCGATGCACCGAGCAAGGCGATAAGCGACAGCACAACCCCACCAATCAGGCCGACAAGAACGCCGCACATGGCAAAGGCAGGCGCAAACCCGTCGGCTGAAACGACCGGGTCTTCGTCCTCGCGCGCAAGAAGCGGCAGCGGCAGGCGTGTGGCGAAACGCAAGGTGCGGTAAAGATCGAACGGGAAAGCCATACCAACACCGGTACGCATCCCGGTGCATGGCGGCAAGGTCATTGCCTAGCTTTGGTCCACGCGTTACACCGCACGAAATAATCGAAGGGACATGCATTTTGTTCGCTGCAACCGGTTTACCATTTGATGACATCCGTGCGCTTTTCGGGCGCCTGACCGAGCCTGATCAGGAAGCGCGGGCACGGGCGGCGTTGCGCAATGCCAACTTGCTCAAACCGGCTGGATCACTCGGTGAACTGGAAGAAATCGCGCTGTTCCTGGCCGGTTGGCAGGGCGTTGAAAAACCGGCCATCACACGCCCGATCGTCGCGCTGTTCGCCGGCAATCATGGCGTGCATGCTCAGGGCGTTTCGCACTGGCCGATGGATGTCACCCAGATGATGGTCGACCTGTTCATGCAGGGAGGCGCCGCGATCAATCAGCTTTGTGCTCTGCATGGGCTGGGCCTGAAGGTGTTTGATCTGGCACTCGATATACCGGTCGGTGACTTCACCCAGGAACCGGCTATGGACGAGAAAGGATGCGCTGCGACCATCGCATTCGGCATGGAGGCCATCGCTGGCGGCGTTGATCTGGTGTGTCTTGGTGAAATGGGAATCGGCAACACGACGTCGGCCTCGGCCATTTATGCGGCGCTCTTCGGCGGTGACGTTGAGGACTGGGTCGGTGCAGGCGCCGGGACGGACGAAGAGCAGCATGCCCGCAAAGTAGAAGCCATCAAGGCCGGTTTAGCGTTGCATGCCTCCAGCCTCGATGACCCGCTGGAAGTCCTGCGCTGTTTTGGCGGTCGCGAGATTGCCGCGATGGTCGGGACCATCATATCGGCACGTGCTGAACGCATCCCGGTGGTCATCGATGGCTTTGTGGTGACAGCAGCAGCCGCTGTCTTGCACAAAATCGATCCAGCCATCCTGGACCACTGTCTGTTCGCGCATGTGTCTGCCGAGAAAGCGCATCAAAAAGTGCTCGACACGATGGGTAAGAAAGCTCTTCTCAATCTCGGCATGCGGCTCGGCGAGGGAACCGGTGCGGCTTTGGCGGCAATGATGGTGAAGTCGGCTGCGGCCACCCATTCAGGTATGGCAACGTTCTACGATGTGGGGATGCCGGAAGTGGGCGAGGTACCGCCCTGTCAGCGGAAAAACTAGGCAAAAGAAGGAAAAGGGTGCCGATTGCGTCTGGAGGCGAAGTCGGCCCCGCCTTGCCTTCCTAAAGGTCAGGCTGCGCGTCCTGGCCCCATGGCCGGCATGGCCTGCATCACGCGGTCGGCCGGGAAAATGGCCCGCACGATCGTGCCTTCGCGCAGCTTCGAATGCAGTTCGAAACGGCCGCCATGTGTCTTCATCAGCGCTTGAACGATGGGAAGGCCAAGACCGGTGCCTTGTTCGGCGTTCTTGATGGCGATCGATCCCTGGCCGAAAGATGACAGAACAACGGGGATCTCATCCTCCGGGATGCCCGGCCCGCTGTCGCGAACCTCGATCATTTGCCCGCCATCCTGCGTTGCCATCACGCGAACCGTGACCTCGCCGTTGAGCGGGGTGAACTTGATGGCATTGGACAGGAGATTGAGCGTGATCTGACGGACCGCACGCTCATCGGCCCACAGCTTCGGCAGGTTTTGCTGATAGTCTTCATGCACGGTGATGCTTTTGCCCTTTGCCTTCATGGCCAGAAGGTGGGCCGCCTCTTCGACGGTGTAGGCAATCTGAACGGCTTCCTCGCTCAACTCGTGCCGCCCGGCTTCGATGCGCGAAAGGTCCAGGATTTCGTTGATCAGATTGAGAAGATGCGATCCGGACTCGTGAATGTCGCGGGAGTACTCCCTGTATTGATCGTTCGGCAACTGACCGAGCACTTCATCTTTGAGAACCTCGGAGAAACCGAGAATGGCATTAAGCGGCGTGCGCAGTTCATGGCTCATCGTCGCCAGGAAGCGTGACTTGGCCAGGTTTGCATCATCGGCGCGCCGGCGGGCTTCTTCGGCAATTCCGCGCTGTTGCTCAAGCTCGGCGATGACATCATCTTTTTGGGCACGCGCTTCAAGCAGGGCGAGGGTGGTGCGATGCATCTGCTGGGCGATAACAAGGAAGAAAAGCTGCACACCCAAAGCACCGAGCGCCATCGCGATATTGATGAAATCACCGCGAACGCCCAGTGAGAGAGCATAGCAGACAGCGACCGGCGTTGTGGCGCAGGCGGCCGCTATGGGCAGATGATGATTGAGCATCGCCGATGTCGCGATGACGACCACCAGAATGGAGAAGATCAACGGGTCCATACCCTCAAGGCCGGGGGGCAACCCGATGATGTAGAGGCTGATGGGCAGGAGCCCCCAGACAACGCCGCGCACCGTCTCGGCAACCGAGAAGTGGCGGACCCAGCTCACCGGGTCGAGATCATCGGTATCCTGATGGGCGACTTTCTTGGCCATCAGGCCAACGACCAGCTGAACCGAAACAATGGCCAGGGACCAAGCGCCGGCCATCATAGGGGGTAGGACAAAGAACACCGCGGCGCAGACGGCCACCGCAAACGCGAGCTGGAAGGCAAAACCTCCCAGATGGTTGCGGGCAAAAAGAGCGACGATCTGCTGCTCGAACGTTACTGTCTGTCCTGTGGCCGAGTTCAGCCGCTCACGTACGCCGCGCACCGCGCCGCGAGTATCGCGGCGGCGATCGGCCCTGGCTCGGCTCTGGGCGAGGTTGGAAACACCAGTGGCTTGCAGGCGTGTGGACATGAGGCCTTGAAAACTGAGAGAGTGCTGCCTTTGCAGCCTAGTGTCTAAAGTCTGCCAAAAGAGTGAACAGATCCTTGGCCAACACGGTTAATCAGGCATGAAGATCGCTGCCCTGCCGTTACTGCTCAAAGACGTACGCGCCTGCCGGATCTGTCACGACAATCCTCATCGTCTGCCAAAGCTGCCGCATCAGCCACGCCCGGTGCTGCAACTCTCCAAAAGCGCGCGCATTTTGCTCGCGGGCCAGGCGCCCGGCGCCCGCGTTCATGCATCGGGCAAACCGTTCACCGATCCATCCGGTGACCGTCTGAGGAATTGGCTCGGTCTTGATGAAGCGACATTTTACGATGCAAGGAAGCTTGCGATTGTCCCCATGGGCTTCTGCTTTCCCGGCAACGATGCAAAAGGCGGGGATTTGCCGCCAAGGCGGGAGTGTCGTGCGACCTGGCACGACCGGCTGTTTGCCAGCCGGCCGGCTTTCGATCTGACTTTGGTGATCGGCCGCTATGCGCGCGACTATCACCTGCCGGAAAAACGTCGGGAAAATCTTACCGCGACCATTCAAGCCCAGGCTGACAACCTCGATAGGCTGGCCGAGGCGCCTGTTATCGTCCTTCCGCATCCGTCATGGCGCAACACAGCCTGGTTGAAGCGCAATCCATGGTTCGAGAACCATGTTGTTCCGGTGTTACGTGATCGAATCGCACATGGGCTGCACCAAGCGTGAATTGCGCATAGCCATTGCGATTCCTAGGTGCTAATGCACAGTGCAACGCAAAAAAATACCAATCAAACGGAATTCATAAAATGAACGTGTCTGATATCAGTTTCGATGTCATTGACCGACGCATCCTGTCAGCGCTTCAGGACGATGCGACTCTGTCGATGAACGAGATCGCCGCTCGCGTCGGCTTGTCGGCCACCCCTTGCTGGCGGCGTATCCAAAAGCTCGAAGAAGCGGGCATCATCCGCAAGCGTGTGGCGCTTCTCAATGGCAAAGCCATCGCGGCCGGTGTGTCGATCTTCGTATCGGTACGCACCAATCAGCACACGGACGAATGGCTGAGGCGGTTTGCTGAGGTCGTCAGTGCGATGCCCGAGGTGGTGGAGTTTTACAGGCTATCCGGCGACATCGACTATCTGCTGAAAGTCGTCGTGCCGGACATCGCCGCTTATGATGCGTTCTACAAGAAGCTGGTTGCACGCATCGATCTGTCGGATGTGTCCTCATCTTTCGCGATGGAGGAGATCAAATACACAACGGCCTTGCCGCTCGACTATATGAAGGTCGAGAAACGACCGGCAACAAGTGTTTGAGATGAAACCATCCAGGGGGTCTACCGGATGGAGAACGAGGGATTGTGCTACGTCAGCCGGGTGATCAGGCTTGATGTGTCCATCCGGTTGCCGCCGTTCTTCTGCACCTCGGCATAGAACTGATCGATAAGCGCGGTCACAGGTAGCAGCGAGCCATTGCTGTTGGCTTCACCGAGCACGATGGAGAGGTCCTTGCGCATCCAGTCGACGGCGAACCCGAAGTCGAACGCACCGGCATCCATGGTCTTCCATCGATTCTCCATCTGCCAGCTTTGCGCCGCGCCTTTGGAAATGACCTCGATCACCGCCTCGACATCCAGGCCAGCGTTCTTGGCAAAAGCGATGCCTTCCGAGAGGCCCTGAAGCAGTCCTGCAATGCAGATCTGATTGACCATCTTGGTGAGCTGACCGGCGCCGACCGGCCCCATCAGCCCGACCTGCTTGGCGAAGCAGTCAATGGCCGGTCTGGCGCGGTCGAAAACGTCCTGTTCGCCGCCGACCATCACCGTCAGCGCACCATTCTTTGCGCCTGCCTGACCACCGGAAACGGGCGCATCGAGAAAGCCAAAGCCACCCGCTTCGGCGGCAGCCCCAAGCTCGCGCGCAACCTGCGCCGAGGCTGTCGTATGATCGATGAAGATGCTGCCCGACTCCATTGACTGAAATGCACCATCCGGACCTGTCGTCACCTGACGCAAATCCTCATCATTGCCAACGCAGGCAAACACCATCTGTGCATCTTTGGCGGCATCGGAGGGCGTCGCGGCAAGCGTGCCGCCATTCTGGTCCACCCATTGTTCGGCCTTGATGCTCGTGCGGTTGTAAACCGTCACGTCGTGTCCACCACGCGAAGCGAGATAGCCCGCCATCGGGTATCCCATGACGCCCAAACCGATGAATGCAACCTTTGCCATGTGATGGTCTCCAGCATGTACGTGTTGCCAGAGGGAATAAGCCCCCGGTGACGTGCTGGCTAGGCCCTGTTAGTGCGAAAGGGCCAGATGCCGTGTCAAATGGCGTTCCAGTCGATCCCAGATGCGGCGGACCGCTTCCACAGCAATCAGATAAAGCAGGGCCGCCCAGAAAAAGGCCTGGAAGTTGAAGGATCGGGCATACGCCAAACTTGTTATCCCCATCAGATCAAGCACGGTCACGATGGAAGCGATAGCCGAGCCCTTGATCATGAGGATCAACTCATTACCCAGCGGACGCAGCGCCACGATGTAGGCCTGCGGCAGGACGACCTTGAAAAAGGTCGGCCAGCGGCTGATGCCAAGCGCCGAGGCCGCTTCGGCCTGACCTGCTGGCAACGATTGGATTGCGCCGCGCATGATCTCAGCCTGATAGGCGGCGGTGTTGAAGGTGAAGGTCAGCACGGCGACATAGAACGGTTCGCGGAAGAACCACCAGAGACCGGCTGCTTCAAATGCAGCGTTGAATTGCCCGGCCCCATAATAGAGCAGGAAGAGTTGGGCCAGCAGCGGCGTGCCCCGGAAAAAGGTGATGTAGGCGCGAGCAGGCAGGGTCAGCCATTTGCGCTTGGACAATCGCGCGAGCGCGATGGGCAACGACAACAGCGCGCCGATACCGACCGACAGAAAGACCAGTTGGAAGGTGACGAGAATACCTTCCAGATAACGCAACCAGTAGCGGTCAACGAACCGCCAATTGATGTTGGGGATGATCCAGGCCGCGAGCCCGACAAGGACGATCGCCAACACGATCTGGTCGAACACCTTCTTTTCCAGGCCGAAAGGCCCTCTGGCCGGTGGTGCTTTTTGGGGCGCGATGCGCGCCAGCGATGTGATGGATTGATCGGTCATCGCATCGCAAAGCCCCGGTTGGCACGTTTTTCAAGCGCATTGGTGCCGACGGTCGAAATCAACGTGAAGCCCAGATAAATGAGGCAGGCGATGAGATAGAAAAAGAATGGCTCCTTGGTCACACCCACCGCAACCTGGGTTTGGCGCAGCAGATCGTTGAGCGCGATGACTGAAACCAGCGAGGTGTCCTTGATCAGCACCAGCCAGAGATTGCCGAGCCCGGGCAGGGCAAGCCGCCAGAGTTGAGGCATGGTAATGAGGCGGAAGGTCTGGACAGCCGTCAGGCCGAGGGAACGGCCAGCCTCGCCCTGACCTTTCGGTATGGCCCTGATGGCGCCTAGAAAAACTTCAGAGGAAAAGGCACCGAAGACCACGCCCAGCGCCACCACGCCCGCGGCGAAACCACTGATCTCGAAGGAAGAACCTGGCGCAACGAACTGAACAATGCGGTTCGCGAGCAACTGCACCATGTTGTAGATGACGAACAGGGTCAGCAGTTCCGGCAGGCCGCGAAACACCGTCGTGTAGGTGTTGCCGATGGCGCGCAGATAAGTGTTTTCGGATTCCTTGGCCAGCGCGATGCAGAGGCCGAGAAGAAGACCGAAGGGCAAGGTGGTCAAAGCGAGCCGCACGGTCAGCCAGGCACCGGCCGCCAGCTCGTCGCCCCACCCCTCGGCCCCAAAGGCCAGCAACCCGAACAGTTCACCCATACACGTCCCTCTGCCCGATTTGCGCCCTCACTTTCGGGCTGCCCGGCAGATCGAACCGCGCGCGCATGAAGGCGCGCGGTTCGTGTTTGTCAGTCAATCGATCAGCTTAGTAGATCGAGAACGGGAAGTAGTCGTCGTTGATGTCCTGCCACGTGCCGTTTTCAATGATCGCAGCGAGTGCGGCGTTGAACCGTTCGCGCAGTTCATCGTCTTCCTGGCGCAGAGCGATACCGGCACCGAAACCGAAATAGTCCGGATCGGAATAGGCATCGCCGACAAACGTGCAGCAGGACCCGTCATCGGTTTCCAGCCATTCGTACAGCACGATGGAGTCGGCCAGGATCAGATCGATCCGACCGGCGGCAAGATCGAGGTTGGCTTCATCCTGCGTCGGGTAGAGGCGAATATCGGAATCAGCGTAAATGTCTTCCAGGAAGTTGGCGTGGATCGTTGCAGACTGTGCACCGATGGTCATTCCTGCCAGAGCATCCGGCGAGGTATCGGAAATGTCCGATCCGTCCCGCATAATGAAGCGAGCCGGTGTCTGGTAATATTTGTCCGTGAAATCAACAATCTCCATGCGTTCTTCGGTGATCGACATGGAGGCGATGATGGCGTCGTACCGGTTGGCCAGCAGGGCCGGGATAATGCCGTCCCAATCCTGAGCAACGAACTCGCAGGTCACGTCCATCTCATCGCACAGAGCCTGGGCGATATCGATGTCGAAACCTTTCAGTTCCCCGTTGGAATCGGTGAAGTTGAAGGGAGGGTATGCACCTTCGGTGCCGATGCGCACGACATCCTGTGCGCTTGCTGAAGCGATGCCGCCAAGCATGCCGGCAACGGCGACGGCCGCGACGGCGAAGCGATTGAATTGTGTCATATGGAGTATCCTAACTGTTCCCTGTCGCCCTTTTTTGCCCGGTTTCATGATGTTGAACCAGGTTTGACAAAGGCAGCATGCAGAACACACCATTTGTGACAGGCATGCAACGGGCTTGTGCCTTGATAATGCCTGTTTTTCGACACGTGCCTGCAAATGCGGCAACATGCCCGGCGTTCGACCTTATCGGGGCTGAAGGTGTGCAATCGGTGCCGCTACGGCTTTATGAAACCGTTTTGATTGTGCTGTGCGACGTTTCTCGATAGCAGGATGAGTGATACTACAGAAAGGACACGGCCAGCGTGTGGGACAAGATTAAATCGGTACTTGGCAGCGACGACGAACCGGAGCGTGACGTCGATGTCATAAGCGCGACTATCGACGAGATCATCGATCCTAAATCCGGTGTAGCGCTCTCGAAATCCGGTTTTCTCTCCCAGCCGAAACTGAGCGACGGTCGGCTTTTTCTAACCCTGTCCGTCCAACCTGACGATGTGCAGATTTACACACCGGTGCGCGATGCATTGGAGGTCACGCTAAGCGCACTGCCGCAGGTTGAGCAGGCATTTGTCGTGCTCGCCACCGAAGCACCTGCCGAACGCGTGGTACCCAAAAGCAGCGTCGCAGCGCCAACCGCACCGCCGCAGCCCCGACCGGCCCCGCCGCCGACCGGCAAGAGGCGTATTGGCAACATCGACTTTTCCGGAATCGGCGCCATCATCGCCGTGGCCTCCGGCAAGGGCGGTGTCGGCAAGTCGACGACCACCACCAATCTGGCCATTGCTCTGGCAGCCGAGGGGCTGAAGGTCGGTGTGCTGGATGCTGATGTCTACGGACCGTCTATTCCACGTCTCTTTGGCGTTTCGACGCCGCCCCGGTTCAACGATCAGAAGCGCGCCGAGCCGCCGGTGGGCCATGGCATCAAGGTGATGTCGATGGGGTTTCTCATCGAGGAAGGCACGCCCATGGTCTGGCGTGCACCGATGGTGGTCTCCGCCCTGACTCAGATGTTGTCCGACGTCGTTTGGGCTCCGCTTGATGCCCTTCTCATCGACATGCCCCCGGGGACAGGCGATACGCAACTGACCATTTCACAGCAGGTTCCATTGGATGGCGCGGTGATCGTCTCGACTCCACAGGACCTGGCGCTGATAGATGCACGCAAAGGCATCAGCATGTTCCAGAAGGTTGAGGTGCCGATCCTCGGTCTGGTCGAGAACATGTCGAGTTACATTTGCCCGCAATGCGGGCATGAAGCGCACATCTTCGGTCATGGCGGTGCCCGCGATGATGCAGCGACATTCGGCGTCCCGTTTCTCGGGGAAGTGCCCCTGCATATCGACATCCGTGAGACGTCGGATGCCGGCACACCGATCGGTGTCAAAGCCCCGGATGGACCTCATGCACAAGCGTACGGCAAGATCGCCAAAGCCATGTGGCAGGATGTGACGGCGCGCAAGGCCGGTAAACGCAAGCCACCGGAGATCGTCATTGAAGATGAGCGCCTGATGGATCAGCAGGCCGTTTGATGTCGGCCCGCGCGGCTTTCTCCATGGTGTTCGCGGTCATGCCCGTTAACAAGGCAACGATGGCAAACAACAGCATGATGATCACCAGCGGCCAGATGCCCAGATGGAGAAACCAGCCCATGATGACCGTGGCGCCTGCACCCATGGTCAGTTGAAGGGACCCGGCAACCCCTGACGCCGTGCCGGCCAGGTCCGGACGGACCGAAAGCGCGCCGGAAAACGTGCTCGGCAGGCACAGGCCATTGGCGAACGACGTCAAAAGCATCGGTCCGAAAAGAGCCAGAGGGTGATACATATCCAGGCCGAACAAGATCGCCATCAGGCCTATAGCGCTCAACGACAGAGCATTGCCGTAGAAGATCATCGCGCCAGTGCCCAACCGCATAGTGTAGCGGCCGGAGAGGAAATTGCCGAAGGCATAGCCCGCCGCAATCAGGGCGAAGTAGAGCCCATAGTCCACCGGCGCCAGGCCCATCTCCCGCTGGGAGATGATCGGCCCGCCACCGAGAAACGTGAAGAAAACACCGGATGCGAACGCGCCGGTCAGTGCAAAGGCCCAAAAGCGGGGTTCTTTGAGCAGGGTGATGTGGCTCTGAGCCAACGCGCGTGGCGACAGGCTGGTCTGCGGGGTTCGGTTCGTTTCGGGCAGATACATGGCGGACAGCACCAGCACCGCAAGGCCTGTCAGGAACAACAGATCGAAAGACGCGCGCCAGCCGTAGAGCCCGTCCAGCAGACCACCGATGACAGGGCCAAGCATCTGAGCCATCGCCATGCCCATAATGACATAACCAAGCAGGCTGGCGGCACCGTCACGGGTTGAAACATCACGCACGATAGCCCGGGACAGCACCATGCCGACACATCCTCCAATCGCCTGGAAGCCGCGCGCCACGATGAGACTCTCAATGGTGGGGGCAAACCGGCAGAACAGGGTCGCGGCAAGGTAAAGGCCAAGGCAGATAAGCAAAACGGGTTTGCGGCCAAACCGGTCGGCCAGGGGACCGATCACCAGCTGCGCCGCCGCCAGCGCGAACAGGTAGACCGAAAGGGTCAATTGAACCTGCGCGTCGCTGGCTTGAAGATCAGCCGCCAGTCCCGGCAGGGACGGCAGGTAGATATGCATCGACAGCGGGCTGAGCGAAGCGATCAGAACCAGAAGCAGTGTTGACGGCCGTTTGGACGGCCGCGCGCTGACAGCTGTTGGGGTTGTGTTGGCGGAAACCATGGGGCTCTTCGGGAAACACGCAAAAAGGCGCCGCCCGAAGGCGACGCCATTTGATGCATATGAGTTTAGAGCGTGATCAACGCCACGCCAAGAGGGGTGGTAGGTGATCCTGTCACCAGCACCCCGGTTGCGCCGGCCCTAGAGCATATCTTGCTTGGATTGAATCGTTTGAGCGCCGGAGTTTTTCGGTTCGGCAA
>JANQJE010000237.1 GCA_028281795.1 Cohaesibacteraceae bacterium | reverse complement strand
TTCTGGTTGCGCCAGAAGCTCCTCCTTTAAGCGCTGTGCAAGCGAGTGCAACGTCGCAGGATCTGTATCGCCATGTAGGTTCACATAGAGTGCGGGAAAGTCGAACGCTGACGTTTCGATCACCGGACGGCGTGCTCTGGTTGGTAGGTCGGTCAGGCCATCGACACGTAGCCGCACGCGATCAAGCACTTCCTGCAAATCTTCACCGCCCGCCCGACGGACCGAGACTTGTGCCAAACCATTTGAAGACTGCGAGGTGATACTGCGAACGCCTTCCAGCCCTTCAAGTCCCTGTTCGATCTTCTGGGTTAGCAGTTGGTCGACCTGTTCCGCCGTCGCGTTTGGATACTCAACCGCGATCTCAACGGTTTCCGGTGGAACGCGTGGAAACCCTTCGATACGGATCGAAAAGACTGTAAGGATGCCCACAAAGAGGATGAGGGCCATCAGGAGATTGGCGGCAACAGGGTTGCGGACAAACCAGCTCGTCAGCGCGTGCATCACATAACCTCGGCAAGTTGAGGCGTAACGCGTTGGCCGGGGAGGAAGGCAGCGAGCGGTGTGACTGCAACACGCCAGGGGCCGGGCCCCTCCGGAGCGGCAATAACGAGTTGGTCGCCGGCGCGAAAGTGAATGTGCGGCTCAGTGCGAACCAACCGGTCCTCAGCAGTCACCAGCCAAACGTGGCCAGCTCGACTGAGAGCAGATTCGGGCATGGTAAGCGTGTCGGCTATACGCCGCCCATCGAAGGCCACGCGCACGAAGTCACCCGCAAGGATGCTGTCACCCGGCTCGGCAACCTCAAGGAAGATGCGACGTTGGCGCGTTTGCGGATCAAGGAAGTCGCCGCCGCGACGCACCTGAGCCCGCCCAAGAGCTGTGCCGTCGCGGTGGAACAGGTTTGCGTAAGTCCCCGTGATAGGATGATCCAGCAGTGCCCACTCAGCTTGACTGAGCTCAACGACGAGTTCAAAGCGGCTGTCGTCGGAAAGATGAACGAGAGGCTCCCCGACAGCCACCGTCTGCCCCAGACTGGCCATCCGCCGGGTAACGTACCCGGCAAATGGAGCCGACACATCGGTATCCGCGAGTTGCCGCCCGGCAGACTCAAGTTGTGCTTCAGCTGATGCTACTGCGCGTTCGGCAATACGCCTTTGCGGCAGGCGCAGCGCAAGTTCATTCGGCGGCTTTGTTCCTGCACGTTTGAATTCTGCACGAGCAAGGGTCACGCCGTTCTTTGCCCGCCAAAGCGCCAACTTGGCTTCTTCAAGGTTGAGTTCCGCAGCCGCAACAGCAGTCTGATACTGTGTTTTTTCAATGGAAAACAACGGTGCCCCGACGCTGACACGTTCACCTGCCTGTGCGCCCTGATGCACTTCGATGATACGGCCGGACACAGCTGCGCGGATTTCCGCATCCCATCTTGGTCGTACCTCTGAAAAAGCCGACACGCGGGCAACCGCCTCGGTGGGCACGACCTCCGACACCGTCACGACCGGAGCAGGTGGCGGACCATCCAGTCGGGTTACATCAGCGATATCCTCCTCGCCCCACACTAGGACGAAGGCAGCCATGAGGACGATCAGCGACAGGATGATCCATCGCCATTGGCGCCGTGGTGCCACTTCCGTTGGCGTTTCAGCCATTCTGGTCCCTTTCCGGCGCGTAGTTCTAAGATGGGCAAAGTTGCGTTCAGCGCAGCGAGTCCTATTTATATATGAACGATCGTTCGTTCAATAAGGAAATTGAGTTCATGAGTGACAGGTCCGTAAACCCGGCCAAAAAACGTGAGCGATCAACAAAAGAGCGCCGAACCATGATCATGGAGGCGGCCATGCACTGCTTCCTGGAAAACGGCTATCACCAGACCGGGGTGCGAGATATTGCTAAGCAAGCGGGCGTGAGCCTTGGGAATCTCTACAATCACTTTCCTGGCAAACATGACGTCCTCGCGGAGATTGCTGCGTTGGAACGCGCAGATCTGGCGCCTTTTCTGGAGCTTCTGACGGACACTTCATCCGCATCAGATGTTCTGGACCGATTTTTGACCGCCTATGCCACCTATCTTTCAGCGCCTGAGAACGTCATGCTGGGGATTGAGGTTTCCAGCGAAGCTGTCCGCAAACCAGACATCGGCGAACTGTTTCTAACTAACCGGAACGAACTTGCGTCGGCTCTCGTATTGGTAATCGAGCGCGGGGTCACCGATGGCGACTTCCGGGCAGACCTTGATCCGACAGAGGCATCTCAGTTCGTTATCGAACTCATCGATGCAAGCGCTTACCGCAGCGTCCTCAGCGAGGTTGCCATCCAGAAGATCATCCCAGGGTTGAAAGACTTTGTATTTGCGGCACTGCGGCGTGGCTAAGGCCGTGTTTTTGCTGCTGCAGCAGCATTTGTTTTTCCCGCGCGCCAATGAAGCATCTAAAGTGGTGGTCTTGATCCTCACCGAGCAGCGAAGTCACCCATTGATCGATTGGAAATCCATGGCGCTCGGACACGGGGTGTTCGCACCTATTGTGGGCACCGCTGGTACATAACACTGATACACTTGTGCGCGTCGCAAGACGCAAGAGCCTAGGATTTCATCTGTTTTTTGGAGGCCGACAGAAGGTCCCTCCCCCTCCGCCATTTCCAAACAAGGCTCTGTGGAGCCCTTGTGACGCTGAAACAAAGGTCCGAACCCTGCGTACTGACCACAACACCGCATTTCGTCTTACCCCATTGTGGAGTTGGTACTGTCGCGGCCCTGTCGCAGGCGATGTTGCACACGGTGCCTGTACAAAATCGCTGTGAAAGACCGGTCAGCGTCCACCATTCATGCCGCGCGTTGTGTCTGGTCCGCCAAACGCTCTACCAGTGCTGACGTCGCCGCCTCGGCCTCAGCAACCGAGCGCCTGTAGCGTGCGTCTTTGAATTCCTGATACTCGATAGTAATCGAATGGATGTCTTCCCGGGCAACGCCGAAATAGTGCGCACAGGCTGCCAGTGCCGGGTCGAGTGCGTTCATGTGAGCGCGCATCCCACCAGGCTCGAAGCCAAATTCTCCGCGGGCGGACATGACCACGAGCGACTTGCCGGAGAGGATGGGCTCAATGGGGATATCGCCGCGCGCCAGATCGAAGGAGAAAGTTCGGCCGATACGGGCAATATGGTCGATCCAGCCCTTGAGCGCTGCGGGTACACCATAGTTGTACATGGGCACGCCCATGACGATGATGTCCGACGCAACCACCTCGTCGACGAGTTTATCGGACAAGGCCAGACGCCGAGTCATTGCGGGCGTTCGCTCGTCCGGATTTGTAAAGGCGGCAGTGATCCAATCCTGGTCGATGGCGGGGATCGGCAACCGGCCGACATCGCGCCGGATAATCTGATCCTCAGGACGGATGTTGGTCCATCGATCTACAAACGAGCTTGTCAGCTTGCGCGTGTGCGAACGCTCCTGGACTTGAGCACTTGCGTCAATGTGTAGAAGAGTTTGCGTCTTAGTCATCTTTGGGTCTCCGTCTTGAATAGAAGCTCTGATGACCCGGAGATACGGTGCCGATCGTGCTCACGCAAAAGCAGACTTCTCAGCACATAGATGAATTCAGTTCATGTCTGTTCTGGCGCGCACGCATGACGATTGAGGCCGGATCAATCTGATCGTGCCTCCGTAACTCGTCTTAGATGCGAATGGGAAAGGCATCTGTGCCCACGTGGTGACGATGGCCAACGGTTCTTCGAGAAGATCTCCCGCAGAGGATGAGGGCGATGGCTCCCTTTCTTCGGAAACGACGCGGTTGCATCGGTCATGGTCAACTCCCTCACTTACACAGTTGGCGGCTCTTGTGTCCGCGTTTGCGGCTGTAATTTGGTGGGGATCATTGAGCCTTTAACTACGCAGCCGGACTTCAGCCTGCAAAAGCGACAAACTTGCTTGTAGGATGAATTGAACTCATCTAGATGGGTGACATGCGTAAGCTTCCGCCTCTCAATGCATTGCGCGCCTTCGAGGCGGCCGCCCGCCATATGAGCTTTGCCAAAGCGGCGGAGGAACTTGCAGTAACGCCGACCGCCGTCAGCCACCAGATCCGGCTCCTTGAAGAGATCACCGGACAACCCCTTTTCCGACGCCGGCCTCGTCCCATCTCCCTGACCGAAGCAGGTGAGCGCCTTTTTCCTGTGTTGCGTGACGGACTGGACAGCTTCGCTGCTGCCGTTGCGGGTCTGCGCGCCGACGCCGATCACAGTCCGCTGGTCGTCTCCACAACAACCGCGTTCGCCAGCCGGTGGCTCGTGCCCCGCCTCGTGCGTCTGAAAGAAGAGGTTGATCTCGAACTGGAGATTGAGGCGTCCGAAACCCCCGCCAACCTTCGGTCCGGGACTGCCGACTTTGCCATCCGCTACAGGCGCACTCCAATACCGGATCTTGAATGCATGGAACTGGTGCGCGATCGCTTCATCCCGGTTATGAGCCCGACCTTGCTCGAAAGCGGTTCCTCAGTGAACTCCTTAGTTGATCTGGCGAAACACACGCTTATCCACTTTCGCTGGAAACGGCCGGACTTGGGCCCGCCAACCTGGGAGCGATTTGTGTCAGAGGCGCGTACTATTGAACCGGACGCCTCAAAGATCGATGCGGCTGGCGGCCTACGCTTGAGTGAGGAATCACATGCTATCGAGGCGGCACTCACCGGACAGGGCATTGCTTTGGTCAGCAATGTACTGGTGCAACGCGAACTTGCTTCCGGCGCACTGGTTCAACCGGTTGATTTTTCCATCGACGGGCTCGTGTTTTACATCACCTACTTGCCCAACGCGGCTCGCCGTGAGGCCATTGAGAGTTTCTTGCTCTGGGCACGAGATGAAGTCGCGGACGCGACCGAAGCGACTGAAGATACCAGCTGATTCAGAGAACCTAAGGTTTCAGAGATTTATTGGACGTCCACGGAAAGTCCTGCCCCCTGCGCTACAGATCCGATCGCGGTCATTGAGCTTTTTTGGGTGAGACGCTGTAAGCGCGGCTGGTTCAATGAGGCGACAGTCCTCCGCAACTCTTTCTGCCTGTGCGCCCGGCACCCCGTAAACAATGGTATAAGTGAAGTTCTGAGTTGGATGCGTGACCCGTTCCGGTCACGTGGACGTCATACCAACTGACAGGCGGAGGAGTGTCGTGTCAGCATTGCCTTCATCAGACAGCCCAAAAAGCGTTCCGGAATTCGACATCTTCAAGGTGTCGGACGACCCGGACACACAGGTCCAGGCGATGTCCGAAATGATGCGGCCGGCGGCGGACTTTGCCGGGCTTGGCTGGTCCGGTTCGGAGGGGCTTGAGATCGTTCGTATGTGGCTGCTTGACGGCGTCATCCTCACGGAAATGAAGATGAGGGCGCATGTCATGCTCCGGCGTCCGATCCACCTGCGCAAGTATCCGAATGACACGGTGATGGTTCGCCATCACCTTTCAGGGCAGACATCTAACGAGATTGGTATTGATGCTTATCACGCCAGGCCCGGTGATGTGCATATCACCGACATGACCGAACTGTGGAGCGGCGTCGCAACCGATGTTCACTTTTATGGCGCCGCCCTGGCGCATACGACAATCGGCTATGATCCAGCCCGGCATCCAGCACATGTTCCGGTTGTTCCGCCACAGTCTCATGATTGCAAAATCGCAGACATTTTCCGCTATCTGATTACGGATGCGGTACATGGTCAGCTTGAACAAGCTAACACCGCGGCGGCGCATTTCATCAGTCTGCTGAGAGGTTTTCTGGACGGCGTTGAGGCCGATCCAGTGGAGCCGCATCCGAAGGATCTTCGAAAGCTGCAGATGCGCGCGTTTCTGGAAAAGAGCCTGTCAAACCCGGAGCTGAGTACCGAGCTGGTGGCCGAGGCTTTTGGTCTATCCAGAGCATCGGTCTACCGCGAACTGTCGGCTCTTGGTGGATTTGACCGCTACGTACAGCGGCGCCGGCTTGAGGAAGCCTGCAAAGAGCTTGCATTTGGCGACAACACCCGCGGTGTCATTGGAGAGGTCGCGCAGCGCTGGCAATTCAGCTCGGTCCAGCATTTTTCCCGCGAGTTCAAGCGCCATTTTGGCGTGTCGCCGAGTCAGACAGTCGCGACCTGGTTGTTCAAGCTAGTGCCGGATGATCCGCACGAAATGGGCAAGGTCACGGCCCGTGGGGTGCC
>JANQJE010000213.1 GCA_028281795.1 Cohaesibacteraceae bacterium | reverse complement strand
GGCACCGTTAGCTTCGCGCGACACCGTCCGGGGTGAAAAAGATCAAGCTCAAATGATTGCAAGGCACTGTTTTGCACCAAAGTGTCGTTAGCTACGGCTTGGCGATCTTTTGCGCGCCCACCGCGTCAAAATCCTCGCACGATGCGCGGCATCGCGCTGCGGTCTTTTCCTTGTGAGACGCACAAAATCTCATCCATCAAATCACTTCAATCTAAACAAGACATGCTCTAGCAGGCTGAACTGCTAAAAGCCCTGCTGTTTCAGGCGCGCATCACGCAACTTGGCGAAGTCATCGCCAGCGTGATGCGAAGACCGCGTGAGTGGCGAGGATGACACCATCAAGAAGCCCTTGGCGTACGCGATGGTCTCATAAGCCTTGAACTCTTCGGGTGTGACGAACTTATTCACCGGGTGATGCTTGCGCGTTGGCTGCAGGTACTGACCGATGGTCAGGAAATCGACGCCAGCCGCGCGCAGATCATCCATCACCTGTAGAATTTCATTCCGCTCCTCACCCAGACCGACCATGATGCCGGACTTGGTGAACATGGCCGGATCCACCTCTTTCACCAGTTGCAACAGGCGGATGGAGTGGAAATAGCGGGCACCGGGGCGCACTGTGAGATAGTTGGAAGGCACGGTCTCCAGATTGTGGTTGAAGACATCAGGCTTCGCCTGCGCCACCTTCTCGATGGCGCCATCCTTGCGCAGGAAATCAGGTGTTAGAATCTCGATTGTCGTTGCAGGGGACACCGCGCGGATTGCCTCGATCACCTCGACGAAATGCTGCGCACCACCATCGTCAAGATCGTCCCGGTCAACCGACGTAATCACAACATGGTTCAGTCCCATCTGCTGAACAGCGTTTGCGATGCGCCGCGGTTCGTCACCATCCAATGCGGTTGGCACGCCGGTGGCCACGTTGCAGAAAGCACAGGCCCGCGTGCACACCTCGCCCATGATCATGAACGTGGCGTGTTTCTTGTCCCAGCACTCGCCGATGTTTGGACAGCCCGCCTCCTCGCAGACGGTGACCAGCTTGTTTTCGCGCACGATGGCGTTGGTTTCATGAAAACCTTTGGAAACAGGTGCTTTGACTCGGATCCAGTTGGGCTTCTTCAAAACCTCGCTGTCAGCCCGGTGCGCTTTCTCAGGATGGCGCAGTTTGGCTTTGACAGTAGCGTCAGACGTCCGGTCGATCAGCGTGACCATAAGGGCTCCTATGACCTGGCAAGCGCATGACGAGCGCTAGCGACGGCCTTTGATGAGACGAAGAAGAAAAAGGAAGACGATAGCGCCTATCGTCGCAATGACGAGACTGCCCAGAAAGCCAGCAAAGCTGATTCCAATCATGCCTGCCAGAAACGGTCCGAGATACGCGCCGACCACGCCGACCAGAAGATTGGTGATAAGTCCGTGATTGGACTTCATCACCTTCTCCGCGATGAGACCGGCCAGAAGGCCAATGACCAAGAATCCAATTAGGCCAACATCCATGATAGCTTCCTCAAAACCGGATCGTCTTGACGGCAAGTAAGCATGCGTCTCAGATCAATCAAGTCGATTTACTAGCAGTCTTGGAGGTACGTGAACACCAGTGTGTCGTGAACAAGTGTGCCTGTTCTCTGGCATTGGCGGTTGGCATCGCGTGCACCGCTCAGCGTAACCTGCAGCGGGTTCCGCGTGACAGGCCCTTCCACATAATATTCCAAAGGGTCGGCTGGACAGAAGCGCGAAAAGACGCGCGCTGTGCCTGCATAATAGTTACCTCTGTCAAGACCGTTGAACAGCAGCGTCCCGCGCACGACGCCAGCATTCACAAGGGAGCCTTGCGGGACC
The DNA here is from genome assembly GCA_028281795.1 of Cohaesibacteraceae bacterium. Classification (GTDB taxonomy): domain Bacteria; phylum Pseudomonadota; class Alphaproteobacteria; order Rhizobiales; family MH13; genus MH13. The sequence goes on along the minus strand of JANQJE010000213.1, from coordinate 4,387 downwards.
TCATAAATGAACTGACGCTGCAGACCGTTATCGATCAGTCGTACGACCGAACCATTGTGATACCAGCAGCTATCGGCCTGAGACACAGCCACACCGCCGCCGGTCATCGTCAAACCCAACAAAGACGCGGCCAAACCTATTTTCATGATACGCATAGCCAACGTTTATGAGACAAATACCTAATGCAATGTTACGCTACGTATGAATGACGCGGCCATAGGCATCCAACACGCTCTCATGCATCATTTCCGACAGTGTCGGGTGCGGGAAGACTGTATGCATCAAGTCTTCTTCGGTGCTTTCAAGGTTCATCGCAACGACATACCCCTGGATGAGCTCCGTCACCTCCGCACCCACCATGTGAGCACCAAGAAGCTGGCCGGTTTTCGCATCGAAAACTGTCTTCACCAGCCCGTCCGGCTCACCCAGCGCGATCGCCTTACCGTTGCCGATGAAGGGAAAACGCCCGACCTTGACCTGATGCCCGGCCTCTTTGGCTTTGGCCTCTGTCAGGCCGACTGAGGCTACCTGCGGGTTGCAATAGGTGCATCCGGGAATCTTCAGTTTATCCATCGGATGAGCATCGAGACCGGCGATCTTCTCGACACAGATCACGCCTTCATGCTCCGCTTTGTGAGCAAGCATGGGTGGCCCGGCAACATCGCCAATGGCGTAAATGCCTTTCACGGACGTGTTGCCGTACCCATCGACAGTGATGATGCCGCGATCGGTCTTCACACCAAGTGCTTCCAGGCCGAGATTTTCGATGTTGCCGACAACGCCAACCGCCGAGATCAGCTTCTCGGCTTCGATCACCTGGCTTTTGCCGTCCTTGGTTTCAACGGTTGCTTTGATGCCCGCACCGGCCTTTTCGACCTTGGAGACCTTGGCGCCGGTGATGATCTTCATGCCCTGCTTCTCGAACCGCTTGCGCGCAAGGGCCGAAATCTCGGCATCCTCAACCGGCATAACCTGGTCCATCATTTCAACAACAGTCACGTCCACGCCCATCGTGCGATAGAAGCTGGCGAACTCGATGCCGATGGCGCCTGAACCCATAACCAGCAGGCTTTTGGGCATGGATGGCGGAACCATAGCTTCAAAATAGGTCCAGATCGTTTTGCCATCCGGTTCGATGCCGGGAATCACGCGAGGACGAGCCCCTGTGGAGATCACGATATGCTTGGCAGTGTAGGTGCCCTCACCCTTGGTCCCTTTCGGCGCTGGATGAGCCGGCTCGACGGCGGGCTTGCTGGGCTTGCCGACCTTCACCTCACCGGGTTTGGTGATGCTCGCCTCGCCCCAGATCACGTCGACCTTATTCTTCTTCATCAGGAAGCCGACACCGCCGTTCAACTGCGCCGACACACCACGCGACCGCTTGACCACAGCACCTGCATCAAAGCCGATGCCCTGGGCCGACAAACCATAATCCTTGGCATGTTCCATATAGTGATAGATTTCCGCCGAACGCAGCAGCGCCTTGGTCGGTATGCAGCCCCAATTGAGGCAGATGCCGCCAAGATGCTCCCGTTCAACCACAGCCGTCTTCATGCCAAGCTGTGCAGCGCGAATGGCAGCCACATAGCCGCCAGGTCCACCGCCAATGATGATAATGTCGTAAGCGTCTGCCACGGTGTCTCTCCACATTGTCTCAGTTCAGCAGGACCACCCGTGCGTGGCCCGTACTACGCCTTGGCGCTCAGTATCCCGTAGATCTCATCCTTGAGCTGCATCCGCTGCTTGCGCATGGTTTCCATGTTCAAGTCATCGGTCGGCTCTATGTTTGTTTCAGCCCGATGAATGGCCCGGTTCACGTCATGGTATGCATCGAAAAGCTTCGCGAAATGCGCATCGCTTTGCTTCAAATGATGCATGGTATCAACGTGCTCCGGAAACTCCTCGGCCAATTCGTGCGGAACATGCGACATAGAACTTCTCCCTTTCATGGTGCCCGGCCAGAGCATTTGACCGGGCCTTCATTGTCAGGGGGTATCGTGCGCCCGCTGTCACTCCTTGATCCCAATCAAGCTGCTCATGGAACGAGCGTCTAAACCAGCATGGACATTGGATTTTCAATGTAACCTTTGAACGCCGCAAGCAGCTCGGCGCCCAACGCCCCATCGACACAGCGATGATCGGTGGAAAGCGTCACCGTCATCACGGTCGCGATGGCAAGCGCCCCGTCTTTCACGACCGGTCGCTGCTCGCCTGCACCGACCGCCAGAATGGTCGCATGCGGCGGATTCACCACAGCAGCAAAGTTGGACACGCCCATCATACCCATGTTGGACACAGCCGTGGTTCCACCCTGATACTCGTTCGGTGAAAGCTTGCGATCCTTGGCGCGTTTGCCCATGTCCTTCATTTCGTTGGAGATGATCGACAGCGGCTTTTCCTCAGCGCGACGGACAATCGGCGTAATCAGGCCACCTGGAATCGACACAGCCACACCAACGTCGGCATGCTTGTGCTTCACCATATCGCTCGCGGTCCAGGAGACATTCGCATCCGGCACGTCGCGCAAGCCAAGAGCCAGTGCCTTGATCACCATATCGTTGACCGACAGCTTGTAGGCGGGTTTCTCATCCTGAACCGGAGCAGCGGCGTTGAGTTCGCTGCGCAGTTTGAGCAGCGCATCGAGTTCGCAATCGACCGAGACATAAAAGTGAGGGATCGTCTGTTTGGATTCGGTCAGGCGGGCGGCAATGGTCTTGCGCATTCCGTCATGCGGCACGAGCTCGTAGGAGCCCTCCTCGAACAGCTTGAGCACAGCATCGTCGGACATGCCGGACGGTTTGGAGTCCGCCGCCTGGGCCTGCGCTGGTGAAGGGGACGCCGCAGCCTTTGTTCCGCCGCTTGCAATCGCCGCTTCAACGTCCGCTTTGACAATCCGGCCGCGCGGGCCGGAACCGGACAAAGCCGCCAGGTCGATACCATTCTGTTTGGCGATCCGCCGGGCCAACGGAGATGCAATCACGCGGCCGCCATCCGCGACAGGGGCAGGGCCAGCCGGCACCGGAGCGGCTTGAGCGACAGCAGGCGCAGCCGCTGGAGCCGCATCTGAGGCAGCCGGTGCCTGGGCCGGGGCCGGTGCAGGGGCTGCAGAATCGATCGCCGAAGCGTCTTCGCCATCCTCCAACAGAACCGCGATCAGTTCGTTCACCTTCACACCAGCAGTCCCATCCGGCACAACGATCTTGCCGACCGTGCCTTCGTCGACGGCCTCGACTTCCATCGTCGCCTTGTCGGTTTCGATCTCGGCCAGCACATCGCCGGACGTAACGCTGTCACCTTCTTTGACCAACCACTTGGCAAGATTGCCTTCCTCCATCGTGGGAGACAGGGCGGGCATCAGAATATTGATGGGCATCGCTTGTCTCTCCTCACGCGCGGTAGGTCACGGCTTTAACGGCCTCGATCACCTCTGCCACCGATGGCAGGGCGAGTTTTTCAAGGTTGGCCGCATAGGGCATCGGGACATCCTTGCCGGCAATGCGGATCACCGGCGCATCAAGATCGTCGAACGCCTTCTCCATGAGCTGGGAGGAGATTTCCGATCCAATCGAGCAAACCGGGAAACCTTCCTCCACGGTTACGCAGCGGTTGGTTTTACGGACGGATGCGATCACCGTATCGATATCCATCGGCCGCAGCGTGCGCAGATCGATGACCTCCGCCGAAATGCCCATTGCTGCCAGTTCATCGGCGGCCTTGGTCGCATACGTCATGCCGATCCCGAAAGAAACCAATGTGACATCCGACCCTTCGCGGGCGATGCGCGCCTTGCCGATCGGCAACACATAGTCATCGAGCTTGGGCACATCGAAGGTATGGCCGTAGAGAATTTCGTTCTCCAGGAAAACCACGGGATTCGGATCGCGGATGGCAGCCTTCAGCAGGCCCTTTGCATCTGCAGCGGAGTAAGGCTGAATGACTTTCAGGCCAGGAATGTGCGAGTACCAGGCGGCATAATCCTGACTGTGCTGAGCTGCCACTCGGGCAGCCGCGCCGTTCGGACCGCGAAACACGACCGGCGCACCCAACTGACCGCCTGACATATAAAGCGTCTTGGCCGCCGAGTTGATGATCTGGTCGATCGCCTGCATGGCGAAGTTGAACGTCATGAATTCGACAATCGGCCGCAGACCTGTGAGTGCGGCACCAACACCAACCCCGGCAAAGCCGTGCTCGGTGATCGGCGTATCGATCACCCGGCGTGCGCCGAACTCCTGAAGCAAGCCCTGGGTAATCTTGTAAGCGCCTTGATACTCGGCAACCTCCTCACCCATGATGAAGACATCATCGCTGGCACGCATCTCTTCGGCCATCGCATCACGCAAAGCTTCACGCACCGTGGTCGGCACCATTTCGGTGCCAGCGGGAA
>JANQJE010000187.1 GCA_028281795.1 Cohaesibacteraceae bacterium | reverse complement strand
AGCTTTACGTAAGGCAATATAATCCAAAGCACGGATGTTGCTTAGCCACCGGCACGACCAACCATCAACGTCTCGATATCCCGACCTGATAAGTACCAGCGCTCAAAGAACGCCTGCGCGCTTTCAAGGTTTGCGCGGGCCGTGTCGCTCAGCCCCTCTTCGATGTCGCCGAACCGGTGTCCGCGAATGCCAAGCACGAAGGTGCGCGGACTCGTCTGGAACAGCAGCGTGCAAAGGGCGAGCGCGGCCGGAGGCGAGACCGTGTGGCTTCCCAAAGCCTCCGGCTTGGGATCGATGACCTCCTCGAAGCGAAAAGGTTCATCGCCAGACATCAGCGCATCGGCAAAGATCACCGGATCATGCTGCGCCATGTCGTAGGCGTGGTCGGCTGAAAGCTGGAAGTCCGTCTGGACGGTCAGCCCCTCCAGATCGCGTTCGGCGATACGGTCGGCGAAGGCCTGGCCGAGGCCGTCATCACCATGGGACGGGTTGCCGTAGCCGATCAGAAGCGCGCCGCGCCCGCTCATGCAGCTTGCAGCGCCTTGTCGACACAGTTGCCGTCTGCGTCGAGCAGTTCGACCTGAAGCGGCATCTGGCCAAGCGCATGCGTGGCGCACGACAGGCAGGGATCGTAAGCACGGATCGCCACCTCGATATGGTTCAGCATGCCCTCGGTGATCGTGTCCTGGCCGGACAGATGGCTGACCGCGACATCCTTCACCGCCCGGTTCATGCCCTCATTGTTGTGCGTGGTCGAGACGATAAGGTTGCAGTAGGTCACCTGATCGTTCTCATCGACCTTGTAATGGTGGATCAGGTTGCCGCGCGGAGCCTCGATGACGCCGACGCCTTCATAGCGGCGCTCGCCCTTGGCCACCAGATCGGTGCCCTGCAGGTCGGGATCGTGCAACAGATCGCGTATCTTCTCCACGCAGTGCAGCACTTCGATCATCCGCGCCCAGTGTGTGGTGAGCGTCGTCTGGTTCGGCAGACCGTCCGACACCGCGCGTAGCTCGGTGTGGGCGGCATTGGCGAGCGGCGTGTCGATGAAGCTTGCCGTGTTCATGCGCGACAGCGGGCCGACGCGGTACCAGCCATCGTCCGGACCCAGTGCGTTGATGAAGGGGAACTTCATGTAGGACCAGCTGCGCACATCCTCGGTCAGGACCGTGTGATAGTCGCTGTAGTCGAGCCCGTCGATCAGCGGCTTGCCTTCCGCATCGATGGCGCGAAGAACGCCATGATAGAGGTCGAGCGCGCCGTCCTCGGCCCGCACCAGCGACATGTGACTCGACGGGAAAGCGCCAAAGCCGCTGACCAGATCGGCATGATCGAGCGTGTAGCCGCGCGCCAGCGCCAGCGCATCCTGGGCCCAGCTTTCCATGTCTTCGATCTGAGCCAGAAAACGGTCGCGGGTTTCGACCGGCAGGTTGCGGTTGATGCCACCCGGAATGGCGCCAGTCCCGTGGATCTTCTTGCCGGCGGTGGCTTCGATGATCTTCTGACCGAACTTGCGCATCATCACCGCGCGGCGGCCAAGCTCGGGGTTCTCCTTGATCACCTCGAAAATGTTGCGCTTCTCGGCCGGTGCGCCGAAGCCGAAGAGAAGGTCGGGCGCCGACAGATGGAAGAAGTGCAGGACATGGCTTTGCATGACCTGGCCGTAGTGCATCAGCCGGCGCATCTTTTCCGCCGTAGGCGGCAGTTCATCGACGCCGACGATCCGGTCCATCGCCTTGGCGGCGGCCAGATGATGGCTGACCGGGCAGATGCCGCAAAGCCGCTGCACGATCACCGGAACTTCCCAGAGCAGCCGCCCGCGAATGAAGCGCTCGAAGCCGCGAAACTCCACGATGTGGAGCCGCGCCTCGTCGACATTGTTGTCGCGGTCGAGATGGATCGTGACCTTGCCGTGCCCTTCGACACGGGTCACCGGAGAGATTTCGATCAGTCGTGGTTCCGTCATGATGCGTGCCTCAGTCGAACCGGATCGTTTCGCGCTCAAAGCCCCGGAACTTGCCTGCCAGAAGTTTGATCAGCGTGTCGTAGATGACGTCGCCTTCCGGCGCGCAGCCCGGAATCTGATGGTCGATCTCAACCACTTCGGCGCAGCTGTAAACCTTGTCGAGGATCAGCGGCAGTGCCGGATCGTTGGGGACGTTGTGCGTCGTGTTCCGCAGGTAAGCCCCAGTTATGTAGGCCTCTTCCAGACATTCGCGCAGCGGGTCGTCGGAATGCATGATGGCGTTGCGCATCGCCGGCAGTCCGCCCATGATCGCACACTGACCGATGGCCACAAGCACATCGCAGTTGCGCCGGAACTCCTGCAGCACGTGGACATTCTCCTCATTGCAGCAGCCGCCTTCGATGATCCCTATATCGCATCGCCGGGTGAAACGTTTGATATCGGTCAGCGGCGAGCGGTCGACATCGACCAGTTTCATCAGATCTATCAGGCGCTCGTCGATATCGAGGATCGCCATGTGACAGCCGAAGCATCCGGCAAGGGACGCCGTGGCAATGCGGGCTTTGCGCGGTTCCTCGCTCATTGCCCCTTCCCCTGAGAACGTTTCCTTTCGATGTCCTGGCCGATAAGGCCGCCATCGAACTCGCGTTCACCGATGGGGGTGGAAAAGCCGACGCGTTTGCGGATGATGCAGCCGACCGGGCAGACCTCTGCGGACATCGCATGATCGGTGACCTCGGCGTCGGTGTGCGCCAGATCGGGGCCGTTGACTGCGACGCGCCGGTGAATGCCGCGCCCGACATAGCCGAAGATGCCCTTGCCATCGACATCCTGAGACGCGCGGATGCAGCGCCCGCAACTGATGCATCGGTTGGTGTCGAGCGCGATATCAGGATGCGAGGCATCGACCGCACGGCAAGGTTCCAGATACGGGAACTTGGTGGGTTCGGTCATACCGAGGCGATAGGCCATCGCCTGCAGTTCGCAATTGCCGCTCGCTTCGCAGATCGGGCAGAGATGGTTACCCTCGTGGAACAGCATCTCCACCAGATTGCGGCGCATGGCGTTGATGTGCTCGCTTTCGTTCTCAACCACCAGATCAGGCGCGGCGGGCTGGGTGCAGGCGGCTGCGCTGCGCCCGTTGGCCTTGATCGTGCAGACCCGGCAGCCACCCTGGTGGCGCAAGCCCTCATGGTCGCAGAGGCGGGGGATATAGATGCCCGCCGCGTCGGCTGCATCCATGATCGATTGACCGGGTTCAGCGGTGATGGTGACGCCGTCGATCGTGAAGGTGAACGCGGCATCGCTCATTGGGTGAAATCCTTGTCGAAAATGTAGGAGCGGCGCTTGGCGATCGTGCGTGCGCCACTGATTGCCGCTTGAATGTCGAAGGTCGCCTTCATCCCGCCCTCATTCTCCTTGGTTGTGGCAGAGTAAACCAGCGGGAAATTCTCAAGCGTGGACAGGATCGGGTTGGGCGACGTCATGCCAAGGCCGCAGCGGCTTGTCTCGATGATGGTCGAAGCCAGGTCGCGCAGATAAGCAACATCGGAACTGTCAGCGTTGCCTTCGCGGAATTTCTGGATGGTCTTTTGCAGGAACACGTTGCCGACCCGGCAGGGCGTGCAGTAGCCGCAGCTTTCGTGCACGAAGAAGCCGAGATAATACTCGACGATCTCCAGGATATTGCGTTCGCCGGAAAAGACCACGATGGCCCCTGCGGTTGCCAGATCGTCGAAACTCAAGAGCCGCTCGAAACTGTCACGGCCAACCATCGTGCCCGACGGGCCGCCGACCAGAACAGCCGCTGCATCGGAGCCACCGGCCAGCGTCAGCACGTCGCGTACGCTCATCCCGTAGGGCAGCTCATAAATGCCCGGATTGCGGCAATCGCCGGAGATGCTGAACAGCTTGGTCCCGTTGCTGCCCTCCGTTCCCATGGACTGGAACCATTGTGCGCCCTGATCGAGGATGCGGGCCGCATGACAGAAGGTTTCGACATTGTTGACCACCGTCGGGTGGCCCAGATAGCCGCGATTGACAGGGAAAGGCGGGCGGGTCTTCGGCTCGCCCGGCAGCCCCTCGCAGGAGCTGATCAGCGCGCCCTCCTCGCCGCAAATGTAGGCGCCTGCGCCCATCTGGATGCGGATGTCGAAGTCGAAGCCGGGCTTGTCGAGAATGTCTGAGCCCAGGAGGCCGCGCGCCCGGCGCTTGGCCAGCACATCCTCCAGATGGTCACGCAGATAGGCATATTCGCCGCGCAGATAGATCAGCCCTTCCTTGGCGCCGATGGCCCGGGCAGCGATGGTCATACCCTCGATCACCAGGTCGGCCCGCTCGGTCAGAAGCACGCGGTCCTTGAACGTGCCGGGCTCGCCCTCGTCGGCGTTGCAGAACACATACTTTTGCGGGTCCGCTTCGGCGGCGGCGAACCGCCATTTGGCCCCACTCGTAAAGCCCGCTCCGCCGCATCCGCGTAGACCGCTGGCCTCGACGGTTGCGATGATCTGTTCCGAGCGCAGGACAGCCGCCTTTTCCAGCCCCGCGTCCTGCGGTACCGGGCCTAGCAGCACTTCGCCAGCATGGAGGATGTTGTTGTCGACGCTTGCCGTGGCCCGCTCATAGGGGCTGAGCGCCTCGAACTGCGGGCTGATCAGTTCTTCAGGCGAGGCCCCTTCCCTCAGCGCCGCGGCGATGCTGCGCGCTTTCTGTTTGGTCAACCGGGTGAAGATGACACCGTTGACCATCGCGGCGGGCGCCTGATCGCACATGCCGATGCAGGGCGTGTAGTCCAGCGAGAAGCGGCCGTCGGCGGACGTCGTGCCCATGGCGATGCCCAGTTCCTCCTCGAAGGCGGCGACCGCATCGGCCAGGCCAGTGTAACGGTCCACGATATCGTCGCAGATGCGGATCGTGATCGCACCCTTCGGCTCCTGCGACAGGAAATGGTAGAAGCTGGCCACACCTTCGACCTGAATGCGGCTCTGGCCGGTCTGTTCGGCAATGGTTTCCATCGCCTCGGGCGATATCCAGCGAAACCGGTCCTGCACCGCCAGCAGGATGTCCAGCATCCGGTGTTTGTCGTTGCCAAACCGCGTGCATATCTCGACGATTGCGCCGTCCGCGCCGCCGTTGCTGCCACGATCAGGTGGGGTCAGGCCGTTGCCGCTAGGGATCTTTGGATCATTCATGAGGCCATGGTGCGCCTCTGGCAACGCCTCCACAAGCTCGGCCTTTCGCGTAGTTGGATGAGGGTGCGTGCTCAGAACCGAGGCCGCCGGGCTCTGTCGAGGCTTCAGAACAATTTCACTTCTTCATCAGGTTTCCAGCCTTCGTGCGGCTTAGAGGCTTCGGCGCACGAACCGGCGTTTTGCCGATGGTCCAAAAGAGCATCTGGAAAGGATAGGAGCATGAGGCTTGCAAGCGATGCAGCGGCTCGAATGTTATCACCGTGCCGGGCTTTCGATAATCCGGCGCTGACATGAAAGGCACTTTGGCCTCTTCTGACCCTTACGGCAAAGGGGTTTTTCCTTTTGCCTTCTTCGGGCTGGTGTTCGCCCTGTCCATGCCGTTCTGGCTGGTCGGCAGCCTTACCGGCGGCACGTTTCTTCCCGGCCTGCCAGTCAGTTCGGCGATGGTGCTCTGTCCGGCACTGGCTGCAGCGCTGCTTGTCGGACGCGTGCATGGGCGTAGATCCCTGAAGGCCTTCGCCCTTCGCGCGGTGGATTGCGGCCGTATGCCGATATGGGCCTGGGCGGTCGCCTTATTGACGATGCCAATGGTCATGGCGATCTCGGCGGTCTGGCAAACCGCGCTGGGCCAGCACCTGCCGCAACCTGCGCTGGATGTGTTTCAACTCGCGGCTCTGCTTGCGCTTTTCCTGGTTGCGGCAACATTGGAGGAGCTTGGCTGGACGGGCTATGCCACCGGCTCTTTGATGCGTGCTTATGGATGGATCGGTGCCGGACTGATCATCGGCGCGGTCTCCGCCGTCTGGCATCTGATACCCCTCATTCAGGCGGGACGGGCCTGGGACTGGATAGCATGGTGGGCGCTCGGCAGCGTTGCGCGGCGTGTCATCATGGTCTGGCTTTATTGGAAAGGCGGGCGAAGCCTGTTCGCCGTCTCCCTGTTTCACGCCATGAGCAATGTAACTTGGATGGCTTTTCCGGTCATGGGCTCGCACTATGACCCGATGGTGACAGGTCTGGTTCTTGCTGGCGCCGTCCTTTCCATCCTTGCAGCAACGTCTTTTAGCGCACGCGTTCGTGCATGATGGTGAGCGGATTGAGCGGACAGCACAGAGGAAAGCCTTAATGCAGCGGAACACTTTTGAAACCTGATCTTTTCTCACCGTACGGTAAGCTGCGACCGGCCGAGCCCCCGGCCTTGCGCACCCTCTTCGCCTCTACGCGCTGGAACTTGCGAAGCCAAAACCCGCTTTGCGCCGCCAGCGCTCCGCCACAGTTTCGCATGATTGACGCAGGCCGAAGGAAGGTTCAAACCGCGCACGACTGCCCGCACCCGTGAATGCGGCAGGCTTTCGGAAGGCTCCTGTCAGGTGCATCCAAGTGCTAGAATGAGGCGACCCATCGATGTCATTGCATGTCCGAACCGCGCAGCAAGAGCATGCAGGCGCGATGGCCGATCTTCTCAACGCCATTATCACAACCGGCGGAACGACGGCGTATCGTGACCTGTTCGACGTGCCGGACATCATCAGCACGTTTGTCGCACCGAAGCTTGCCATCAGCTGCTTTGTGGCGCTGGACGAAACAGGGCTTGTGGGCTTTCAGGCGCTTGAATGGTGTCGCCCGGATTGGCCCGGCGAGGATCCTCTGCCCGCCGATTGGGCGGTTATCGCCACCTATGTAGCCTCGCAGGCACGGGGCAAAGGAGCGGGGCGGGCTTTGTTTGCCGAAACGCTGACGTCCGCGCAGGAGGCAGGCGTGCGTTTCATCGATGCCACCATTCGACAGGAAAACACCGGCGGACAGGCCTTCTATCAGGGCATCGGCTTCGCCGATTATCGCAACAGCGAAGAGACCGTTTCAAAGCGTTTCAGGGTTGTCTGAACGCCGGTTTCGCCGACCACGGCGCTCCAGGCAGGCGTTTTGCAGACCCCAGTGTCGTATTTTGTTTACCAGTCTCAGTAATTTCCCTAGGCGTCAAAGCGATCTTAATCCTCATCACTTAGTACGGGGCGAAGAACAGCTTGAATCCATGACGTATTTTGGGGATCCGATGCCGTTGTTGCTGAGAAAAATGTCGTGTTCTCTGCCCGTCCGGCTGACAGGACTGGCGATTTGTCTGGTGACGCTCGGCATCGCCGTGATGGCGGGGCTAGGCTACACAAAGGTCTACGAAGTCACAGAGCAGAACGCGTCGATCCGCATCGACCGCGCTGCCAAGGCGGCGTCGAGCGTCATGGCGCATGCCTTTGAGGGGCAGTTTACCGCCCAGCGCGATGAGGCCGGACGTCCGTTGGCATTGCAGCTGACCCGCGGAACGGCCGATACGGTCCTGCAGTTCAGCGATGCCTACGACCGCCTGCTGGCAGAAATCGGCCGCAACAACGAGGGCGCGGCCAACCTGTTCCGCTTCAATGCCGAGACCAGCGCATTCGACCGCTTCGCAACGACCTTCCGCCGTCCCGACGGCTCCATGCCACCCCCTATGTCCATTGCTGCGGGGCATCCAGCTTTTACCGCTCTTGAGTCGGCGCAACCTTTTCTGGGTGAAGTGCCCGTTATGGGGCGGATGCGCCTTGCCTATCTGACCCCCATTCTCGATGTACAAGGCCATCTCGCCGGCGCGCTTGCGGTGGATGTCGGATGGGCAGACGATCTGCTTACCGCCCGCCATGATCTTGGCGCAGCCATGTTCGGATTCGCCGCCAGCGTTCTGGCCATCGTGGCCGGACTCGGCACTATCTGGATGACGCGGGAAACGCAGCCGCTGCGCAAGCTGGCACAATTCGCCAATGATGTGGCCTCCAACACTGATGAAAGCGACGTTCCATTTCTGGAGCGCCACGATGAGGTGGGTGCCCTCGCGCATGGTCTGGCACGTGTGGCGAAGCTGCAGGACAAACTGGAATATCTTGCCTACACCGATACGCTTACCGGCCAGGGCAACCGGGCCCGCTACATCAGCGATCTGGAGGTCGCTTTGCAGGCCAGCAAGGCCGGCCGTCCATGGGCACTGCTGCACATCAACCTGAAACGCTTCGGCCGCATCAATGCCGCTTATGGTCCGTCCTGTGGGGATGCGGTCCTCCGCACCGTCGGCGATTTGATTGCCGTCACATTCGGTCCGTCCGCACGCGTTGCCCGTCAGGGCGACGATGATTTCGGGGTATTGTTGAGCGATTTCGACAACACCGATGCGGTGGCCACATTGTGCCAATCCTTCTTGCATCAATTGTCCACACCGATGCGGTGTGCCGGTGTCGAAGTTCAGGTCGATGCGTCGATCGGCATCTGCCTGATACCCGAACATGCCGGCGATCTGGAAACGGCCGTCGGGCATGTAAACCTTGCGCTGCGTGCTGCTCGCGGCAACGAAGCACAAGGCTTCTGCTTCTACTCACCGGAGCTGCAAGATGGTGTGCTGCGCGAGGTGAAGCTGGAAGGTGCCTTGCGCCGGGCGCTGGAGGGTGGCGGGTTATCGCTGCACTACCAGCCTCAGATCGATCCAGTGACACACACGCTGTACGGGCTGGAAGCGCTCACCCGATGGAATCATCCCGTCGAGGGATCGGTTCCGCCTGTCGAGTTCATCGCGATTGCCGAGCAATCGGGCCTTATAGTCGATCTCGGCGACTGGGTTCTGAACGAAAGCTGTTCCCAGGCGCGCACGTGGCTGGATGAGGGCTTCGACTTCAGACACATCTCAGTCAATGTTTCGCCCATCCAGCTCTGGCAGCCAGGATTTGTCGCCAAGGTTCAAGCCTATCTTCAGAAACACCGGCTTGATGGCCGTTATCTTTGCCTGGAGGTCACCGAGAGCGTTTTTGCCGATCGCAGTGACACCTCCGTGGCGGGCGTTCTGGGCGGGTTGCGCGCACTGGGCGTCGGCTTGTCGCTCGATGACTTCGGCTCGGGTTATTCCTCACTGGGCTATCTGAACAAATTGCCGTTCGACCAACTGAAGATCGACCGCGCCTTCGTTCAGGATGCGCCACGGGATCTGCAACGGGCCAAACTGCTGCAAGGTATCGTTGCACTTGGCAAGGGCCTTGGCCTCACCATCGTGGCTGAAGGTGCCGAACTGGGCGACGAAGTCGAGCTTGTCCGGGAGCTGGGCGTTCGCGTGGTGCAAGGCTTCTACTACGCGCCTGCCGTCCCGTCGGAGGCCCTGGAACAAACCCTTGAGCGGATCGCGTCCGAGGCTGAAGATCGTCAGGCCGACGCGTCAGGGTCCGGGGTACGCTTGACGGCGTGAGGCCCTACAGTATCGCTTTGAGAGCAGCGAACGCTGAACCCATGTCCGCTTCATCCACCGCTGCATATCCCATGACAAGCCCGCGGCGGGCGGCACCCGCATGGTAATAACTCGACAACGGAGCCGGGTTGAGATTGTGCACGCGAGCGCGTTCAGCCATTGCGCAGTCGTCGAAATCATCGGCGGCAACGCAAGTGATCTGAATGCCCGACTGATAGTCCAACGGCTTGAGGACCTTGCCGAAATGCTCCTGGCACAAGGACAGGAAATATCTTCGCCTTTGGGTATAAAGCCTGCGCATCCTGTTCAGATGCCTTAGAAAGTGGCCCTCACCCATGAAGTCCGACAGTGCCGCCTGAATGAAGAGCGGCGCATAGTGGCCGGTGAAGCTGATGGCACGTTTGACCTGTTCGGACAGGTTTTCCGGCAAAATCACATAGCCAATCCGCAATGCCGGAAACAACGTTTTGGAAAACGTGCCCAGATAGATGACCGGTGCATCCTCGATAAGACCCTGCAAGGCCGGCAGCCGCCGCGCGTGAAAGCTGTACTCGCTATCGTAATCGTCTTCGATGATCCAGGTTCCATGGGCTCGCGCATGGTCGATCAATGCCAGGCGCTCCTGTAATGTCATTGCGATGCCGAGCGGAAACTGGCTTGACGGCGTTACATAGACCACCCGCACCGGCTTTTGTGTCACCGCATCCAGGTCCCATCCCGCCTCCGTCACCGGCAGTGGATGTACATCGGCTCCGGCGGCCGCAAAAACGCTGCGGGCGCCATGATAGCCCGGCTCTTCAATCAGGACCTTGTCACCGTTGTCGATGAGCAACCGAGCCAGCAGGTCGAGCGCCGCCTGTCCGCCCGTTGTTACAACGATCCTGTCGGCCGTCACCCGAACGCCGCGCGAGGCCGAAACATAGGCGCAGATGCTCTCGCGAAGAGCCTGCAGCCCATTCAGATTGTGATAGGTGAGCAGTTCGCTGCCATGCGGCGACGTATGCTTCTTCAGCAGCCGCGCCCAGGCCTTGAACGGAAAGGTGCTGGTCTCCGGCGTACCCGGATGAAAGGTCGGATGCCCTTGAATGCTGCGGATACGCGGCTGCGCGGCCATCAGCGCCCCGCGCCGGGAAAGAAACGAACCGGCCGCCGGAACCGCCATGGTCCGGTCCGGCCAACCGGTGGGCACCAGCCGGGCAACCCAGATTCCGGCACCGGGGCGGCTTTCCAGGTAACCCTCGGCCGACAGTTGGTCGAATGCCGCCACGACTGTGTTGCGTGAGATACCCTGCGTTTCAGCCATGGAGCGGATCGAAGGCAACCGCTGGCCGGTGCGCAAGCGTCCTGAAAGGATCAGGTCACGCAAAGCGTCCGCCAACTGGAGATGAAGCGCGCTGGCACCGTCCCGCTGCAGACTCAAAAACTCGCCGGGAAAGTTGGGTGCGCTCAACTGTACCCCTTGCTTTGTAGTAAACTGTACCTCGTGGCCAGTGCAGTATGCAGCTAGCTTTCCCTTACGCAAGCGGGGAAGGACATTCACCACATGACCAGGCGCATCGGGATTGCCCTTGTGGGTGCCGGTTTTATCGGCGGAAGCCATGCGCTTGCGATCAACGCCGTCAACGGCGTGTTCGGCCGTTCCGCATTCGAAGCGGTGCCCGAGGTTCTCATCGAAGCGAATGCAGACCTTGCCGAAATGAAGGGACGTCGGTTCGGCTTCCAACGCTGGACGACCGACTGGCGCACGGGGATTGAAGACTGCGCTGCCGTAATCCTCGCCCTGCCCAGCGATCAGCACCGCGAGATAGCCCTGTTCGCTCTCTCCCAAGGCAAACATCTGTTGTGTGAGAAGCCTGTGGGACTATCCAGTGCGCAGGCTTGCGAACTGGCTGACGCGGCAGCAGATGCAGGCGTCTCGAATGCCGTCGGCTTCACCTATATCCGTGCGCCGTTGATCCGCTATGCCAAGGCCCTCATCGACAGCGGGGAACTGGGCCGACCGCTTCATTTTCGCGGGCGTCACAACGAAGACTATCTGGCTGACCCCAATGCGCCACACACATGGCGCCTTGATGCGCAGAAAGCCGGTCCAAGCGGCTCCCTTGGCGATCTGGGCTGGCATATCCTTTCCATAGCGCGCCTGCTGTGCGGTCCCATCGACGGGCTGAGCGGCCGGATCGCCACATTCCACCCGCACCGCCCGGCGTCCGCGGGCTCTCCGACGATGAAGAGCGTTGACAACGAAGACTGGGCGGCCATCACGATGTCGTTTGCGTCCGGAGCGCAAGGTACGGTTGAGACCAGCCGTATTGCTCATGGCCGCAAGATGGATATCGGCTTCGAGTTGATCTGTGAGCGCGGGTCGATTGTCTTCGATGGCGAACGGTTTAACGAGTTGCAGGTGTTTCGCGCCAACAGCGGCATGGCCGACGCCGGCTTTCAGCGCGTTCTGGTCAACGCCGCTCACCCGGACTATGCGCGTTTCATACCCGCGCCGGCCCATGGAAACAGCTTCAACGATCTGAAGACAATCGAACTGGCCGAGTTTCTTGGCGCTATCGTGCAACGGCGCAATGCACAACCTGATCTGGCCGAGGCTGTGCGCGTCGCC
>JANQJE010000168.1 GCA_028281795.1 Cohaesibacteraceae bacterium | reverse complement strand
TCGCGCCAAGCGCGGAATGGTCGTTGACGCCGAATGCAATCGAAATGCCGTCGTTTGAGCCGAACGCATCGGCTGCAACCCGCTGCGCAGTCTTGTAGTTGCCCTTGCCGTTGGCACGAACGAGGGAGATCTCACCATCGAATGACGCCGTGAATCCGTCGACAAAACCGTCCGTGCGGGCCTGCGTGTTCGCCAGGTCCGGCTGGCACACCAGAAGGACCGTTGCACCGTCTGCTGCACCGCCGGTCTCCCGCCCGGCCACTTCGCCCAGCGCATAACCGGCGGCATAATTGTCTGGACCAAGATAAACGCCGCCCTCCTGCGCGGAGGATTCGGCCAGAAAGGGTAGACCGCGACGCACGATCTGACGGCGCAGGGCATCTCCGCCCCGCCCTTCGATCGGCGGCAGAATGATCGCATCCATGGTGTCGAGGTCGGCCTGAATGCCTTCAAGCGGCACAAGAGTCGGACCGGTAAACCCGGCGGACAGACGATCGGCATCCGGCAGAACCGCACCGCCATGGGTGCGCTTGAGCGCGCCAGCGTCAGCCAGTTCGGCAATGTCACGACGCAATGTGACACGCGATACTTCCGGCATGATCCGTGTCAGCTCGTTGATATCAACGATGCCATCCCGGTTCAGTGCTGCCAAAATACGCTTCTGTCGGCGTTCTTTAAGCATGGATACTCCCTTGGCCAGATTAAGCTGTGGCTGATCGCCAGCGGCAATCAGAGATCCATGATTTTGTCTGATTTCGAGCAAAAGCGATCAAAAACGATCAAAAAGCACGCCCGACGACGATTATGTCCGGCCCATCACCTTACCTTTCACAACGAGGGGAAACTCGCTTCATCCTTCCTGAAGAAAGGTACGCATCGCCGGAATGATGATCTCCGGTGCATCCTCCTGAATGTAGTGTTTGGCGTCGGCCAGCTCGGTTACCCGCGCTTGCGGCAGCCGTTTTTTCCAGGCGTGAAGCGCCTCAACGGGAAAGAACGGGTCGTCCAGCCCCCAGAATATGTGCGCCTTGCCGGTGAAGCTTGCCAGGAATGGGCCGGTTTCCTGCATCAGGATTTTCGCGCTCGGGTGCCGGGTGTTGGTCGGGATCATGCGTGGGAACGCCATCACGCCTGCCCGGTCGGTCGATGTCTCGAAAACACCGGTATAGGCGCGGCGGACGCGCTTGTATCGGGCAGTGTTGGCGATGGCTGTCGGCATCGCGTTGCGTTCAAAGAAGCCCATCCGGCGGACAAGAAAATCACCGATGGCCCTGGCGCGCATCAAGCGTAGCGGCGCGGGCAGTTTCAGATTCTCAGGGTCGATGCCATCGATCACAGGATAGAACCCGAACGTGTTGAACGCGATGATCGCCTTGATCCGTTCCGGATGCCGGGCGGCCATGCCAAGGCCGATGGGACCGCCCCAGTCCTGCAGGACAAGCGTGATGTCGCGCAGGTCAAGTACAGTTACAAGAGCTTCCAGATTGCGGATATGGGCGTCAAGCGTGTAGGCGCTCTCTTCGCCCGGCTTCTCCGACAGGCCAAAGCCGATATGATCGGGCGCGATCACCCGATGCGTGCCGGAAAAAGCAGCGATAAAATCCCGATAGAGATAGGACCAGGTCGGGTTGCCATGCAGCATGAGGATTGGTGTGCCCTCCCCTTCATCGACATAATGCATCACGCCCATCGGCGTTTCGGCGAAATGATGCGCAAACGGATAGCTGTCGTGCAGACCGAGCTTGGCGATCAGCCGTTCAGCCTTCCCGCTCGCGGTTTCAGTCGTGGTCATAAGTGATCCCTTTTTCACTGATTGGTGAATTTCAAGCAAATGAATCAACGCAGCGTGTTGAGAGCCTCCTCAGCCATGCGCTGGAGATGGACATGCGGCGCCTTCGCTCTGGCGAGGATGCACAGAGCGACATGAACGCCGAAGAGAAGCGCGCTCCGGTTGTCGATCTCCGCTTCTGAAAGTGTGATTTCACCACGCCCGGCAGCCTGTGCCAGAGCGTTGCGATAGGCACCCTCGATCCGTGCGAAGTAGGCGTCGATGCGCTGGCGCACCTTGTCCTCGGTGGCGATCTCGTCCTGCGATGTGCTGCACACCAGGCAGCCAGTTGGCTGAACATCATCACGCCCGGCGAGCGCTACAAAACGGTTGAGAAGCTCTTCGATTGCGTCGAGGCCCGCTGTCTCGGCTTCCAAGGCCGACAGGAACTGCCGACCGGCGGACTCGGTGAAATCGTCGAGAGCCTGAACGAACATGGCCGTCTTGTCGCCAGGACCGTTGTAGAGCTGGCGCCGGTTCAGCCCCGTAGCCTCTTCCAGATCGGATAGCGAGGTTTCGGCATAGCCGTGGGTCCAGAACACCTCCAAGAGATTTCTGCGGACGGCGACCGGGTCATAGGTGATGGAGCGGACCATACCGCTATATTCACCGGTCAGTGAAATATGTCAATTGACCCTAGAGCGGCATACTGTTTGAGAACACGAGCCTTTCCAGACATTGGCTCCACACAGGCTTTCTTGATCGCAGTATTGGCCGGGCAGGCTCTGATCCGCCGGATGATGGAAAGCGCTGCCCGCCGCAAGAGCCGGGCAGCGCGAGATGCTTTAGCGGGCGATCACCATGGAGTGTGCACCGCGCGCAACCGGGACCGAATGCCCGGTCTTGACGAGTTGCGTGTTGCCCGGGTCGAGCGGATCGGTCTGGATGCGCCAAAAATCAATCGAGGAGCCCTCACGACGATCATCGAAATGGTCAAAATTGGCCACCGCGAGGTAGTTGCCCGAGTTATCGAACACCGCCGCTTCAGGCAGGATACCGTCGTAGGTGAATGTGCCGATTTCAGTCAGATCACCAGTCTCCTGATCGAGCGCCGCCAATGTGACCGAAGAATACCACGTGATGCGCGGATCATCGTAAGGCAGATAGCTCCGCTCAAGATTGGTCGTTGCGACCCATCGGCCATCCGGCGAGACAGCAAGACCTTCAGGCGAAACACCCGTCATCACACGGTCCACGAGCGCGTGACGAACGGTTCCATCCGCGCCGATCTCAGCGTTCATCCGGACCGTAACAAGCTGCCCACGCGGCGCTTCAATCCAGATGCCGGCAATGTCAGGCCCCCAATAGAGTGCGTTCGTCACCACGTGGGAGCCATCAGGCGTAAAGAGAACGCGGTACGGTGCGCGATCAATGTCCACGGTGTTCCCGAAGGGCTCGACAGTCAGATCATCGCCCACCCGCGCGAACTGCATTGTGTTGTCGAACTGGTTGATCCAGACCATCACGCTCTCGTCCGGATGCCAGTCCATGTCCATGATGTTGTCTTCGCCCAGAGCATAACCCTCGATGTTGGGGGACACCGGATCGCTCAAGGTCCCATCCTCCGCAATCCGGAACAGTTGCATTGGGGTTTCGCCACCTGACCCACCTTCGATGGAGTAGCTGACGGCAAGGATATCGCCGGTCGCGTTCACACTGACGGCGATAGGCCGATTTCCAATGTCTAGGGTTTGGAGAACTTCAGGCTCAGTCGGGCTGGCGAGACTGATCACGGTCAGGGCCGTGCCGATGGATTTATCCCCAAAGCTGTGCGGCTCATCGTCGTCCGGGCGAGGCGTGAAGGTCTCGACCACAAAAGCGAAGCGTCCATCCGGCGTGATTTCCACGGCTGCCGGAGGCCCGGCAACGGAGTTCGACGCGAACACCTCAGATGCCGCCCAGTCGCGAGGATCACCGTCAAGCGGAACTACGGCCAGCGTATCGCTGCCTTCACGCGGACCAAGCTGGCCGTTCACATAGGCCGAAGACAGCATGTCGGCGTCCTGAACGGAGACGATGTATCGACCTTCGAAATTGAGCCGGCCATGCGCGTCGCGCGTACCGGCCTGTTGCGCCAGTGCAGGCACGACGAGTGCGCTTGTTACCGCGAACGTTATGAGAATGCTCTTCAACGGGATCTCCTTTGGTCCTGAACCGCGACGCTTCATACGCGTCGCTCGCCAGATTAATTCGACCAACCGGAGCGATTTACGATACTCATAAATGATAATTTTGATAAATTGAGGTTATCGAAAATGTTTGCGCTGAACGACTATGAAAGCGTCATCGCGATTGCCGAAGAGGCGCACTTCGGGCGGGCCGCACGCCGGCTCAATGTCACCCAGCCAGCGCTGTCTTCACGTCTGCGACGCATCGAGGAAGAGTTGGGCGTGCGCCTGTTCGATCGCGACCGTGGCGGCGTGAAGGTTACGCCCGCTGGCGAGCAGTTTGTTGAAGGCGCAGAGCGCGTCATCACGGCGGCCGAAGAAACGGCACAGTCGGCACGCAATGCCCAGGCAGGGCTCGGACAAACGCTTCGGATCGGCATGACGCAAGTTGCCGCCTATCAGATCGTCATTCCAACGCTGATCGCGTTTCGCAAGAAGCATCCCCACGCCAGGATCAAGCTCTATGAAAGCACAACAGCCAGCCTCGAAAGGCGGCTTGAACAGGGCGCGGTCGATGTCGCGTTTCTGCATCCGCCCCTGCATGCGCCCGATCTGTCGGATACGCATCTGATCACCACGCCCATGTCACTGTTCGATGGCGACCCCGATCCGATGCACCGCAGACCGCTGGTGGCTTACCCCCGCTCTGAGGCTCCGGTGCTCATGGGCGCCCTGGCACGTCAATCAAGCAGCGGAAGCGGCGAGTATCCGGCTGCTGAATCCGACACGATGCTTGGCGCCATCGTTCTGTCATGTGCGGGCTTCGGTCCTTTTGCCGTCACCAACGACTATCCGACGCCATTTGAGAAAACAGAAGCGTGCCTGATTGCCCAAGATACAGGGCTGACTCTGGAAACGTCCATCGCGCGCCGATCACTTGATCGACGCCCCATGGTAGAAGCGCTGATCAAATCAGCGGTCTCGTCGGCGGCTTAGCCGAAGGCCACTCCAAAACGTTTATCCAATGAGAACGGGCGTCAACTCGTCCACCTACCCCACGAAAGCCTTCTCAATGACGAAATCGGCGGGGCGAGCATTCGAGCCTTCGACAAGGCCGTGGCGCTCACAGGCGCCACGCACGTCGTGGGTCATGGCCGTGGACCCGCAGATCATGACGCGGTCCTGTTCGGAGTTCCAGCGTTCTTCACCAACCGCTTCGAACAGGGTGCCGTCGTCGATCAGCTTGGTGATCCGTCCGACATGGCTATGGTCTTCGCGGGTCACCGAGGTGAAGTGCGTCAGACGGCCGTCAACGATCTCGCGCAACACCTCGTCCTCTTCGATGGTCTTCATCAGCTCAAAGCCATAAGCAAGCTCAGCCACCGTGCGGCAGCTGTGGGTCAGGATCACCCGCTCGAACCGCTCATAGGTTTCCGGGTCGCGAACAATGCTGGCAAAGGGCGCGATTCCTGTCCCGGTCGAGACCAGATAAAGCGTCTTGCCGGGTCGTAGCGCGTCGAGAACCAGAGTGCCGGTCGGCTTGCGGTTGAGGATGATTTCGTCGCCTGCTTTGACCTTCTGCAGGCGCGAGGTCAGAGGTCCGTTCGGAACCTTGATAGAGAAGAATTCCAGCGTGTCGTCCCAACTCGGACTGGCAACGGAATAGGCACGCAGCAGCGGCTTGCCGTCCACTTCCAGACCCAGCATCGCAAACTCGCCGGAGCGAAACCGGAAGGATTGCGGGCGCGTGGTACGGAAGGAAAACAGGTTGTCGGTGTAGTGGTGCGTTTCCAGAACTTTTTCGTGGTGCATCAGTGTAGACCTGCCTGCTGGGGGGATGATGTCGATGTCTGCGGGGTGGCGGCTGCGTTGTTGCTTTCCGACTGACGACGCGCCCAGATGCCACCGCCGGACGCTTCGCCAAGATAGAGAGACCCGACCGCATTTTGCAGTGCGGTATCCCACGCATCCCTTCCATAGCGCTCCATGTCTTTGTCAGAGATCAAAATGCTGTCGAATCCGCTCTGAAACGCATGACGGGCCTGGTCTGGCAGAACGTGACCAGTGGCAATCAACGTCACCGCCGACCCATGGTCCTTGCGCAATTGCCGTGCCAGCGAGAAGCCCCGCCCGTCGGCGAAGCTGTTGAACGCTATGGCAACGGTCTGGTTCGTGCCCGCAGGGATGGTCGAAGCCTCGGCGGTTTGCGGGTCGATCTCGATCAGCGCGCCAAAGTCACCGGCCGGTTCCAGAGTGCCGGAGGCATGATAAATCCACATGGAGTTGTCCATCTCTTTCAAGGGTTTACCGCGTTTGTCAGGCAGCGTTTTCCAGTGCGGGATAGGCCGCCTGTTTGAACGGCTCCTTGCCAACCCGGGCATAGACATCGGCCAGATTTTCATCGTCGCGACGCAGGCTCTGGAAGGTATCGAGAATGCGGTGAACGGCGCCAGGCAAGGCGTCGGCATCGAAGCCCGGCCCCAATATGGTGCCGACCTGCGCGCCTTCGTCGGCCCGGCCTGCCAGCGTGATCTGATAGTTTTCCTGCTCGGCACGGTTCAGACCCAGAATGCCGATGGTGGCGGCATGATGGTGCCCGCAGGCATTGATGCAGCCGGAAATGTTGACGGTGATGCCACGCAAATCCTCGCGCTGCTCGCGTTCGCGCAACTCTTCGGACAGGCGCTGGGCGACCGGGATGGAGCGGGCCGTGGCCAGCGCGCAGTAATCGAGGCCAGGACAGGAGATGATGTCGCTGGCGAGACCAATGTTCGCTTCGGCAAGCTCCTCGGCGAGGAGTGCCTGATAAACCGCATAAAGCTCGGCTTGTGGCACCCAAGGCAGCACAAGATTCTGCCTGTGCGTTACGCGGATTTCGGAGGCTGAATACCGCTCAGCAATGTCCGCCACGGCCTTCATCTGCTCCCCGGTCGCGTCACCTGGAATCGCACCTCTGGCTTTCAGTGAGATCGTGACAGCTGCATAGCCTTCGACCTTGTGGGCCATGACATTTTCATCGAGCCAGGCGGCAAAAGCCGGATCATGGCGCGGCACGGTGACCGGTGCTCTCGCAAGTTGCCGTACACTTCAAGAGCGAGCCTGTCGCGCGGTGGTGGACCGGTCCTGGCGTCAACCACGCGTTCGGGCCACGATAC
>JANQJE010000166.1 GCA_028281795.1 Cohaesibacteraceae bacterium | reverse complement strand
ACCCGGCCGGTGGTTGCGTGGCGCGCGTAGCGTAGCGCCCACAAGGTCATGTTGATGTCGGCGTAAGCTGCCGCCCTTGCGTCACCGGCCTGTTGATCGACCTCGATGAAGGCCGGGTTCTTGAAATCGACCGGGTTCAAGCCGTAGACGTCCGCAGCCTCAAACAGTTCCAGGACAGCTTGACCACGTGCGTTGAGCGCACCGCCTTGAAGGAAGAGGGGGGCATGATCGCGGTCGGCATAGAACGCTTCGGCTGCCTGACGCTCGGCCGTGGTGGTTTCGCCATCATTGTCCAAGCCGCTGCCAACGATGGTCGCGATTGTCTGGCGTGTCAGGGTGTCGAGCATACGCGCATCGCGAGCTGCTATGGCGCGTTCATCGTGTTCGTAAGCTGTTTGGGCGGGCGGTGTGGTGGCAGGACTGATCGGTCTTTGCGGCGGAGTTGACCGGGACGGTCGTGTATCGGTGATGATCGGCAGGTCCGGCTCAGCGTTGGGCGTGATGATCGGGCCCTTTCTGCGGACATCAGCCGAAAGGCTTGCAGCAAGACCGGCATTGGCGAGATGAGACTCCAGGCAAAGCGGATCGTTCTGGCATTCCAAGTCTGTTGGAAGAGCATCGGTGGCATGGGCCGCGCTTGCGAAAAGCGCCCAGAGCGTTGCCGAGGCAAGCCATATACCAGCGCTACCCGTCCTGGTGCCAGATGTATGCGGTTTGCCCGTCCCGATGTTCAAAGCCATTCATTCCTCGCCACTGCCAGATCGGCAGTTTGTCTCTTTTTTGCTGCCATTGCCCGATCCTTTTTCAGATCGAATACACCACATCGCCCCCGACTCGCGTGGTTCCAAGCATGCGGTCAGACGTGGCAGAGGGGTCCTATGACCGCAAGCGCAACGAGGACACGGTGGCAGGCAAATGCGCCAGTGTCTAAGCTGTCAGGCTTGAGGGTTGCTCTTGTGCAACAGGATCGTCGCCATCACTTTCCGCGCTGGCCTGGTTGCCTTCGGGATTGGCCGGGTCAATCTGATAGTCGGTGAGCTTACGGTAGAGCGTCGAACGGCCAATGCCCAAGGCGCGTGCCACATCGCTCATATGACCGCCCAGATGGCCAATGGTAAAACGGATCGCCTGTTCCTCAAGGTCCGTCAGAGGGCGTGGCGCGCCCTTGCCGTCGGTCAGATCCACCATGCCATAGCGCGAGGCGGCATCGGTCGCCGGCATAGCTTCAACGCTTTGGCCGACATAATCGCCGGGCTTGTGTTCAGGCACAGATATCTTGGGCGCTGCCATTTGCACAGGCATGCCTTCCCGGGCAGCGATCTGCGGGAACTCGGCTGGTGTCAGCTGGTCGCCATCGCACAACACAACGGCGCGGAAGACCGCGTTCTCCAATTGACGGATATTGCC
The DNA here is from genome assembly GCA_028281795.1 of Cohaesibacteraceae bacterium. Classification (GTDB taxonomy): domain Bacteria; phylum Pseudomonadota; class Alphaproteobacteria; order Rhizobiales; family MH13; genus MH13. The sequence continues at coordinate 2,795 of JANQJE010000166.1, read as the reverse complement.
CGGCCAGTTGTACCTCGTGATCAGTTCCAGCGCTGGCTGAGAAATGCCGCGAATATGGCGTTTGCCTTCTTCAGCGGCAAAGCGCACCAGAAAGTGCTGGACCAAGTGGGGAATATCGTCGACGCGGTCACGCAGCGGCGGTACCCAGATCGGAAACACGTTGAGGCGATAATAAAGGTCCTCGCGGAAGAGACCCTGACGCGTCAGGTCGATCAGCGGCCGGTTCGTCGCAGAGATCAGACGGAAGTCCGCCCGGGTTGGCGATTTGGCTCCGATCGGATCGATCTCGCCATCTTGCAGTGCCCTCAAGAGCTTGACCTGTATGTCAAGGGACAGCTCACCGATCTCGTCAAGAAAAAGGGTACCGCCATGGGCTTCGGCAAACTTGCCGATATGTTTTTCGTTGGCCCCGGTGAAGGCACCCTTTTCATGGCCAAACAGAACCGATTCCACCAGTTTTTCAGGAATAGCGCCACAGTTTACCGTGGTGAGGGATTTGTTGCGCCGCGGGCTGGAGCCTTTGATTGCACGCGCGATCATTTCTTTGCCGACGCCGGACTCGCCTTCGATCAGGATGGGGATCTGTGACTTGGCGGCGCGCTCGGACAGTTGCACCACACGAGCCATCGCAGGCGAGCGTGTGATGATGTCGGTGATGGTCAGGCGGCCTTCGGCTGAGCGCTTGATTTGTGTGACCGTGTCTTCCAGCGCACTCATCTTCAGCGCGTTGGCCAGACAGACGCGTAACCGCTCCGGAGAGACGGGCTTCACGATGAAGTCGGTGGCACCCATACGCATCGCTGAAACAACTGTGTCGATGGACCCTTGCGAGGTCTGAACGATAACAGGGATGGCGTTTTCGCGATCCTTCAGCCGGGCAAGAACACCCATGCCATCAAGATCCGGCATAATGAGATCAAGCAGAATGGCCTGGACAGCTGCAGCGTCTGGCGATGCCAGATAAGCGAGCGCCGCTTCACCACTTTCCACACAAACCGGCGTGTGACCTAATCGGGTAAGTCCGGCTTCCAGGAGCCGTCTTTGAACTGGATCATCATCGACGACTAAAACCGAGGAACGCAAGGACACGCGCACTTCTCCACGCAACTTCAAACATACCGGACGGCTTTGGCACCGACGCACGGCCTGTTCCGATTTGAGGCAGGATGCCCGAAGAGGGTAAACGGGCAATTAAGCATGAGATCGTTGCGGAAATCGTTGGCCCGATCGCGGCAATAGGGCGCTTGCATGCCTTTCAAGGCACGCGTACCCATCGTGTTCCAGAACACAACACAACGAAAAGGTGTGATCGGCCATGGTCGCGCAGGACGCTGCATTGAACAATTTGCCTGAGTGGGATCTGTCGGCGCTTTATCCGGCATTGGACAGCCCGAAGGTTCGCGAAGATCTCGACAGGGCGCTGGCCAATTCACAAGCTTTTGAAAGCCGCAATAAGGGACAACTCGCATCCTTTCTTGCCGAAGGCGGAGAAAAGCTGGCCGAGGTGATCGCCGCGTATGAGGCGCTCGATGAGCTTATGGGGCGGCTCTACTCTTTTGCCGGACTGGTTTACTCCGAGAACACCACGGATCCGGAGAGGGCGAAGTTCTTTGGCGATGTTCAGGAGAAGCTGACCACCGCTTCGACACACCTGGTCTTTTTTACGCTCGAACTGACCAGGCTCGACGATGCAGCGCTGACTGTAGGTTATGCCGATCCTGCGCTCGCCCGGTACAAGCCCTGGATCGACGACACGCTGCGGGAGAAACCCTACCAGCTCGATGATAAGCTTGAGCAGTTGTTTCACGAGAAGTCCGTGACCGGCCGTGCGGCCTGGAACCGGCTTTTCGATGAAACGATCGCCAGCTTGCGGTTCGATGTGGATGGGCAATCCCTGTCGCTGGAGCCAACACTCTCCCTTCTTCAGGACCCCGACGGGGCCAAGCGCAAGGCGGCCGGGCTTGCGGTTGGAGAGACGCTCGGCAAAGAGCTTCGTACCTTCACATTGATCACCAATGTTCTTGCCAAGGACAAGGAGATTTCTGATCGCTGGCGCGGTTTTGGTGATGTCGCTGACAGCCGTCATCTGGCGAACCGGGTCGAAGGCGAGGTTGTTGAAGCCCTTGTCTCGTCCGTGCGGGCTAGTTTTCCCAACCTGTCGCATCGCTACTACGCGCTGAAAGCCCGATGGATGGGACGGGATGCCTTGGACTATTGGGACCGCAATGCACCTTTGCCCGACGCCGACAAGGCGCTCATCGGCTGGGATGAGGCCAAGGGTATCGTGCTTGATGCCTACTCCCGTTTCTCACCGGAAATGGCGAGCATCGGCCAGCGGTTCTTTGATGAAAGCTGGATCGACGCTCCCTCGCGGGAAGGAAAATCGCCCGGTGCCTTTTCGCATCCGACCGTGCCGAGTGCACATCCTTACATCCTGCTCAATTATCAGGGCCGCACGCGGGACGTGATGACGCTTGCGCATGAGCTTGGTCATGGCGTTCATCAGGTTCTGGCGGCCAAGCAAGGCGCTCTGATGGCCCAAACACCGCTGACACTGGCCGAAACGGCCAGCGTGTTCGGCGAGATGCTGACCTTCCGCTCGGTTCTGGCGCAGACCACCGACCCGCAACAGCGCAAGTCGCTGCTTGCCGGCAAGGTCGAAGACATGATCAACACCGTGGTGCGGCAGATCGCGTTCTACAGCTTTGAGCGGAAGGTGCATGTTGCGCGCCGCGAGGGTGAGCTGACGGCCGATCAGCTGTGCGACCTGTGGATTTCAGTGCAGCATGAAAGCC
>JANQJE010000165.1 GCA_028281795.1 Cohaesibacteraceae bacterium | reverse complement strand
TTGTCCATGCAGGACGGCAGGCGGAAGCCGTACTCGGCCAGCGTCGCCTTGCGCCGGAAGTCGCCGCGATACATCGCGCCGATCTGCGGGATGGTCTGGTGGCTCTCATCGACGAAGATGAGTGCGTTGTCGGGAATGTATTCGAACAGGGTCGGCGGCGGTTCGCCGGGCTGACGGCCGGACAGGTAACGCGAATAGTTTTCGATGCCCGCGCAGCTGCCGGTCGCCTGGAGCATTTCTAGATCGAAGTTGCAGCGTTGTTCAAGGCGCTGTGCTTCCAGAAGGCGGCCCATGCCGTTGAGTTCCTGCAGGCGGGCTTTCAGCTCCACTTTGATTTTCTCGATCGCCTGGTTCAGCGTCGGGCGCGGAGTCACATGGTGCGAGTTGGCGTAAATCTTCACCTTGGCAAGATCGCCCGCTTTCTGGCCGGTCAGCGGATCGAATTCGGAAATCGCTTCGATCTCATCGCCGAACAGCGAGATGCGCCAGGCCCGGTCTTCATAGTGGGCCGGGAAGATTTCCACCGTGTCGCCACGTACCCGGAATGTGCCGCGGGCGAACGCGCCATCGTTGCGTTTGAACTGCAGAGCGACAAGGTCGGCCAGCAACTGACGCTGGTTGATGCGCTCTCCAACCTCCAGCTCGAAGGTCATCGCGGTGTAGGTCTCCACTGAGCCGATACCGTAGATGCAGGAGACCGACGCAACGATGATCACGTCGTCCCGTTCCAGCAGGGACCGGGTGGCGGAGTGGCGCATCCGGTCGATCTGTTCGTTGATCGAGCTTTCCTTCTCGATGAAGGTGTCGGTGCGCGGCACGTAGGCTTCCGGCTGATAATAGTCGTAGTAGGAGACGAAGTACTCAACCGCGTTGTCCGGGAAGAAGTTCTTGAACTCGCCGTAGAGTTGGGCCGCCAGCGTCTTGTTGTGCGCCAGGACCACGGCCGGGCGCTGGGTGTGCTGGATGACCTGCGCCATGGTGTAGGTCTTCCCCGAACCGGTAACGCCAAGCAGAACCTGGGTCTGGTCGCCATCCTTGACGCCCTCGACCAGATCGCTGATGGCCGTGGGCTGGTCGCCCTTCGGCTCATAGTCCGATGCCAGCTTGAACGGAATGCCGCCTTCGGATTTCTGCGGTTTTTCCGGTTTGTGCGGCTGCCATGTGCCTTCGCGAAACGCCGGGTGTCCGTGTTCGATCAGATCTTCCAGCGCCTTCACCGTGGCGGTGACGCCATCGTTGGCCGGCAGGCTCTTGGCGTCTTCCAGGCTGACGTCGAGGCCCGCCACGGGGTTGAGCCCGGCCGCGGCGCGTTTCTTCGGATCATGGGTGGCGCCCAGGGAGGTGCCGCGCGCCGACTTGGTGGGTCTTTTGGCTGGTGTTTTCTTTGCGGCCGATTTCTTCTTTTTGGCTTCCGCTTCGACCTCTTTGGCGAAGCTGCTACCGATCTTCATTGGGTCGAAAATGTCGACCGGTTCGCCGGCGTCGAACGCTGGCTGCGGGGTTTCTTCGAACCCGGCTGGTTTTTTTGATGTGCTCATGAGGACCTATATGGCGGGAGAGCGGCAGGAGGAAAAGAGTGCCCCTGACGTTCTGCTGACAGAACTGACAGGAGGCCGGTTTTGGATGATCTTTTTTGCTGTCTGTCGCGTGAACGCAGGCTTCAAAGGTCTCACATTTGTTTGATTTGATGGTGTGCCGGCAATTGTCATGATGGATCGCAAGGGTTCGCCATCAGGTGAGCCAAACAACCCTTCAAGAGGCCTTCCATGCTGAAATCATTTGCCGTCCTTGCTGTTCTCGTCGCTTCGCCTGTCGCGGCACATGCTGAAGTTTTGCTGCCATCGGAAACAGCGCCCCGCACATGCCCCGATGGGCAGGTCTATAGCTCGGCGGTCGATGGTTGCGTTACCGAGCAGACCGAAGAGTAGGGCGATCTACTGGCGGGTAAGTTCGCCCTCCATGGCGCGGCCATCAGAGTAGTAGGCTCGGATCGCAATGGTATCGCTTGATGCAAGCGCGTCGGCCGGAACCTCCAGCGTTCCACCATTTTCCAGCGTGGCGAAGAAGCCGCGCAGATTATCGTCCGAGAGACGCTGGTTCATCATGGCCGGATAGAGGACCGTGCCGTCGGTCCGGGTCGCAAGACGGCGAAGGTCAAGATGATTGGCCAGATCCGCCTCTCCACCGGTATAGGCCATCCCGATGATGGCCACGCCCGCATCGCGCGCGGCCTGCACCAGCAGGTTCACACGCGGGCCGAGCGCACCTGACAGACCATCGGAAAAGATCACCAGTGCCTTTCGATCAGCATTCAGCGCGGCCAGTTCTTCGATGGCTGCAAGCGTTGCATCGTAAAGATCGGCACGTGTCCCAGCGCCGGCTGGCATGGTGGACAGCGTGTCGAGCGCATTGATCGCTTCGACCGGAGGGGCACCGAACGGTGTCAGCGTTTCGATCTCGCCGTCATAGGTCTGCACCGCCACCAGACGGCGCTCGCTGGTTGCATTGATCATGGCGGTGAGATCGGCGCGGATACCGTCATAGCGGTCGTTCGTCAGCAGACCTATCGGCGCTTCATGGGTCGTGTCGACCAGCATCAGCCAGGCGGCTGTGCCGCCGAACGGTTCGTACGCGAGGGGCTCACCTCCCATTCCGTTTGTCGCGTGTTCAAGACGTTGCAATGCGGCTGGAACAACCGCGCGGACATCGCAGGCGATACGATCTGGAACAGTCGAGAGGGTGCAGGTGCCAGCAGGTGTGTCGCTGTCGGCTAAGGCCGTTGATACCTGAGTAGACAGCGCAAGGGGTGCTAGCACGCCTGACGCCAAAAAGGCCCAGAAGGATTGACGCAACATGGCAGTATCCTTTTCTGGTGTGCAAAGAGGATTCAGTCTGCCGCTGAGCCAGTTGATCTGGCAAATCAATTTTCACCGAGCGTACCGGCGCAGGTCCGATGGGCCTTGTGCCGCTTTCCTGCCGGGTGCATGAGCGAGAGATGTTGCGCGATCTCAACCCTCAAGCTCTGTTCATTGGCCTGCTGGCGGCGTTTGTGGGCTTTGCCTCTTCGTTCGCGGTGGTTCTTGCGGGCCTGAGTGCGGTGGGTGCAAGCGAAGCCGAAGCGACATCCGGCCTGCTCGCCTCGGCGGTTGCAATGGGCATTTGCGGTGTCGTGCTCAGCCTGCGCACCAGGATGCCGATCAGTGCCGCATGGACAACACCCGGTGCGGCACTGCTGGCCGGTTCCGGCGCAGTTGCAAGCGGGTTTTCCGATGCCGTCGGCGCGTTCCTGATCTGTGGCGCTCTGATCGTGCTATCGGGTCTTTGGCGTCCCTTTGGACGGGCGGTGGAGGCCATTCCCGGTTCGCTGGCGAATGCCATGCTGGCCGGTATCCTGCTCACCCTTTGCCTCGCGCCGATCAAGGCCATCGCCTTCGATCCGTTGCTCGGTCTGCCGATCCTGCTTGCCTGGATCGTCGGCTCGCGCATCAACCGGTTTCTCGGTGTGCCGGCTGCGTTGTTGGCCTTTGTGCTTGTCGTGGCATTCGGTGTGGACTTCCCAGACGGTTGGCGGGATGGCCTGATGGCGTCTATTGCACCGGAACCGCTGCTGATCGTACCCAGCTTCTCTTTCGCGGCGGTGCTTGGGATCGCCCTGCCTTTGTTCATCGTGACCACGGCGTCGCAGAATGTGCCGGGCATCGCGGTGTTGAAGGCCAATGGCTACACGCCCAAGACCGGCTCGATGCTGACGGTCACGGGTTTCTTTTCTCTACTCAGCGCACCGTTTGGCGGCGTTGCTACCAATCTTGCTGCGATCACGGCGGCCATGCTGGCGGGTGACGATGCCGGACCGGACCGCGACACCCGTTACATGGGCGCGGTGGTTTGCGGTATCGCCTACTGCCTGTTCGGACTGTTTGCAGGCGTCACCATCGCGTTCGTCAGTCTGGCCCCGTCGATCCTGATCGAGGCGGTGGCCGGTCTTGCGTTGATCTCGGCCTTTTCCGCGGCGGCGGTGAACGCTTTTAAAGTGGAAGAAGATCGTCCGGCGGCCGCTGTGACGTTCCTTGCAGCGGCCTCAGGGATTTCGGTTCTGGGTGTTTCGGGTGCTTTCTGGGGACTGCTTGCCGGTGGTCTGATGCTTCTGCTGGCGCGGCATACCTGAGGACAAAGCGCTCTAAGCAAACAGGAATGTCAAATAGGCGGCGTAGCAAACAAGCGCCGCAAGGCCGATACCCTTACCGATGCGGGTGCAAACGATCAGCAGCAGGGATGCAGCCAATGTCACGCCAAGCATGATGGGCGCATCCAACTGCGCCATGCCGGGTGTGATGGTCAATGGCTGGACGATGGCCGTCAGACCGAGGATGGCGAAAACATTGAAAATGTTGGAGCCGATGATGTTGCCGATTGCGATGGCGCTCTGCCGGCGGATGGCAGCAATAATGGCTGTCGCCAGTTCGGGCAGGCTCGTGCCAACCGCGACGATGGTCAGCCCGATCACAGCTTCGCTGACACCCCAGTCCCGGGCAGTCTCTGTTGCTCCGAAAACCAGAAGGTTTGCACCCTGCACCAAGCCTGCGATGCCGACCACAACAAAGACAAGTGCCAGGAGGACCGAAAATGCGGCACGGAGGCCACCGCGCTGTGGCGCGGTGGTTTCATCATGGCTTTCCCGCTTCGAGACCCGGTAGGTGAATATCAGATAGGCTGCGAGCGCAACAACCAGAGCGGCGCCGACCCAACGGCTGACCTCGCCGAAAAGCGCCAGACCCATAAGCACGGCCGCTGCAGCGATCATCGCGACGATATCGCGGTGAGGAAACTGCCCGCGGGCCGGAAAGGGACACAAAAACGCGGCCAGACCGCCGATCAGCATGATGTTGGCGATGTTCGACCCGACGACATTGCCGGCCGCGATGTCTTGGGCGCCATCGAGCGCGGCACGTATGCTGACCAGAAGTTCGGGGGTCGAGGTTCCAAATCCGACGATGACCAGGCCGACGAGAAGTGGCGCCATACCCAGTCGCGTGGCCAGTGTGGTTGCGCCGCGTACAAGTGCCTCGCCACCAAAGAAAAGAAACACCAGGCCAATGGCCACGAACAGCAGATCCAAAGCGAACGATCCCAGAAGCGCCGCGGGTCATTTGCGGGCGTGTGATGCTGATCCCAAGAGATCAGATCGACCGCGTGTTTTACAAGGTGCTGCCCACCTTCTTTTCTTTGTTTTACGCATGTGACGTGTTCCTGGTCGGCCTGGCTGTCGGTTTCGCCAGATCCTCGGCCAAGACATCGAAGACCAGGCGGATACGCCGCGATGTCCGCAACTCCCGATGGGTGACAAGCCAGATCGGGAAAGAGAGAGCGGGGATGTTGGTCAAGACCTGAACAAGGCCCTCTGAACGGACTGCGATATCGTCCATCATCACGCCGATGCCGAGACCCTGCTTAACCAGCTCCCAGGCCGCCAGACTGTTCTCAGAGAGAGCCGGAAAGCTGTCTGCTGTTACCTCAACGCCAAGCCCCTGCAGATAGTCGGCGAAACGACCGCTGCGATCGAAACTTATGAAAGGTGCGCCTTTGACGTCATCCGGGTGGGTCGGTAGACCGTTTTTCGCTACCCAGCTTTTCGAAGCGTAGAAATGGGCGCTCGCGTCACGAATGTGTTTGCCGATGAGGTCGGGTTCCTGAGGACGAACGTGACGAACGGCAATGTCAGCCTCGCGCCTTCGCAGGTCGGAAAGCGCGTTGGAGGCCACGATTTCTATGGAGACCTGTGGTGCGATGCTGCGCAGACGCTTGACGATGGGCGGCAGCAGATGAACGGCTGCGCCGTCGCTGGCAGAGATGCTGACGAGGCCCCCAATGGTCTCAGAGCGCCCGGTCGCGGCCAAAGAGAGTGCGTCGGCCGCTTCAGCCATCCGCTTGCCATGGTGCAGAAGGTCGAGGCCGGTTTCGGTAAGCACAAGCTTTTTCCCGATCCGCTCGAACAGAGTCAGGCGAAGTCTCTCTTCCAGGGCGCTTACCTGTCGGCTGAGCGTTGGCTGCGTCAGACCAAGCCGACGTGCCGCCGCTGACAGCGACCCGGCCTCAGCGGTTGCTATGAAACCGCGCATCTGGTTCCAGTCAAAGTCTCTCATGCGAATATGTATATCAGAACTGCAATTTCGGGCAATTCATACCTTGAAATCGTATGATAAACGTGTCGGCAAAGGAGAGATGATATGACGAGTAATGCCTTGAGCGCCCAGCTTCACGGGAACCCTGAGTCTTTGGAACGTGATGCCCGTTTCTGGGACAAGATTGCCGAGAAATATGCCGCAAGTCCGGTCAGCGATATGGCCGGTTATGAGAGAACGTTGGCGCGGACCGCTAACTTTCTCGATGAGGACTACCGAGTCCTGGAGGTGGGTTGTGGTACCGGCACGACGGCTTTGAAACTTGCTCCGCACGCGGCGCAGATAACCGCCACTGATATCTCCAGCGCGATGATCGAGATCGCAAAGAAGAAGGCGGCCAACGAGGGAACGGAGACCGTTCGTTTTGAGGTCGCAGCGGCAGACGACAAAAGGTTCGAGGGGCATCAGTTCGATGCCGTTTTGGCTTTCAACATTCTCCATCTCGTCGCCGATCTCGATGGCCTTTTGGCCACGCTGCGGGCCAGCTTGAAACCGGGTGGTGTTCTGATCAGCAAGACGCCGTGTCTGAAAGACATGAACCCGCTTATCCGTTGGGTTGCCGTTCCTGCCCTGCGACTGTTGGGCAAGGCTCCCTCAATCGTCAACAGCGTCTCGCCTGCACAGTTGGAGACTGCCATCACACGTGCCGGTTTTGAAATCCTTGCAGCCGAGCGTCACACCAGTAATCGTAAGGGGCACCATCCTTACTTTGTCGCCAAGCGGATTTAGCACGTCTGGTGCGCCAAAAAGTCCAGAAGGGCTGTGGCCGTTTCCCGTGGGTTCTGATCGATGAAGAAATGGCCGCCTGGTATCGGTACGCTGGTGGTTTTTTCACAGCGCGCCTGCCAGAGCGCCGGGATATCGAAAGTGTCCGCCATAGCGCCGTCTGCGCCGTACATGACAAGTGTCGGACATTCGACTTTTACGTCGGAGTCAGACTCGTCGTGGGCGCAATCGATGGTGGCACCTGCCCTGTAGTCGGAACAGGAGCCGTGCACCATCTCCGGATCGTGCCAGGACGCGTGGTAGTCCGCCAGTTGGTCAGTGTCAAAGTCTTGAAGCTTGCTCTTGCCCCAGCCGAGCAGGCAGGTCTGGAAGAAGAGATCCGGGTTCGCACTGATCAGGGTTTCCGGGAAGGGGGCCGGCTGGGCAAGGAAGAACCAGTGCCAGTAGGTCATCGCCAGACGTTTGTCGGTGCGGGCAAAGACATCGAGCGTCGGCACGATGTCCATCACTGTCAGGCTGGCGATCCTGTCCGGATGATCGAGCGCCATACGATGGCCGGTTCGTCCGCCCCGGTCGTGGCCGACCATGTGAAAGCGCGCAAAGCCCAGCGCTTCCATGAGGTGCACCTGGTCGTTCGCCATCCGTCGGAAGCTGTAGGTGCTGTTGTCGGCTGCGTTGTACGGTTTGGACGACGCGCCGTAGCCGCGTAAATCCGCTGCGACGACTGTGAAGTGTTCAGCCAGCACGGGGGCAACTTTCGCCCACAGCGCCTTGGTTTGCGGATAGCCATGAAGCAGCAGGACAGGCGGACCTGAACCACCCATCACATAGGCGATCTCAATGCCGTCATCGACGGCTCTGCGGCCTGCTTTGAAATCTGCAAACAGCGGTTCAGCGCTCAAGGACAATCTCGACCGTTGCACCGCCAAGCTCGTGGACGCTGTCGTGCGCGCGCACGGTGATGGTGGATACATCATCCGGGATGGAAAGCGCACTCAGCGCGCGGGTGAAAGGCTGTTCATCGACATGCGGGTGGAAGAGCGTACGGCTGCCCAGCAGATTGCCGTTTTCATCGAGCACATCGAAGCGGTCGGCATAATGCTCCCAGCCGGTATCGGCGTGCAGAATGGTGGCCGATACCGTCCATGTTCCCCGTATATCCTGTTCGGCCGTGGCGGCGATCACATCCGCCTCGCCTGCCAAAACCGGGTTGGCCACAAGGAAGGCAACGACGCTAAACGCCAAGCGCATCGAGACCGGACTCCAGATGTTCGGCGAGCAAAGGCATGCCCATAAGATAGCCGCTGGTCGACCCTTCGGCGCGTTCAATCGCTTCGGTCATCGCTTGCTGGAAGTTGTTGGCTTCGAAATCACCACGTCCTACCCAAGCGACCGCAACCAGCGCGGCGGCTTCGTCGCGATTGAGATCGTCGATTAGCTCGCGCAGTTCTTCGCTGGTGAAGTCTTCGGCCTCTTCCTCGGCCAGCCCATCATGGTGATGGGTGTCCTCAAGCCGTTCGGCGTCGAACTCGACGGTATCGGCGGACTGGTCGAGATTCTCCATGTTGAGATCGGCCGAGAGGGCTTTCGCCTTGTCGATGAACAGTCGAATGGTCGCCGGATCCAAGGCGAGATCAACGGAAAGGGGCGGGCGCATAGGTTCCTCCGAGGTTGGCCATCAGACTGTGCTGAAAACGGCGTCTTGCGCAAGATGTTGGGGTGCTAACCGCGTGACGTCTTTGACTTTCGGCAAGCGGCGGGCGTTTCACTCTGCTGTCGGCAAATCGTTCAGAAGTTCGATCCAGGCATCGAGACGTTCGCGGTTCTTGCCCATGTCCGAGTGGCCCAGTTTGGCCGCCGTGTACAAGGCCAGCGTTGCGTTGTTGTCGCCAACAGGCAAGACCCAGATGTGGTTGGTATCAGGGAACCGCATGAGCGGCGAGGCGGTAACGCCGCGGGCGTAAAATGCTTCGGCATCGCGTTCAACCCATTCGATTGTCTCGGTGTTGCCGATGCGCGTGAGCAGCGTTTCGAAAAGCTCTCCGGGGGCGATGGCGTAGACCGGAGCCTGTGCTTCCGGCGTGAGCGCAACGGCGTTGTCCGGTGCGATCAAGGCGTCGTTTGGTTTGCCCGTGCGGGTCAGTGTTTCCAGCGTCTGCCGGCCCATGTCCGGATCGCCAGCCGTCAGGCGCCATACCCTGTCCGGTCCAACGGTAAAAAAGCCGATTACACCGACCGCAAGGATAGCCAGAACCCACATCATCAACCGCATACTCCATTCCTCAGTTTTCCGGCTGTTCATCGCTGTTGCAGCGACCTGTCATCCGGCTTCAAAGCTGCTAGCAGCCGAATTCGTTTTGGCCGGGCCGGATCGCCCCCTAACAAGGGGAACAAGCTGTTCACAGGTGAGGTCATTCCATGCCCATTCTCTACATCGGAAACAAGAACTATTCGTCCTGGTCGTTTCGCCCGTGGATTGGCCTGACCGTAGCGGGCATCGACTTCGAAGAACGGCTGGTGCCGTTCGACATGAAGGCTGGAAACCCGGAGTTTGCATCCTTTTCGCCGACCAACCAGGTACCCGTTCTGGTCGATGATGACGTAACGATCTGGCAGTCTTTGGCCATTCTCGATCACGTTGCCCGCAAACACCCTGAATCGAACCTTTGGCCTGCCGATGCCATGGTGCGCTCCAGGGCCATGGCGGCGAGTTGCGAGATGCTGTCATCGTTCCAGGCCTTGCGGGGGGCATGCCCGATGAACATGCGGCGACAGCGCCAGGCGATCGCCGTCACGCCTGATGTCACCAAAGATGTAGGACGGATCGAAACGCTCTGGGCGGAGTGCCTTGCAGCCAGCGGTGGGCCTTTCCTGTTCGGTGATTTCAGTCTGGCCGATGCCATGTTTGCACCGGTGGTCAACCGGCTCGATGTGTATGCTTTCGAGGTTTCGCCCATCACCCGACGCTATATGGATACGGTGAAGGTTCTGTCGGCCTGGCAGGATTGGGAAGCGGCTGGCCGCGCCGAGCCATGGATCGTGGAGGAGGATGAGGCTTAGCCCGTCTCCTTCCCCTTCTCAGCAGGCATCTTGGGCTGGCGTGATCCGCACCAGCGATCCGTCGGGATCATCGATCAGTATCCATAGGGCGCCATCCGGCCCCTGACGTACATCGCGGATGCGGCCCAGTTCGCCTTCGAACAGGCGTTCTTCACTGACGACCGTTCCATTCGTTCGATCAAGACGAACGAGCGTCTGCGCACGCAGGGCTCCGACCAGGATGTCGCCTTCCCAACTGGGGAAGAACGATGCTCCGGACAGAATGGCCATGCCGGAGGGCGCTATCGACGGGTCCCAGAAATACACCGGCTGTTCCAAACCTTCGGCTTCCGTGCCCACGCCAATCGGTGTGCCCGAATAATTGACGCCATAGGAGATGGTCGGCCAGCCATAGTTGAGCCCGGGCCGGGGCTGGTTGATCTCATCGCCTCCACGTGCGCCATGTTCCACCGTCCAAAGAAGTCCCGTTGCCTGATCGAGCGCTGCTCCCTGTGCATTGCGATGGCCCGTGGACCAGATTTCAGGTAGGGCCGAAGGATTATCGACGAACGGGTTGTCGGTGGGAATCGAGCCATCGGGATTGATGCGCAGCACCGACCCGGCATGGTCCATCGGATCCTGGGCCCGTTCCGGCGTGCCACGATCGCCGATGGTGAAGGCCAGTGTGCCATCAGGCAAGATGACGATGCGCGACCCGAAGTGAAAGCCGGAGTTATCCGGGTCTGACTGCCGAAAGATCGTTGTCACGTCGCTCAGGGCTGGTGTTCCACTGTCCCAGCCCTGGAGTGTGGCTCTGGCAACGGATGTGCCGGTGCCTGAGCTGCCGCGTGGCTCGGCAAAGGAAAAGAAGATGGTTCCTGTCGATGTGAAATCCGGTGCCAGCGCGATATCGAGCAGACCACCCTGGCGTTGTTCCACAACCTCCGGCACGCCTTCGACCTCAAGGATGTTGCCATCCGATAGATTCACCACCCTCATTTGCCCCGGACGTTCAGTGACCAGGGCCGTCGTTTCATCCAGAAAGGCCAGGCCCCAGGGAAACTCCAGGCCATCTGCGATGGATGTGGCGACGAGTGGGCAACTGCCACTGTCGTCTGTGACCTGCGCATCGGCACCGGCTGTCAGCGCAAGCGTGGACAGTCCGAACAAGGAGGCGGCGAAAAGGCGGAAGGGGATCATGGAAGAACTCCTGTACGGGATTGGTAGCCTTAGTCTTTCTGGAAATCGGCGCGTGATTTGGTGAACGCTTAACCGCGAAAAAAGGCAGCATTTGAACTTTAAGTGCTGCTTATTCCCGCACTGGCATCCCTGAGCGCGAGGGCAGGCATCCGTTTCATGTCGCCAGCCTGAAAACGAGGGAGCCAATACCAATGATTTTCCGCCAGTTCACCAAGCAGGACAGGGCCGTTTGGGGCAGCCAGACCGTCAAGCTTCAGCATATGCTGCACGAGCATCCGCTTTTCCAGGATGACGCGCTGAAGACGCTGATCGATGACTATCCGCGCTCGCACTACAATGTGAACACGATGTCTCAGCCCGGGGCGCCAAGAGCTTTCTGGCGTGAAGGGGAAAAGGGCGATGCAACCGGTGCCGAGGTGTTCGAGGCCATCGAAAAAGGGCGCATGTGGATCAATCTGCGCAAGGTGATGGATGTAGACGAGCGGTACGCCGAGCTGCTGGACGAGATGTTCGATGAGATGCGTTTGAATGTGCCGGGTTTCGAAACGTTCAAGCGCAATATGGGTATTCTGGTTTCTTCACCCGGAGCGCAGGTCTATTATCATTGCGACATTCCGGGCCAGTCGCTCTGGCAGGTGAAGGGGCGCAAGCGTGTCTATCTCTACCCGAACACGGCGCCTTTCTTGCCAGAGCCGGAAATCGAGAAAGTGATCCTTGGCGAAACCGAGGAAGAAATTCACTACGAGCCATGGTTCGACAACTATGCCGAGGTAATTGAGTTGGCTCCAGGCGAAATGCTGCACTGGCCGCTCAACGCACCGCATCGTGTGGAAAATCTCGACATGTTGAACATCTCGATCACCACCGAGCACTACACCAAAGATGTGCGAACCCAGTATGCCGTGCGTTACGCCAACGGTGTTTTGCGTTCGCGTCTAGGCTTGCAGAACCTGTCGCCGCGTATTGATGGACCGATGGTCTATCCGAAAATGGCGCTGGCTGCCGCGTTCAAGTTCGGCGGGTTGCAAAAAGCACGCGCCATGAAGCGTATGGTCGATTTCCGCATCGCCAAGGATGCGCCAGAAGGTCTTGTGGATATTCCAGAGTACGCGCTCTAAAGCAGATATCAAAACGACACGACTGCCACGTCGCTCAGCTTATCCGGTGTGAGCGGCGTGGTGCTGTTTGAATGACCTTGGTTGTCTGGCGCCACATATGGCGGACCATAGCTAGCATGACCGCAAAGACAGTTAGAACAGCAATGGTAACGACCGGGCCTGTACCGGTTGCCGGATCGGCAAGCCACGTGTCGGCACGCGCGGCGGTCGTTAGCGTCATGATCGTGATGAACAGCATGAACGCAACCAGCCCTGCGCCTTCCAGAACCCTGCCGACGAACCCCAGGGCGCCAAACGGGCGTTGCTGAGGCGCATGCCCGGATGTTGGATCGATTTCAGTTTGAAAGACGCTGTAACTCTGGGTCATCACATTGGGCCACTTCGATTTGGATCATCAAGGTCGATGATCTGTTTTGAACAGCGCAGTGTGGCTCCGGATGGGAGGCGGTGGGGCCGTTTGCGTACCCTTTGATGGCCCAATTATGGCAAGGAAAGTGTGGTCGCGATCACACAAATGGCGTTACGACAAGCCGATTTCAGGGCCGCCAGTCCATCGGCACGTGATCCGGCTGCGCGCGCACGCGTTCCATCCAAGCATTGATCTTCGGAAAATCCGATAGGTCGAACTCTCCGTCTTCGGCGACATGGGTGTAGGCATAGAGTGCGATGTCGGCGATGGAGTAACGGTCGGCAGCGAAAAAGTCGTGCGTTTCCAGATGCCGCTCCATCACACCCAGGGCCTCGTAGCCACGCTCCCACCAGTTGTCGAGCATGTGAGCCTGTAACTCACGCCCGCCTTTGCGGATTTTCAGCCAGAAGCGGGCAACGGCGATGTAAGGTTCGTGGCTGTACTGCTCAAAGAACATCCATTGCAGCATCTCCGCCTTGCAGAAACGATCGTCGGGGAGCAGGTTCGTGCCCTCGGCAAGGAAGAAAAGGATGGCGTTAGATTCGGACAGAATCTCGCCGGTGTCCAGTTTCAACGCCGGCACCTTGCCGTTCGGGTTGACCGCGAGAAACTCCGGCGTGCGGGTTTCGCCTTTCAGGATGTCGACATCAACAATCTGGAACGGCAGACCAAGCTGTGACATCGCCAGGCGCAGCTTGTAGCAGTTGCCTGAATTCTGCATGGAATAAAGCGTATGCATCGGACGTTTTCCTGGAACTGGCGTGCTTGGCGTGTGCTTGCACGGGCTGGCTGCCGGGTCTAGAGCATGTCTTGTTTTGTCCGCATCACAAAGGATCAACCCCCATGGCTTTCCTCGCCGACTCGCTTTCCCGCATCAAGCCTTCCGCGACCATTGCGGTCACCAACAAGGCGCGTGAACTGAAAGCCGCAGGCCGCGATGTGATCGGTCTGGGGGCAGGGGAGCCCGACTTCGATACGCCGGACAACATCAAGCAAGCGGCAATTGTGGCGATCAACGAAGGTAAGACGAAATACACGGCTGTTGACGGCATCCCCGAGTTGAAGGCGGCGATTTCAGCCAAGTTCAAGCGCGAGAACGATCTTGATTATGAGGCGGCTGAAATCTCTGTCGGAACGGGCGGTAAGCAGGTGCTTTACAATGCATTGATGGCGACCGTGAATCCGGGCGATGAAGTTCTGATCCCAACGCCCTACTGGGTCAGCTATCCGGACATGGTTCTGCTGGCAGGCGGCGAGCCCACTTTCGTCGAAACATCGATGGATACGGGCTTCAAGCTGACACCGGACGCTTTGGATGCGGCGATCACACCAAAAACCAAATGGGTGATCTTCAACTCGCCATCGAACCCGTCGGGTGCTGCCTACTCGCGCGATGAGATGAAGGCTCTGACGGATGTTTTCCTGAAGCATCCGCATGTCTGGATCATGACCGACGATATGTATGAGCATCTTGTCTATGACGACTTTGAGTTCACTACAGTTGCCCAGGTCGAGCCTCAGCTCAAAGAGCGCACCTTGACCGTGAACGGTGTGTCCAAGGCGTATGCGATGACCGGTTGGCGCATCGGTTATGCCGGTGGTCCGGCTCCTCTGATCAAGGCGATGGCGAAGATCCAGTCGCAATCAACTTCGAACCCGTCGTCGGTGTCGCAATGGGCGGCCGTCGAAGCCCTAAACGGCACGCAG
Organism: Cohaesibacteraceae bacterium; assembly: GCA_028281795.1. Taxonomy (GTDB): domain Bacteria; phylum Pseudomonadota; class Alphaproteobacteria; order Rhizobiales; family MH13; genus MH13. The sequence continues at coordinate 6,824 of JANQJE010000165.1, read as the reverse complement.
GAGTTTATCGAACCGAACAATGAGATCTTCAAAAGCCGGCGCGACCTTGTGGTGTCGATGCTTAACCAGGCTGATGGCATCACGTGCCCAACGCCCGAAGGCGCGTTCTATGTCTATCCGTCGTGTGCTGGTACGATGGGCAAGACGGCACCGTCCGGCAATGTCCTTGAGACAGACGAGGACTTTGTCACGGAGCTTCTTGAAGCCGAAGGCGTCGCCGTCGTTCAGGGCTCGGCGTTTGGTCTCGGGCCGAATTTCCGTATCTCCTACGCGACGTCGACCGAAGCCCTGGAAGAGGCCTGCACGCGTATCCAACGGTTCTGTGGCAATCTGAAATAGTTGCCGGCTTTCTAGCCTTCTTCGATACCCCACGCTTATGTGAGTGGACGGTGATGACCTGCGTGCCTATCTGTTGACATACCCCAACAGACAAGGTGCGCAGATACATGCTGATCCGATCGAAGAAACGCTGGGAATTGCCGGAAAGTGCGGCAACGGAGGAGAGTGTCTATCTCAACCGGCGCTCGCTGATGAAAGGTGCCCTGGCGCTTGGCGCCACCGGCGCGGCACTGGGTGCCGGTACGCGCGACAGCCACGCTTTGTTTGGTCTGTTTGAAGATAGCGGCGGCAATGATGTGCCGCTGACCGTTGAGGGTGATCCAACCGCTGACCTCTATCCGGCTTTTATGAACCCTAGTTACACCAATGCCGGTCGCCCGCTGACTGAGGAGTTGGATGCGGCGACTTACAACAATTTCTACGAGTTTGGTTCGCATAAGGGTATCTGGCGCGCGGCACAGGATCTTGAGACACGTCCCTGGATGGTGACGTTTGACGGCATGGTCGAGGAGGAGCGCACCGTCGACATCGACACGCTGATCCGCGCAATGAGCCTGGAAGAGCGTGTTTATCGTCATCGCTGCGTTGAAGCGTGGGCGATGACGGTGCCTTGGACCGGTTTCCCGATGCGCGATCTGGTGGCTTATGCGCGGCCGCTTTCCTCTGCGCGCTATGTCCGCATGGAAACGTTCAACGATCCGGACATGGCGTCTGGCCAACGTCAGAGCTGGTACTCATGGCCCTACACCGAAGGTTTGACCATGGAAGAGGCCATGCATGACCTGTCGTTCATGGTGACAGGCGTGTACGGAAAACCGGTGGCCAAGCAGTATGGCGCACCGCTGCGCCTCGCGATGCCATGGAAGTATGGCTTCAAGTCGGCCAAATCGCTGGTGCGTTTCACCTTCACCGACGAGCGCCCTGTCACCTTCTGGGAGACGGCCAACGCCAATGAGTACGGCTTCTGGGCAAATGTGAACCCGGAAGTCCCGCACCCGCGCTGGAGCCAGGCGACCGAGCGCTTGCTGGGTGGCGAAGAACGCGTGCCGACACAAATTTACAATGGCTATGGTGAGGAGGTCGCCGACCTTTACAGCCAGATCGACGATCCTCGTCTCTTCATGTAGCTCGGCCCTCCCGTTTCGCGAAATCGCATCCTCGTTCCCAGATGGTCGAGCAGGCATGCATTCGCTCAGCTTTTGCTAATCGAGTTGCCGCCATCGGCAAGCATGGCGCTGCCGGTCACGAACGATGATCGGTCAGACAACAGGAAAAGCGCAGCCTGCGCGATTTCTGCCGGCTCTGCCATACGTTTGAGGGCGTGAAGCTCCTCGACAGACTTCAGGAAGTCGGCGTCATCTCCGGCCATGGGTGTTCTGGTCCCACCAGGAAGCAGGGCATTGCACCGGATGTTGTCTGCCCCATGCTCGGCCGCCAGCACCTGGGTTAGCCCGATCAGACCGGCCTTTGCGGCTGCATAGGCGCCCATCCCAGGGAGTCCGACTGTGTGGCCGACAAAGGATGAGGTAAAGACAAGAGAACCACCGCCACGGCTTTGCATGGCCGGTATCTGGTATTTGGCGGCGTAAAATCCGCTTGTCAGATTGGTGGCGATGACCTGATCCCACATGTCGCCTTGCATGTCCGGTATGGCACCGAGCACGCCGGTGATCCCGGCATTGTTGAAAGCGCCGTTGAGATGGCCAAAGTGCTCCAGTGCAAGGTCGACCAACGCCTTGGCGTAACTTTCCTCCCGCACGTCTCCAGCAAGGATGCTGACACTGGTTCCGTTGGAACCGATCTCCTCGGCGAGGCTTTCAAGCTGGGCCTGGCGCCGCGCTCCGAGAATCAGATTAGCGCCTTCTTCAGCAAACAATCGTGCGGCCGCCTCGCCGATCCCGCTGCTGGCGCCGGTGATGATGATGGTGTGATTGGCAAGTTGCATGTCGGTCTCCTGACTTGAGGGACCGTCTGCCTATTGACGGATGCTTTGTCGAACCACCCGATTGCGGACCTGCTTGGGGTTGGTCGTTTGCCGAGTTTCTTCGATTGGCCTCTATTCTTTTCATTCATGGCGCGTCCTCATCAGGTAAGTCGACGCTTGCGCGGGCCTTGCAGAGACGTGTCAGTGCACCCTTCTGGCATATCTCGATCGACCATCTGCGCGATTCCGGTGTACTGCCGCTGGATCGTGTGAAGGCTGGCGATTTCGACTGGAAAGCGATGCGCGCGCCCTTTTTCGATGGGTTTCACCGTTCGCTTGCCGCCTATGCGTCCGCGGGCAACAATCTCATCCTTGAGCACATTCTGGATACATCGGGCTGGCATGAGGAACTGGCGGCGTTGTTTGCCCCATATGACGTGCTGTTCATCGGCTTGCATACCGATCTTGAGGAACTCAAGCGTCGCGAGGTGGCCCGCGGCAACCGGCCTTTGGGCAGCGCGGAAGAGGATTTTCAGAGCATCCACAAAGGCCTGTCCTACGATCTCGAGCTATCCTCCCAAGATCCGCTGGACGACAATGTGGCGCGTGTTCTTAGCGCTTGGCAAAGTCCGGACAGAAGACGTGCATTCTTCCATATGCCGGCGAAGGGGTGACCTGATCAGCGGCCTGTCGCGCCGATGCCGGACCTGCTAACGTCCGGCCGGGCCAAGCAGAAGGAACGCGTTTCATGGACATTCAGACAGCCGTCGCACTGGTTGGCGCTACCACTGCTATGGTGTTGTTGCCTGGCCCTAATCTGGCACTCTTTCTTGCCAACACGATCAGCCATGGACGGCGCATTGGGGCGGTTACCGTATTGGGCACGAGTGTAGGCATTGCCATTCAACTCGGGTTGGTTCTGGTCGGTCTGAACGCGCTCCTGTCGGTGGCTGCGTCGGCCTTCGTCTGGCTGAAGTGGGCTGGTGTTGCCTACCTGCTTTATCTTGGTGTCCAAAGCTGGCGGCGAGGCAATGCCGACAGGCTGGCTCTGGATCGACAGGTACGCGAGCCTCAGCGCGCTTTTTTGCAAGGGCTTGGGCTCTCGCTTCTCAATCCGAAAACTCTGCTTTTCAACGCTGCGTTTCTGCCGCAGTTCGTCGCCGCAGATGCAGGCGCGGTCGGCTTTCTGGTGCCTGCTGTTCTCTATCTGGCCGTTGTCGTCGTCGGCGATCTGATGTGGGTGGCTTTGGCGGGTTCCGCCGCCCCAACGCTCCACAAGCTCGGACCACTTCGCCATCGCCTGACAGGTGGCTTTTTCATCGCGTCCGGAGTCGGTTTGGCCATTGCCAGAGCGGAAAGGTAAGAGAGAAGGCGTTGCAAGAAAAAAACGCCAAGCGATCGTGTCACCGCGAAGGTGGCGATCAAGCTTGGCGTTTCAGTCAGAGAACGACGGAACCCGAGGGGTTGGGTTGTCGTCTCGAGGGGAACAGCGGTCGGCGCAGGGAGGGGCGCGCCATCATGACCGTGTTGCGTGCGATATGTACGTCTTCGATTGCATTCCGCAATGGTCAAGGTGACATGTCAGTTATGCGTTTGATGCATGGCTGACACAATGATTCCACATTTGCGCATAGCTCAATGATTTCATTGGCAAATAGGCGGCACTTCAAGCTGTGTTTTCGACCCCTTTTTGCTTGAAGTTCACGTGAAGAATCAAATCGCCGAGGACGTGACACCGTCTGGCCAGCATGTTTTTGAACTTCGAACGTCAATCACAAAGCCACATCGGAGATTCGTTTTTCCGTTGCTCTGAGGACCGGCGTTCGAGGACGCTTCAGTAGTTCCAGCGGCGCGCGTTGGCGAGCAGGAAGTCGCGGAACACCATCACCCGTGCGGAGTTCCGCATCTCCTCCGGATAGACGAAATAGGTATCGAAGAAGGGGAGCTCTTCACCCACCAGTTCGATCGGCACGAGGTTCTTGTCATCCTCGACAATGTAGTCCGGCAACATGGCAATCCCGACGCCGCGCAGGCATGCTTTGCGCAGACCGTAGACGTTGGTGATGCGCACATGGGCGCGTCGTGGATTGTCCTCCGGGCGCCCGGCATTTTCCAGATAGTTGATGTTTCGCAGATAGGGCGGTGCAGGGTAGCCGTAGCTCAGGATGATGTGGTCATCGAGATCAGCCACAGTCTTCGGCTGACCGTGGCGTTTGATGTATTCCGGTGCTGCATAAACGTGGAAGTGCACCGTGAAGAGCCGCCTTTGTATCAGATCCGGTTGTGTCGGCTGGCGCAGCCGGATGGCGACGTCCGCCTCGCGCATAGACAGATCGAGTTCATCATCGTTCAGAATGAGCTCCAACTGGATGCCGGGATAGAGTTCACGAAACTCCTGCAGCCGGGCGGTGAGCCATGTGGAGCCGAGGCCCACAGTGGTCGTCACCCGCAATGTGCCGGTCGGCTGGTTCTTTGAATCTGAAAGCCGGGTGCGAACGCGGTCCAGCTTTTGCAGGACCTCATGGGCCGTTCGGTAAAGCAACTCGCCCTGCTCGGTCAGCACCAGTCCGCGTGCGTGCCGGTGGAACAGCTTCACATTGAGATCGGCTTCAAGGGCCGACACCTGCCGGCTGACGGCCGACTGGCTCATGTGCAGACCATCGCCGGCATGGGTGAACGATCCGGCTTCGGCTGCCGCATGGAAGATACGAAGCTTATCCCAGTCCATCACCGCAGCGGTGTCGTCATGGACGATGATGCGGCCAGAATTGGGCATCACGCTCTTTCCTTTGCTGAAGTCGGCCTGGGTGCGTTATTCGGCGGCGGCCTGCAAGCTCTCGTGTTCTGCGAGGTACTTCTCGGCCTCCAGGGCAGCCATACAGCCAAGGCCTGCCGCCGTCACGGCCTGACGATAGATATCGTCTGTCACATCTCCCGCCGCAAAGATGCCAGGAACGCTTGTGGCCGTGGAGTCCGGTGCTGTCCAAAGATAGCCGTTGTCCTTCTGTTTCAGCTTACCCTCGAACAGGCTGACGGCCGGTGCATGGCCAATGGCGATGAACACGCCATCGGTCTGATGGTCGCTGGTTTCACCGGTAACGGTGTTCTTCAGGCGCAAATGCGTTACCCGGGGCGGAAAGCTCGTTTCGCCGCAGATTTCTTCCAGCTGCTGGTTCCAAAGCACGTTGATTTTCGGATGTTTCAAAAGCCTGTCTTGCAGGATCTTTTCCGCGCGCAGTTCGTCGCGCCGGTGGATGAGCGTTACCTCGTTGCAGAGGTTGGCAAGATAAAGTGCTTCCTCCACGGCGGTGTTGCCGCCGCCGACAACGACTGCCTTTTTGCCGCGATAGAAGAATCCATCACAGGTGGCGCAGGCCGAGACACCCCCGCCCATGAACGTTTGCTCGGAAGGCAGCCCGAGCCATTTGGCCTGTGCACCGGTTGCGATGATGATGGAATCGGCGGTGTAGGTCGTCCCTGAATCGCTCTGGCAGACGAAGGGGCGTTGCGTTACGTCGACTTCGGTGATGATGTCCTGAACGAACGTAGTGCCGACATGTTCGGCCTGCGCCTTCATCTGCTCCATCAGCCATGGTCCTTGGATGACGTCAGCGAAACCGGGGTAGTTCTCTACATCCGTGGTGATCGTCAACTGTCCGCCGGTCTGTAATCCGGAAACGAGCATTGGCTCGAGCATGGCCCGCGCTGCGTAAATGGCTGCGGTGTAACCTGCGGGGCCGGAGCCGATGACAAGGACTTTGGTGTGCAGTGTCTGGGAGTGACTGATCTGGGACATGGAGAGTCTCGCGAAGGCAAAGGAGGTGCAGAAGGTTTCTAGCGGCGCTTTTCTGCCACCAAGATAGGCACGCCGCGGCGCGCTGCCAAGCACCGGTGGCCATCGGAAACCTTGCGACTCCGCTTATCCCCGACTAACCGAAGTTCTGTTTGTGTTGCGCCAGTTGCTCTCTGATGGCGTCTGCAATGGCCGGTGTTGCGTCGATGGAGGGCTGTGTGTGCAGATAGTTGGCCGGACCGGGCGGAATGATGTGGCCATCGGCTTCGAGCTTGTCCAGGAACCGGACGAATTTGGGCGGCAGACCGTTTGGCCGAAACACCATGGTCTGGCGCCCCGCGCTCAGCGCTTCGGATACCATGTTGTGGCTATCGCCCGTTACCAGCAGTGCGTCTGACGCCCCGAGTATGCCCGTGTAGGGGTTCTCTCCTGTTCCATCCCAAACCCAGGTGTGCTGGTGAATCTCAGCCAGGGCATCAACGAGTTCGGCAGGCGTGCGGCGCGACGCTGTTACCAGTACGCTGCCTGCGCTTTTGGCTGCCTTGCGTGCTGCGTCCGTGAACGCCTCAATGGTCGAACCATCGTATGGCACTTTTTTCGTCTTGCCTCCGAGCAGGATGCCGAGCCATGGACGTGGCAGACGCGCCAAACGCGCCCGCAGATCGCCTGCCGCCTTGACCCGCCGTTCGCGTGTCTGGCTGTGGGGACCTGTGTCCGTGGTGATAACGTTCGGCCCGCGTAGAGGATCGTGGGACGGAACCCACAGAA
>JANQJE010000123.1 GCA_028281795.1 Cohaesibacteraceae bacterium | reverse complement strand
CGCACGGCGCGAGCAGGCACGCAAAAGCAGGTTCTCCGGATCAGGCAGCAGTTCCAGAACGAATGGCAGATTGGTCGGATCGATCACATAGCGGGTATGCCGGTGCGGCCCAAGCCGGTTGAAGACGGACGGTTCCTCGACCGCGATGCGCCGAACAATACGAGCAAGGATCGGCTGCAACGCAAAAAGTGGCAATGGAAGCTGAGCAAAGGCCGGCGTTTTACCCGGCCCGGGTTCATCGGAGAGAGAGGAAGAATGGATCATTGTCCAAGCCGGCTAGCACGCTTCGCCTGCCCTTTGGCTTGATAAATATCAAGCCAAAGGGTGATTTCAAAATGGTCGCTCTGACCAGTTTCGGGATCGCTAAAGGCTTGTAATCGCGAGCGTTATCCGACCAGACGTCGGCGACCCTTGCGGCGTGATGCCAGGTGCTTGTTCCCAATGGACCAGAACTGCTGGACCGTTTACCTGCAGTGGCTGAAGAATGGAGGCCTAGGCCGCCGTTTGTGCCGTCCGCTCGCCGCCGATGGCCTTGTGCAGATGAACCATCAAAGCGGTGGCAAAGAGCGGGGTGAGCAGATTCACAATCGGGATGGCCACCAGCCCGGTGATGACCAGACCGGCCAGAAACACTTTGCCGCCATGGGCGCGGCGCAACGCTTTCACCTCGGCTTTCGGCCGATAGCGCAGCGCGGCGAGCTCGAAATACTCCCGGCCAAGCAGATAGCCATTGGCCACCAGAAAAATGATGGCATTGATACCCGGAACGAGAAGAAGCATCAGCGCGCCGAGGTTCACCATAATGACCACGAAGGTGAAACCGATGGCTTCCTTCAGCGCCATGAGCATCGGCAACGGTCGGCCTGTCGGCTCGCCGGGATAGTGGGTCGCTTCCACAATCTCCGCGATATCGTCGAGGAAAAGGCTGGCGACCAGCGCGGTGACGGGCACCACCAGGAAGATCGCTCCGACAATGAGCGCCAGACCGGAAACGATCTGCACCAGATTGTCCAGCCAGCCGCGCTCCAGCGTCACCAGACTGTCGATAAGCCATTCAAGGCCGAACCAGGCAGCAATCAGTGCAAGGATCGTCAGCCCCAGAGATTTGAAAAGCACACTGCGAAAGGGCGGTGAAAGCACATCGAAAGCAGCTTGGCGGACAAGGGCGAACATAGGCAGCCGGTCTTTCTAGGGTCAGGACCCATTCATCTGGTTGAAATGGTCGAGGCGTGTTTGTGCGGATGCTAGGCGCAAGCCCGCAGGAGGTCTTCCGACGTTCAAGGGGTTGCGACACAGCAGCCTGTGCAAACCCGCCCGATCCGAAGGACGATCGATCTGCCGGCGCCCTGCGGCGTCAAAGCCCTTGACCGGGGGATAAACCCCGCTCTTCGGACTTTTCCTTGTATCGCTTGCCATATCGAACGCCATTTCGATCACATGAATGGGGCCTAACCCTACAAGCGTAGCGTCAAGGCACATCACACCCGGCACCGGGCGCGAAGTGCCGTTCAGATAGGCGGTTGAAGGCACGTTCACAATGGTTCAAGAGGGATTGGAGTTCCGAACAACCCGCCCTTGAAAGCCCCCAGACCCATGACGGACAAACCCCTCGCCGCCCCGCGCTATGACGTGGCTGCCATCGGCAACGCCATTTTCGACATACTTGCCCATGTCGAGGACGACTTTCTGGTTCGTGAGAAACTGGCCAAAGGGTCGATGCGGCTGGTGGACATCACCGAGTCCGCGCGTCTTTACAACAGGATAGGTCAGGCGACACGCATGTCCGGTGGATCGGCGGGCAACACGGCGGCAGCCGTTGCATCCTATGGTGGTCGCGCCGCCTATATCGGCAAGGTTGCCGACGACGAGAATGGACGCGCTTACGCCCACGATATGCGCGGCATCGGCGTCTTCTTTGACGTGGCGCCGTTGAGCAGCACGCAGGGCATCCGCACAGCGACATCGATCATTCTGGTCACGCCGGATGGCGAGCGCACGATGAACACATCGCTGGCCGCCTGTCAGGAACTGACCAAGGACGATATCGATCCCGATCTCATCCGCGATTCAGCGATCACCTATATGGAAGGCTACCTGTGGGACCCGGAGAAAGCCAAGGAAGCTTTCCGGGTGGCAGCACAGATCGCAAAGAGCGCTGGCCGTAAGGTGGCGCTTACTCTGTCCGATGCGTTCTGTGTCGACCGTTATCGCGGTGACTTTCTTGAGCTGATACGGTCAGGTCAGGTCGATACCCTATTCGCCAACGACCATGAGTTGCGATCGCTCTACGAGACCGCCGATCTGCCGACAGCGCTGGATGCACTGGCGAAAGACGCTCAGCTCGGCATCGTGACGCTCGGTGAAAAGGGCTCAATCACTGTTTCCGGCAGTCAGCGGATCGAAGTTGGAACGCCGAAAGTGGACGACATCATCGATCTGACAGGCGCTGGAGATGTTTATGCCGGTGGTTATCTGTTCGGCGTCGCCAACGGCATGCCGTTGGCGGCCTGCGCCGAACTTGGGCACATCGCCGCCGCCCACGTGATCACGCAAATGGGTCCGCGCCCGCAAGTCTCTCTGAGGCAACTTGCCCTCGATGCCGGCGCGCTGGCCGAGGGCTGAGACCCGCTGCGGACCGTTCCCTGGGTCAGGTCCGAAACGAACAAGGCGCTTTAACCCCGTTCATCTTTGCTGCTTGCCATGACGAAATAGCTCGTGATGGACGCCACCTGCGGCACGGTGCCGAGAACTTCGGTGTGAAAGTGCTTGTATGCCGCCAGATCGTGCACTTCCACGTGGAGCAGATATTCCACCGTGCCGGACACATTGTGACACTCCCGCACTTCGCGCGCGGTATCCATCGCCCGTTCGAAGGCCGTCTGATCCTCTTTCAGATGACGCGAAAGCCCGACAGCCACATACACTTTCAGGCCACCACCCAGTTTCGAGCGGTCGAGAATCGCCCGGTAACCCTTGATAATGCCTGCATCTTCCAGGGCCTGGACGCGGCGCAGGCAGGCCGATTGCGAGAGTCCGACCTTAGCGGCAAGCGCTGTGTTGGATAAGCGGCCGTCAAGCTCCAAAGTGCGCAAGATTGTGCGATCCATATCGTCAATCATCAGACTATCTTGTTCAATTGTGATCCCAATCGCAATAAAAGCAATCTTCTTGCATGAAAAAGTCAATAGCCTTGCGCTGTTGTGATTGATCTCGTGCTCACCCTGGCCGCATTCGCTTTCCTGTCCGCAGGCACGCCCGGCCCGAATAATGTGATGTTGATGGCATCCGGCATGAACTACGGCTTTCGCCGGTCTGCCGGGCACATCACAGGCGTTGCCTATGGCTTCCCGCTGATGATCGTGGCGGTGGGTCTGGGGTTGTCGCAACTCTTCGCGCTTTATCCGCCGCTGGAGTCGGGCCTGAAATATGTGTGTGCCGCCTACCTCATTTATCTTGCCTACAGGATCGCGATGGCGAAGCCGAAGATCGCACACGACACCGGGGAGATGGAGATATCCGGCAAACCGCTCACTTTTCTTCAGGCGGCTGCCTTTCAATGGGTCAATCCGAAAGCGTGGGTCATGGCGACGACGGCATTGACGGTCTACGCCCTGCCTTTGTCGACCACGGCCAACGCCTTTGCCGTGGCCGCCGTGTTCGCCTTTGCAGGCACGTTCACGGCAACCGGATGGACCGCGCTGGGAGACCGGTTGCGCATCTTCTTTTCCGACCCACTGCGTCTGCGCATCTTCAACGGCGTGGCGGCCATCCTGCTGCTGGCAACCCTGGTTCCGGTTTTCTGGCCCGAAGCGCTTTAACGTTCTCTAGGCTCGCCTTCCGGTGGCCGGTCGATGACCTGTTCGATCTCCGCCATCACATCCTCACCCAGAGGACCGAACGAGAGAGCCTGAGCATTGTGCGTGGCCTGTTCCGGTGTCCGCGCTCCGGGGATCGGTACCGCGGCTGGGGACTTTGCCCACAGCCATGCGAGCGCACCTTGGGCCAGCGAGCGGCCGTCCGTGGTCAGAAGCTCCCGTACGGCGTCGACTTTCCTGGTGAAGCCGGGCGCGACTTTTCCATCTTTGAAATAGTCCATCCAATCATAGCTGTTGCGGCGAACATCATCAGCGGCCATCGGCTGTCCGTCGGTGAACTTGCCGGTCAGCAGTCCCATGGCCAAGGGCGAGCGGTTAAACGAGGCTAGCTTGTGCTTCTCAACCACACCCATCATGCTTGGCGCGTCGAAAAACACGTTCATCGCGTGTTGCACGGCTACGAAGTTGGGCCGCGCGGCCATCGCTTCGGTGTTTGCCGGAAAATCCGTCGACCAGCCATAGGAACGCAGCATGCCTTTTTCGCATGCGTCGTCCAGAACATCGAACAGTGGCGTGGCTTCATCAGGCGACAGGGTGTTGACGTGAAGAAAGATCAGATCAATGACATCGCGGCCGAGTCTTTTTCGAGAGCCATCGAGTTGCTCCATAACTGAGCCTGGTTCGATCCATGGTCCGGTCGCTTGCTTGCTCGCTTCATCGAAGCCGAAACCGAACTTGGTTGAGATGACCACGTCGTCACGTCCGGCCAGTGCTTTGGCCAGAAGGCGTTCGGAGTGCCCGACACCGTAAATTGCCGCCGTATCGTAAAGGCGTATGCCGGCATCGTAGGACGCCTCGATGGCCGCCAGCGATTGCACATCATCCGCGCCCGCATAACCAAGCGGCTCATCGCCGGCGTAAAACGGGCCACCAATTGCCCAGCACCCCATGCCAAGGCGAAGCGATGTCAGCTGTTGTGCGTTGACGGATGTGCTGGAAGAGTTGGTCAAGAGCGGCTCCTATGGTGTTTCTCTGTTCGCACGTTAGGTCTCGCAGAGTTCTCTTCCTAGGCTCATCATTGCAAGCAGCTTTGCAAAATTGAAAACAGGGCATAACAGACACAATGAACTGGAATGATATCAAAGCGTTTGCCGCTGTTGCACAGCATGGCGGCCTGTCGGCAGCGGCCGAGCGGCTGGATTCCAGCGCTGCAACGCTGGGCCGTCATATCGCACGGCTCGAAGAGGCGCTGGGGCAACGTCTGTTTGATCGCTCGGCGCTCGGCTACACGCTGACTGAAGCAGGCCGCGATCTGCTGGCTGAAGCCGAGCCCATGGAAGCCGCTGCCGCCAGCATTGCTCGCTGGCGTGACGGTCACATCGCGGAGCGTATCGTTAGAATTTCCGCAGGCAGTTGGATGAGCCGCCTTCTCGTGGCGCACTGGTCTGCCCTTCATCGGGAAACGGACCCGTTCACACTGGCCTTCGTTGCCGCCGAAGAGCGGATTGACATCGCCCGCCATCGGGCCGACATCGGCATTCGCAATGCAAGACCGGTCGAAGCCAATCTGGCGGGCCGCGCGCTGGCCACCATTGCCTTTGCAGCCTATCGGCTGAAGGAAACTCATCCGATTGGTTGGATTGCCAGCGCTGCAGCCACACCAAGCGCCAACTGGGTGCGTGTGAACCATGGCCATGAGATCACGGTGGAGGCCAACTCACCGCGTTTGGTGATGGAGCTCTGCGAAAAGGGGGCGGGCCTGGCCGTGTTGCCGTGCTTTGCCGGAGACACGAACCCCCAATTGGAGCGCGCCAGCGACATTCTCGACGCACTGACGCACAAGCAATGGCTTGTCGCGCATCACGAAGCGCGCCATCAGAGCGCTGTTCGCACCATTATCCGGCGAATTGAGGGTTTGCTGAAGGAAAAGCGATCAGTGCTGGCCGGTTCGGGACCATAGCACCGATACTATCCCAGACAGGGGGTTGGCTTTGGCACCCTTGTTCCGGTCCAGCCCCAAGCGATGGCTCTGTACTGGTTAGATATCCAGATTCCCAACCGTCAGCGCGTTGTCCTGAATGAAGGTGCGGCGCGGATCGACATCGTCGCCCATCAAGTCGGAGAAAATCCCATCGGCCTCGTCGGCTTCTTTGATCTTCACCTGCAGCAGCGTGCGCACATTCGGATCGAGCGTTGTTTCCCAAAGCTGGTCGGGATTCATCTCGCCGAGGCCTTTGTAGCGTTGCAAAGACACACCCTTGCGGCCCATTTCCATAAGAGCCGAAACGAGAGCACGCGGCCCGCGAATGTCCATCTGCACGTCCTTGCGGCGCAGCACGGCCGCCTTGCCGTAGATTTCCTGCAAATGGCTGGCAAAGCCATCCAGACGCAATGCATCAGCGCTATCGAGCAAGGCGGTGTCGATGGTAACGACATCCGTTACACCGCGCAGCGTGCGCACAAACCGCAGATCGCCATTGTCCAGCCGCTTGCCTTCCCAGCCCTTCTCGAATTCATCGGCAAGAATATCGATGCGGCGCGCCACATAGGCGGCAGCCTCCTCAGCCTGGTCCGCATTGGACAGCAGCCTGGCGTTCAAAGCGCCTGCAATCGCAGCCTGTTCGACAACGTCACGGTTGTAGCGGTGGTGCAGACCGTCAAAGATCGCCGAGATTTTCCGCGCTTCATTCACCGTGGCCAACAGATCCTGGCCTGACAGAACCTCGCCGGACGCAAGCGTCAGGCTCGCGCCCTCCAGTCCGCCATCGATCAGATAGTCCTGCAGGGCCGCCTCATCCTTTAGATACTGCTCGGAGTTTCCGCGTTTCATCTTATAGAGCGGCGGCTGGGCGATATAGAGATGGCCCCGCTCGATGATCTCGCGCATCTGCCGGAAAAAGAAGGTCAGCAGCAGTGTGCGGATGTGCGAGCCGTCCACATCGGCATCGGTCATGATGATAATCTTGTGGTAGCGCAGCTTGTCTGCGTCGAATTCTTCAGCGCCAATGCCTGTGCCCAGCGCTGTGATCAGCGTGCCAATCTCGTTGGATGACAACATTTTGTCGAAACGCGCGCGTTCGACATTGAGGATCTTACCGCGCAACGGCAGCACCGCCTGGTAGTCGCGCACCCGGCCCTGCTTGGCCGACCCGCCGGCGGAGTCGCCCTCCACCAGGAACAGTTCGGACTTTGCCGGATCGCGTTCCTGGCAATCGGCCAGTTTGCCTGGCAGCGAGGCAACGTCGAGCGCGCCCTTACGTCGGGTCAATTCGCGTGCCTTGCGCGCCGCTTCACGGGCGGCGGCGGCTTCGATCACCTTGGACACGATGCTTTTTGCGTGTGCCGGGTTTTCCTCAAACCAGGTCGAAAGCGATGCGTTCAAAACGTTCTCGACCACAGGCCGCACTTCTGACGAGACGAGCTTGTCTTTGGTCTGAGAGGAAAATTTCGGGTCCGGCACCTTCACCGAAAGCACCGCCGTTAGTCCTTCCCGGCAATCATCGCCGGTGGGAGACACCTTCTCTTTCTTGGTCAGACCGGAGCTATCCGCATAGCCCGTCACCTGCCGGGTCAGTGCTGCACGGAAACCGGCAAGGTGTGTCCCGCCATCGCGTTGCGGAATGTTGTTGGTGAAGCAGAGCACGTTCTCGTGGTAGCTGTCGTTCCACCACATGGCGACCTCAACCGTGATGCCATCCTTTTCCGACGTGACCGCGATCGGCGCCTCAAGCACAGGCTTTTTCTTGCGGTCCAGCCAGCGTACGAATTCCTTCAATCCACCTTCATACTGAAGCGTTTCGACACGATCCTCCACGCCACGCTTGTCGGTCAGCGTGATCTTCACACCGGAGTTGAGGAAGGCCAGTTCGCGCAGACGATGCTCCAGCGTGTCGAAGGAGAACTCGATGTTGCTGAAGGTGTCCGGCGAGGGGGTAAACGTCACTTCCGTTCCGGTCTGTCCGCCGGCGTCGCCAACGACGGCCAACGGAGCTTCGGAGACGCCATGAGCAAACGCCATCCAGTGTTCCTGCCCGTCGCGCCAGATGCGCAGTTCCAGCCGTGTCGACAAGGCGTTCACAACCGACACGCCGACGCCATGAAGGCCGCCGGACACCTTGTAAGAGTTCTGGTCGAACTTACCGCCGGCATGAAGCTGGGTCATGATGACCTCGGCTGCCGAAATGCCCTCCTCGGCGTGAATATCGGTTGGAATGCCGCGTCCATCGTCGCGCACCGTGACGGAGCCATCGGCGTTCAGCGCAACGGTGACCTGCGAAGCGTGACCCGCAAGCGCCTCATCGATGGCATTATCGACCACTTCATAGACCATGTGATGCAAGCCGGAACCGTCATCGGTGTCGCCGATATACATGCCCGGACGTTTGCGGACGGCATCCAAACCCTTGAGAACTTTGATGGAATCAGCGCCGTACTCGGCGCCATCACCATCTTCGATCTCAGGAACGGAAGAGGGCTCACCAGCGGGGGTGTCGGTCAAGGTGAAATCCTTTGGTATCGAGCGGAGAGTGCAGCCGAAGAAATAGCGCTAACCCCGGAGAATCACTTTGATTTTTATACCATCAAAGGCGTCAGGAAAGCGAACAGGGCAGCCGCAGAAACACACAGGGAAAGTATGGTCTTTATATGGGGCTTAATGTCCGGAAATCCAGCGTGCTGCGGCATCCCCGGCCCAATGCCCTGTCGCCATGCAGCCAGTGATCAGATAACCGCCTGTCGGCGCCTCCCAGTCCAGCATTTCCCCCGCACAAAACACGCCGGGAATGGTCCGTAGCATCAGCCCATGGTCGACGGCGTCCCAGGTTACGCCACCGGCAACCGAAATGGCCTCGTCCATCGGTCTGGGGCCATCATGCGCGACCGGCAAACGCTTGATAAGGCTTGCAAGTTCAGACAGGTCGGTGGGCAGAGGACGCCCGAACTCATGAAGGAGGGCGCGCTTGACCGGATCAAGGTTCAGCGTTTTGCGCAAATGGTTGGCCATGGAGGCGCTGCCGCGCGGGTGGGCCAAACGGTCTGCAACGTCCTCATGTGTACGGTCAGGCACAAGATCGAGAAACAGAGCCGCGCCTTCGCGCATGGCCCTTGAGACCGCGTAGATCCCGCTGCCTTCCAGCCCGCCTTCAGAGATCACGCACTCGCCGCGCACCGTCTCCTCATCGGCATAAAAGCCGACAGGTTTCACGGGCCGGCCGACATGTTGCCGCATCGGATCGGACCATGTCACCGCAAAACCCATATTGGCCGGTCGGAAAGGCGCCAGTGTCACGCCCTTCTCGGCCAGAAGACCGGTCCAGGCTCCATCGGACCCAAGCCGTGCCCAACTGGCTCCGCCGAGCGCGAGCACCACTGCATCCGGATTCAGGGTCTGCATGCCGGAAGGTGTCTCGAAGACCAACGCTTGGCCGTCCCAGCCCAACCAGCGCCAGCGTGTGCGCAGTTCCACGCCCTTTTCCGTCAGTCGTGCGAGCCAGGCGCGCAATGTTGGCGAAGCTTTCATCGTTTTTGGGAAAACCCGGCCCGAGGAGCCGGTGAAGACATCCTGGCCCAGCCCTTCTATGAACCGTTTCACGGCATTTGGCCCCATACCGGCCAGCATGGGCGTCAGGTGAGGTTCCGCCTCATAGAAGGCGCGCAGAAATGCTGCATCCGGCTCGTCCTTGGTGATGTTGAGCCCGGATTTCCCTGCCATCAGGAACTTGCGTCCCGCCGATGGTTTGGCTTCCGCAATGACAATTGTGGCCTCGGCATGCGCCAGGTGATCGGCCATGGCCTCGGCCGCCATGAGACCTGCGGGGCCGGAGCCTATGACAAGCGCAAGAGGATGCCGCTGGTTCACGCCTTCCTCGTCAGGCTGGCGACAAAGGCTCTGGCCTCGTCGGCCAGAGCACGCAGCAGTGTCTCATCCTCAGCGGACAGAGCAATCCACTCCTTCATCACGCGCCCGGTCCCCATCGTCATACCGGTGCCGGTACCTTCTGCATCGAGCCAATCGACACGCTCGCGTGGGAGTTTCATCACCAGCGCGGTATCCGTGGCGAAGCAGAAAGCCTTACCATGCACGCGCAGTGCCTGTGCGTGCAGCATTTTGCCGAGATCGACACCAGGTTCATTCTTGCAATGCGCTTTGAGCTTGGCAAACATCGCATCGATCTGGGGTGTCGGTGCCATGGAACGGACTTTATTGCCCGGGGGAAGAGGACGATCCTGCCAAAATGCCGCCATCGATCGTCAGCTCGGTGCCGGTCATGAAGGTGGCTTCATCGGAGGCAAGCAGGACGCAGATGGCTGCCACCTCTTCTGGTCGCCCAAAGCGATGCAAGGGTGTGCCTTGGACCAGTTTCTGCTTTTTGGCGTCGGCGTCTTCGCCTCGACCGATCATGGTATCCCATATGTCCGTCCACACGGCTGCCGGGTGGACGGAGTTGCAGCGGATTTGGAGCCCCTTTTCGGCAC
Source organism: Cohaesibacteraceae bacterium (assembly GCA_028281795.1). Classification (GTDB taxonomy): domain Bacteria; phylum Pseudomonadota; class Alphaproteobacteria; order Rhizobiales; family MH13; genus MH13. Next base: position 14,258 of record JANQJE010000123.1, on the reverse strand, counting down.
AGTAAAGCGCGACGGTCTTGGTATGGTTGCGGATGGCCGCCTTGGACGAGGCATAGGCGGCGGCTCCCGGAATACCGACGATGCCCGAGCGCGACGACATGTTGATGATTGAGCCCTTGCCGTCGTTCCGGCGCATGGCCTTGATCGCATAACGGCATCCCAGGAACGTCCCATCGAGATTCACTGCGTGAACCGTTCGCCAGTCAAGAAGGTGCGTGTTTTCAGGGTCGTGTGCCGCGCCCTTCTTCTCGTGGCCCGTGATTCCGGCATTGTTCACCAGAACATCGATGATGGGATGAGCTTCTTCCAAAGCGCGCCAGTCTTCCTCGTCGGCCACATCGAGATGAAAGAACGAGGCACCGATGTCTTCGGCAAGGGCACGTCCCACCTCATTGTTCACGTCGGTGACGACGACTTTGGCGCCTTCTGCGGCAAAGGCTCTGGCGATGGCGGCACCGATGCCTTTGGCGGCGCCGGTGACGATGCATGTTTTGTCTGTGAGTCTGTTCATGGCAGGTACTTATGCTGAAATGCCGCTACGTCCCATACGGCTTTTTCCGCAGCACCGTCATAAACACTCTGCAAGAACTCCAACAGCGGTGCCTCGGGTGTCTCGGCTGCCGCCGCTGCTTCGCGCAGAGCATCATAGGTGAGAACCGCCAGCGCCCCGTTGCGGTCAACCCATTGGGCCGATGCCGGTTTCAGGCTGACGGTGTTGAGTCCGTCGGGTTCAGGATAGGCGTAAGCGTAGAACGCCGCATGGGGAAAGGTGTCGTCGCCGGGCCAGAACCCGCAGGAGATCACCTCGTGAGAGTAGGCCTCTTTGTCCGAAGCCGTACCACCCTCGAGCTGGGCTGCACTGCCGGAAAACCGCGTGGTGACCAAATCGAAGGAATGCCAGTAAAGCTGCACCGGTGACTGCTTGCCGACGAAGCGCGAGCGGAAGGTTTCAAAGACTGACGCAATCGAACAGAGCGCCCGCCAGAAACGGGTAACGGCCTCGCCGTCATAGGTCCGTGCGGCGTGGTCATCGGGAAACGGTAGGGTGGACTTGTTTTCATAGGGCCGTGCGACGATGCTCACATCCAGGTTGAGCGCGTGAAGCGCATCAAACAAGGCACGGTAGAAGTCGGCCACGCTCTTTCCGGGGACGGCGAAGGCTTTGTTCCCGCCGTCATTGGTCGTTACGTGAACGGCGTGATCCACCATATCGTACTGAATCTCGAAGGATCGTCCGCGATAGGGGATGCGTCCGGTGGTCAGCCCGCGCGTATCGGGATAGAGCGTGACATGCCACCAGTGATTGAGCTTGGGATGCGCCTTCATCCGCACTTTGCCGATCACCTGCAGGAACAGATGAAGCGTGTCGCGGGTTTCCACCCATTCCTCATAGGGCAGCGGCGGAAGCAGATCGTCGATGGGGTTCATGGGGATGTCCTACTCGGTGCGGTCCTGAGGCAGGCCGTCGTCAATCGTGTAGTAGTCGCCCTTGTCGGCAACGAAGATATGACGGCCGAGCTGAAGCCCTGTCGGGCTGTCGAGCGAGCCGAGCGAGAAGGACGTCAGGTCCTCCCCGTCGCTCTTCCAGAAAAGGAACGATCCGCAGATCCCGCAGAAACCGCGCATGGCGCTTTCCGATGATCGATACCAGCGCAAACTGTCACCACTGATCGTAATCGCATCATCTGCGCATTCCGCAGAGGCCCAAAAATGGCCGGACTGTCGTCGGCATTGGCTGCAATGACACGCTGAGCTGTTTTCAGCTGGCCCATCAACCCGATAGGTCACGCCGCCGCACAGGCACTGTCCTTTCAATCGGGCGCTCATCGCGTGGCAACCAGTCCGGCGGCACCCGCCAGACCCAAAGCGCAGGCCTTGTTGATGCGGCCCATGCCGAACGCGCCAAGCAATGTGCCGCGTGCGCGATCGAACACCAATGCGTAGGCGATCATGACCGAGGGCAGGCAGATCGCGATGACCAGACCAATCTCTGCAAAACCGAGCGGCGTGAGCATCGTCAGATCAACAACGGTTGGTAGAATGGCCAGAAAGAAAACCATTGTTTTCGGGTTCGACAGGGTCAGGGCAAGGCCCGCGAGCAACATGGACAGGGTCGTGTCGGCGGAAAGCTTGGGTGCCTTGGCGTTGGGGTCCGCTGGCGCGGTCCAAAGCCTGTAGGCAAGATAAAGCAGATAGGCGACACCGGCATATTTGATGAGGAGAAAAACCTCGTGCATGGTTTGTGCGACAACCGCCAGACCTGCTGCCGCCAGTGTAAACCAGATCAGATCGCCGATCGCACAACCGGCAATGAATCCGGCAATGCCTTGCCTTCCACGCGCCAGAACGCGCGCGCTGAGCGCCAGGACAGCCGGGCCCGGCGACGCTACGGCTGCAATGTAGATACCGGCGAAAAGAGCAAGGGCAGTCAGGGTCATCGGATGGGCCTCATACAGATGCGATGACCCTACCCTGTCGGCTGCACGCGACCTCCGTCAACGGCAAAATGGTCGGACCCTTCAGGCAGGGCGTCGAACAGCGACCGGTCGGTCCCCGTCATGAAGGTCTGCCCGCCCAGTTCATCGCAAAGCGCATAAAGCGCCACACGCCGGCTTTCATCCAGATGGGCTGCGATCTCATCGAGCAGAAGGATGGCTGCGCGGTTTGTTTCGCGCTTCACAAGGCGCGCTTGAGCGAGGATCAGTCCGATCAAGAGCGCTTTCTGTTCTCCTGTCGAGGCAAGCTTGGCATCCATGTCCTTCGGTCCATGGCGCACCAGCAGATCCATCCGGTGCGGACCTTCCAAGGCGCGGCCCGCAGCGCGGTCTCGCTGGCGGCCATCGGTAAGGGCCGATCGGTAAGCATCGGCACCTTCAAAGCTGTCGAAGCCGGCCAGATCGAGAACGGCATGCGGAAAGGCCGAAACCGCATCGCGTGCTTCTTCGATGGCCGTACGCAACAGCGACAGGGTGGAAAGCCTGGCCGATTGCATGGCAGCCCCGGCTTCAGCCATTTGGGTCTCGACCCCCTCGTACCAAACCGGGTCGGTGACGTCCTCATCGAACATCTTGTTGCGCGACCGCATGGCTTGTTCGAAGCGGTTGGCAGTACGTCCATGACTGGGGTGAAGCGCCATCACCATGCGATCAAAGAAACGCCGCCGGTCGCTTGCTCCGCCTGAGAAGAGGCCGTCCATTGCAGGCGTCAGCCAAAGCAGCGTGAGGTGTTCAAGCAGCGCGTCAGTCGATCTGACCGGCACTTTATCGATCCGCAGTTCGCGCCCGCTGGCCTCGCGGCTGGAAAGTCCGGTTCCGATGCGGACCGGCTCATCGCCGGGCTCGTGGGTTTGCAGGATCAGTTCGGCAGCAACGGAAAAGCCATCCGCCGAGCCGGATGCCAGCATGTCAGCATACGTCGCACGGCGCAGGCCACGGCCGGGCGAAAGAAGGCTCAACGCTTCAAGAATGTTGGTCTTGCCCGCCCCGTTCGGCCCGGTGAACGCCACGTGCTGCGCCTGGAAGGGCAGCGATGTGGATGCATGGTTGCGGAACTTGGTGAGCGTCAGCCGCACCACGCGCGGGCCGGCGGGTTGTAGGTTTTGATCAGCCGCCGAAGGCGTCAACGACGCCTGCATCTAAACCCGCATGGGCATCAGCACATAGAGTGTATCGGAGCCGTCCGCGTCTTGCACAAGCGTAGGCGCGCCGGCGTCGGCCAGCATGAAACGGGCATTGTCGGTCTCAAGCTGACCGGCAATGTCCATCAGGTAGCGCGCGTTGAAGCCGATCTCCAATGGCTCGCCGGCGTAGTCGACCATCAGCTCCTCGGTGGCCGAGCCTGAATCGGGGTTGGTTACGGTAAGGGTCAATCGCCCATCCCCCATTGCGAGTTTGACCGCGCGGCCACGTTCGCTGGCGACAGTTGAAACGCGGTCCACAGCCGATGAAAAGGCGGGCCGGTCGACGTCGAGCGCCTTGTCGTTGGCCTGGGGGATCACCCGTGCATAGTCGGGGAACGTTCCGTCGATGAGCTTGGAGGTCAGTACAACCGCATCGATCGTCACGCGGATCTTGGTGTCCGACAGCTCGACAGAGGCTTCGCCGTCATGGCCCTCGAGCAGTTTCAGGAGTTCACCGACCGTTTTACGCGGCACGATCACGCCGGGCATATCGGTGGCGCCGGCGGGCGCGTCGGTTTCCGTTTTGGCAAGCCGATGACCATCGGTGGCCACGGCGCGCAGTTTCAGCGTTCCATCTACATCGACGGCATGCATGAAAATGCCGTTGAGATAATACCGCGTCTCTTCGGTGGAGATAGCAAACTGCGTGCGTTCGATCAGCCGGCGCAGATCACCGGACGCAATCTGGAAGACATGGGAGAACTGACCGGCTGTGAGGTCCGGAAAGTCCGATTTTGGCAGAGCCTGAAGTTCGAAGCGGGCCCGCCCTGCCTGCACCAGAAGCGTTGTCTCGCCGCGCATATCCACTTCCACCTGCGCTCCATCGGGCAGCTTGCGCACGATGTCATAGAGCATATGGGCAGGCACCGTGGTGGCGCCGGCCTGCTCGATCATGGCAGGCAGATTCTCCGAAGCTTCCAGATCGAGGTCGGTGGCTTTCAGCCGTAGTGTGCCGTCGGAGGCATCGAGCAGCACATTGGCAAGAATAGGGATCGTGTTGCGGCGCTCGACCACGCGATGGACCCGCGCAAGCGCGCGAAGAAAGGGGGTACGATCAAGAGAGAATTTCATAGCCCAAACCCATTACACTACCCGCATATCAGACACCAAACCCTTCGCATGCCTTGTGGCGCACCTGGCGTCTCAAGTTCGGCGAAGGGCTGTGCGCCTATATGTGAGCGGCTTGGTCGCTTTTGGCAAGCCGAACCGGCCTGCAAGAGGCCGGCTGCGGCAGGTCATGCACAGAAGCTGGGCAGCAGAGCGGCTGTCGAACGATCCTAGCTTTGTGACAGGATGGCGCTTTTCAGCGTCTCCACCACCTTCTGAAGGTTGGTATCCGTCTCCAGGGCTTTTTCGATCTTGCGCACCGCATGAAGAACGGTGGTGTGATCGCGCCCGCCGAAGCGTCGGCCGATGTCGGGCAGCGATCGCACGGTCATGATCTTCGACAGATACATCGCGATCTGCCGCGGTCCGACGATCTGCTTGGTGCGGCGCTGGGAGAGAAGGTCGGTCTTGGTCAGGCCGAACTGCAGGGCCGTCGCCCGCTGAATGTCCTCGATCTTGACGCGTGGCGTTTCGGCGTTGGTGAGAAGAAAGCCGATACAGGAAGCGACACTGCTTTCAGTGACCGGTGCGTTGTTGAGACCGATCTCGGCAATGATGCGGTTGAACGCTCCTTCCAGGTCCCTGCCGTTGGTCGTGATCAGATCGGCCACTTTGTCCAGCACACTGTCCGACACGTCGGCCTGACCGCCTTCCGCACGGTAGGCGTCGCGCCGGCGTTCAAGAAGAGCCCGGCGCACCGTGCGGTCCATGGATGCGATTTCCACCACAAGGCCGGAGGACAGCCGCGACTGCATCCGCACATCAATGCTTTCCAGCGACGCAGGGGGACGGTCAGCTGCGACAACAAGGGTTTTGCCTGCATCGATCAACGTGTTGATCACATGACAGAACTCACCCTGGATAACCGGTCCGGAGAGGAACTGGATATCGTCCACCACCAGAACATCGATGGCCGAGAGTGCCTCCTTATAGTCGACGGCCGAACGGGCGCGCAGGGAAATCACAAAGTCACGCATGAACTGCTCAGCCGTGAGATAGAGCGTCCGGTTCGAGGATGCAGCCAGCTCGGCAGCGACCGCCTGACACAAATGGGTTTTGCCCAGACCGACCCCGCCGCGCACAAAAAGCACCTTGCAGCCAAGCACGGATCCTTCACGGGCAAGTTCGCGCGCCGCCCGGAAGGCAAACTGATTGCTGTCGCCAACAGCAAATGAGGAAAAGGTGTACCGCGCATCAAGCGGTGTGCCATTGGCAAGGTTGCCGGCCGAAGCGGCCTCGCTTGGCGTTGTGCCGTCGGCCACCGTGCGCGTTGAAGATGTCAATGTCGGGCGGGGGGTGCCAGCTTTGGTGTTCAGTTTGGCGTCGTTGGCCACTTTCTGATTCTGGCCGACATAGGATTTGTTGGTGTTGGCCGGCGTGGTCTGGCCGGCTTGCGTCTCGGCAGTCGATCCAAACTTGGCAACACGCCGGGTCCCGTCGGTGCGTACGAGAATGGAGTAGCGCTCCACCGTTTCGTCTTCGATCGTCCAGAGCTCCAGAAGCCGTTTGCCGAAATTGTGCTCGATCCAATGCTTCAGGAAGCGGGTGGCAACAGACAAAACCACATGGCCGCCTTCGCTGCTTTCCAGCATCGCGCTGGAGAACCACGAAGAATAAACATCTTCGCCCAACTCAGCCCGAAGCCGCGTCTGAACCCGTTGCCAGTTGCGTTTGCCGCTCTCAGCCGCTTCGCTCTCGTTGGGGGATTTTGGCGAAACGGACATTGATTGGGCATCCTTATGCTGGAGGGGAGACGCAGGTTCTGTCGGCGACATGGCACCGGCAGCCGAAGTGTCTTGAGTCAAAGAAGCGGTGGGGGTTTTGCGGGCAGAGGGGTGAAAGGAAGAAGCTGGTGAAAGGGTCATCGGGGTTGGATTCCGGGGCAAGCAAAGAAGACAAGCAGGACCGTTAAGGCCGCACACTGACGACCCAGTCCAAGCAATAGGTTCGGAAAATGCGAAAACGAGCGGAGATGTCAGCCTGCTGGAGGGACACCGCAAGCATGACTGGATGCGCGCGGGTCGAGCCCCTGCGAGCGCATCATCAGGCGTCCGAACTGAGCCCGTGCACGGAGGACAAGACGGGGAACGTCGGAGGACGACGAGAGGGCATGCATGATACGGCGGTGGCCAAATGTACCAAGCCACACGGACGACAGCTGCGCCAGAAGCGGAGCGTTGCGACCGGTTCCACCCTTGGCTATGCCCCGTTCGGGATCGCTATCGTCATGCATCTCTAGTCCCTCCAACCGGCCGCCGCGGCCCGTGATGCGGTTCCTGGGCCATGCCGGACCGCCACACGCCAACAACCGCATCGCGCCAAACTGGCGCAGACCCGGCCTCCGGTGCGGCGGCCATTTGGCCCCCATTCAATCGTTCGCAATGTGCCCCACAGCCACAGCGATGATCCACCATCTCCGACGCTCTCTTGATCCCGTCATGGACAGGTCGTTAAATGCCGCCGCTTGCATGACCTGACCGCAGGGTGTGTTGCACCATCTGGCGATTGAACGGTCATAACAACTCGATACATTGGCATTTTAACTTAATCCGAACTTTGACAATACAAAGCCGTCCTCAACTTAAACAGTTGAAGCCAGTTGAGCACTGCAACGTGGTGCGGATTAATCTTCAGCGAGCGCCGTCGATGAGACTTTTCTAAAGGGCGTACGGGGCCCGCGCAAGCCGCAGAAAGCAACTCTTTTCGCTTGACTCTCCTTGTGGTGCCCGTTCCAGATCGGCACTTCAACGAGGGAAAATTGGAAACGCTTTGACTCTACGTTGTTTTTTCCCGAAGGCCCTTTAGCGCGGTCATTTTGCTCAAACATCCGGGCATTCATTTTTTTTTAAAAATGTCGCCGAATCAGCCTTATACGCTACGGGAAGAATTGCAGGATTCCATAGGTCTATCATATAAAATATTGAAATAATTACATTTCATATTAAAGATACAATCAATGCAGTCATTTTCGCGCATAACTATTTATATAGCCGGCTTATAAATATCGGCATATAAACCGCTTTGATTGGGCATTTGTGCTGCAATGCAATACGGTCATCGCGGTGCAGCAGAGTATATGGCCAGCAAAAAAAGGGGTCGCTTGGTATAAGCAACCCCTCATTCACGTTATTGGGCAGGCTGCGGGCACCTGCACTCATAAATTGCATCGCGCTAAGCGTCGTTGGCACCCAGAGCTTTTACTTTGTGTGCGAGCCTGGAGACTTTCCGTGACGCGGCATTTTTGTGAACGATGCCGGCATTGGCCGCACGCATGATCAGCGGTTGGGCATCTTTCAGCGCAGCTTCCGCTGCCGCCTGATCGCCTGCAGCGATGGCTTCGTCGACGCGGCGGATATAGCTGCGCATTTTGCTTTTGCGGTCACGGTTGATCGCAGTTTTGCGCGCGATCTTGCGCACCGCCTTCTTGGCGGAAACGGTGTTGGCCATACTGTCCTCGTGTTCGGCACGGTGTTGCGCTGAAAATCCCGGCTGGCTCTTGCTGTCCATTGCGGGGGACGTGCCGATCAGATCGGCGAAACGCCCAGCGACCCCTCGACGGTCTTGCCGGGGGATGCGGGCACCTACGGCCAACGGCATCGCAAGTCAAGGTTTCCAGCGGTTGTTCCGTAGGAACAGAGCCAACGGGCTGCGGTTGTTCATCGCAGCGGGCTCTAAGCCTTTGGCCCAACCGCGCGAGGAATGGGGCTTATGGGGTCGCGGTTGTTCATTGGAGCGGCTCTGGACCTTGGCCCGACCGCGAGAGGGACCGGAGTGCCACAAGCGAAGGGTAGGGGTGTGATGAGCTACTGCTGCTTGAACTGAGCGGAACGTTTTTCGATGAAGGCTTCCATACCTTCTTTCTGGTCCTCGGTGGCAAAAAGGCTCTGAAAAGCCCTTCGCTCACAACGCAGACCCTCCGAAAGCGGCACTTCAAAAGCCCGGTTTACCGCTTCCTTAGCCATCATGACGGCCGCGTGAGAGAGCTCACTCATTTTTTCAGCCGCTTCAAGCGCTGTGTCCACGAGGTCGTCGACCGGCACGACCCGTGCCACCAGGCCGGAGCTTTCGGCCTCTTCTGCCTCCATCATTCGGCCGGTCAGAATGAGGTCCATGGCCTTGGCTTTGCCGACCGCATGCACCAATCGCTGAGTGCCGCCGATTCCGGGGATGATGCCAAGCGTGATCTCCGGCTGACCGAACTTGGCGGTATCGGCCGCTATGACGATATCGCACATCATGGCAAGCTCACAGCCACCGCCAAGCGCATAACCGGCAACCGCCGCAACGATCGGTTTGCGGGTCCGGGCTATCGCTTCGTAGCTCGCGGCATAATCTTCGATGAAACTTTGCGGAAATGTCAGCTCCGCCATTTCCTTGATGTCAGCGCCGGCGGCGAAAGCACGCTCGGTACCTGTGATCACGCTGGCGCCGATCCGCTGGTCGCTATCGGCGTCGGCCAGAGCGGCAGCGATTTCGCCCATCATTTGGGCATTCAGCGCATTCATCGCCGATGTCCGATTGAGGGTGATCAACAGCACATGATCGCGCTTATCGACGAGGATGGTCTCATACGCCATGAACGATGTTTCCTTTGGGAAGAAATAGGTGAAGCGGTTTTAGCGCTGACAGGTCGGACAGTAAAAGGTGGAGCGTCCGGACTGAACGATCCGCCGTATTGTACCCCGGCAGCCAGGTGTCGGGCAGGGAGCATGTTCGCGGTCATACACCCCAAAGCTGTGTTGAAAGTAACCCAAACTTCCGTCGGTTTGTTTGTGATCGCGCAAAGACGAACCTCCCGCCTCGATAGCCTCGCCAATCACATCGCGGATCACGCTCGTCAGGCGTTCCAGTCGTTCCGTCGGAGCTCCCGTCTTGGTAACCAGGCTTTGCGCAAGCCGCTTCGGCGACAACCGGGCGCGGGACAAGGCTTCACAGACATAAATATTGCCCAGTCCCGCGATGTTTTTCTGATCGAGCAATGCAGCCTTCAACGGTGAACGCTTGCCGGCAAAGCGCAAGGCCAGATGCTGCGCACTGAGAGCGTTGCCAAGAGGTTCAGGACCGAGATCGGCCAGGAAAGGGTGCTCGTGCAGCGCTGGGGTAGGCGTGGCCAGCACGAAACCGAAGCGCCGCGGATCATTGTAGATCACGCGGGCCTTTCCGATGGCACCGCCCTCGACATCAAGAACCAGATGGTCGTGTGTACCCAATGTCGAGCGCTCATGATGAAAAAGACCCGGTACGGATGCTTCGCCTTCAACTTCCACCCGGTAACTGCCGGACATGCCAAGGTGGGCAATCAGAGTCGTTGTCGTGTCAGAGTGGTCGTTGCCGAGCTCAATCAGCAGATACTTGGCCCGCCGCGTTAACGCCGTGATTTGCGCGCCTTCCAGGAGGTTTTGCAGACCGTCGGGAAAGGGAAAGCGCAGGTCCGGCCGACGTACATCAGCCGCTACAATTCGCGCGCCCTCCAGTGCCGGGGCAAGTCCCCTGCGAACCGTCTCCACCTCTGGCAATTCAGGCATCCATCAGGCCCCGTTCATCATGCGGCATAACACCTCCGTTCGAGGCGTAGCCTAGCTGACGCTCCTTCGCTATGGTCCGCGCGAAATTGCCAGAGCGTTCAAAGGATACAGCCGGTGACCGATATAGGGTCGCGGTTTGGAAACCGCACAGTCGAGGTCGACGAAAAACAGCCGCTGGTCGACGATGTCTTCCACAAAGTGGCCGGCCGCTATGATCTGATGAACGATCTGATGTCGGGTTTTCTGCATCGCGCCTGGAAAAATGCGATGGTGGCCCGTATCCGTCCGCGCAAATCCGGCAAGGCCTATCGGTGTATCGATGTGGCCGGCGGGACGGGCGATATCGCCTTCCGCCTCGTCGAGGCCTCGCGCCGTCACGCTCATGTCGATGTCGTCGACATCAATGCATCCATGCTGGAGGTTGGCCGCGAGCGTGCCGAGAAGCGCGGCTTGCTCGACAATGTCAGCTTCACCGAAGGCAACGCCGAAACGTTGCCGCAGGAGTCGGGCCTTTACGACTGCTATACGATCGCTTTCGGTATCCGCAATGTACCGCGTATCGACCGGGCTCTTGCCGAAGCTCATCGTGTCCTGAAACCCGGGGGACGTTTCGCCTGCCTGGAGTTCTCTCACGTTGATGTGCCGGGCCTCGATGCCGTCTATGACGCTTATTCCTTTAATATCATTCCCAAGCTTGGCGGGCTCGTCAGCGGTGACGAAGAGAGCTACCGCTATCTGGTGGAGTCGATCCGCAACTTTCCCAACAAGGTGCGCTTCGCCAAGATGATCGGGGATGCCGGTTTCAGCCGTGTCGAAGCGACGCCCTATTCAGGCGGTATCGCCGTGCTGCATACGGGCATCAAGCTGTAGATCATGTTCAGCACGTTTGCCGCCCTGTTCCGCCTGACCCGCGCCGGCTTTGTTATGGCGCGCGAAGGTGTGTTCTCCGGTGTTGAGGTTGAACTCACGCCTCCACCTGCGCACCTTCCATTGCGCATCGCCAACATGCTTGCCCGCCGCAAACAGGGCGCAACACGGGCCGACCGCATCTCCACGGCTCTGGCGCGTCTCGGTCCGTCCTACATCAAATTGGGTCAGTTTCTCGCTACCCGTCCGGACCTTGTGGGCATGGCCGTTGCCCGTGATCTGGAAACCCTGCAGGATAGGCTGCCTTCCGTCCCCCTGGACAAGGCCAAGGCGCGGATCGAAGAGGTGCTTGGGGCACCCTGCGACGCGATCTTTGAAACGATTGAGCCGGCGCTGGCGGCCGCCTCGATTGCCCAGGTGCACAAGGCGACGGTGCGTGATCAGGACACCGGTGCCATTGTTCCCGTCGCCGTGAAGGTCCTGCGGCAGGGAGTGGAAGCGCGCTTCGCGCGCGATCTCTCCACTTTCTACATTGCGGCCCGTCTGCTGGAGCGCACCATACCGACACTGCGCCGCCTGCGCCCGGTCGCGGTGGTCGACACGCTGGCCGCCAGCGTGCGGCTCGAAATGGACCTGCGGATGGAAGCAGCCGCGCTGGCCGAAATGGCCGAAAACACGCGCGAGGACGAAGGCTTCCGTGTGCCTTCCGTTGACTGGGACCGATCCAGCGCACAGGTCCTGACGATCGAGTGGATTGAAGCCCGGAAGCTTTCCGACGTTGAAGGCATCCGAAACGATGGTCACGATCTGAAAAAACTCGGCGCGCTGGTGATCCAGTCGTTCCTGCGCCATGCCATGCGCGATGGCTTCTTCCATGCCGATATGCACCCGGGCAATCTGTTCGTTGAACCCGATGGCACATTGGTCGCGGTGGATCTGGGTATCACAGGGCGTCTGGATCAGGCCGAACGGCGGTTTCTTGCCGAAATCCTGTTTGGCTTCATCACCCGCAACTATCGCCGAACGGCAGAAGTGCATTTCGAGGCCGGTTATGTACCGGCTCATCACGATGTCGATTCGTTTGCCCAGGCGTTGCGGGCGATTGGCGAGCCCATTCATGGCCGCAACGCATCGCAGATTTCCATGGGCCGTCTTCTGACCCAGCTTTTTGAGGTCACCGATCTTTTCGATATGCGCACGCAGCCGCAGCTCATCCTGTTGCAGAAGACGATGGTTGTGGTTGAGGGCGTTGCCCGTACGCTCGATCCGAACCTCGATATCTGGAAGACCTCGGACCCCGTCGTCTCTGCCTGGATCCGCAGCAATCTCTCTCCGGTGCGTCAGGCCGAAAACGCCGCCAAAGCTCTGTCGTCCATGGCACGCCTTGCCACTGACGCCCCTGACCTGCTGATGCGCGTCGAGCGCGTCGTGAAGGCCTTCGATCCGGACGACCCGACCACCATCGGCGGCAATGCCAGAACGGGCTTTTCATCCTGGCCCATTGTGGTGGCGTTGGGCATCCTTGCCTTCACTGTGATCGCGATTGTGGATTAGTGTGGATCGATGTTGATCGACCAAACCCTGGCAGGCCGGACCATTCTCCTCGTCATCACCGGAGGGATCGCGGCCTACAAGACGCCGGATCTGGTACGCCGGATGCGCGAGCGTGGTGCACGGGTGCGTGTGATCATGACCCGGGGCGCAACGGGGTTCATCACGCCCTTGACGCTTGGTGCCGTTTCCGGAGAACCGGTTTTTACGGAGCTTTGGGATCGGGACGTCGAACAGGACATCGGCCATATCCGGCTGGCGCGCGAGGCCGACATGGTTCTCGTCGCGCCTGCCACAGCGGATTTCATGGCCAAGATGGCACACGGCCTGGCCGACGATCTGGCCTCGACGGTGATGTTGGCCACCACTGCACCGGTGATGATGGCTCCGGCCATGAACCCGAAAATGTGGCAGCATCCGGCAACCCGGCGCAATCTTGAAACCCTGCGCGGTGACGGCGTCATGATCATCGGGCCCGAAATTGGTGAGATGGCCGAAACCGGTGAAAGCGGTGCAGGACGCATGAGCGAACCGATGGACATCGCCATGGCTGTGGAGGCCTTTTTTGCACCGGATCGCAGTGCCGGACCACTGGCCGGCAGGCATGTGCTGATCACGGCCGGTCCAACCCACGAACCGATTGATCCGGTTCGGTACATCGCCAACCGGTCATCGGGAAAGCAGGGTTATGCGCTTGCCGGTGCCGCCTATGCGGCAGGTGCCCGCGTGACGCTGATCTCTGGCCCAACCGGGCTTGATGCCCCAACGGGTGTTGACCGTGTAAGCGTGCAGACCGCCAACGATATGCTGACGGCAACGCAAAAGGCCCTGCCGGCGGACGTTGCCATCTTTGCCGCTGCCGTGGCTGACTGGCGTGTCGCCGCTGCTTCATCAGAGAAACTCAAAAAGAATGGGTCGGGCGAGCGCCCGGCGCTTACTCTCACAGAGAATCCCGATATTTTGAAAACCATTGCAACCGGTTCCAATCGGCCGGCAAGGATTATGGGTTTTGCCGCCGAAACGCAGGACATCGAAAAGCATGGCCGCGACAAACTCACCCGCAAGGGCGCGGATTACATCGTCGCCAACAACGTGACCCCACCCGAAGGTGAGATCGTGGGCGGTGTGATGGGGGGCGATGCCAACATGATTACGCTTATCACTGCGGATGGCGCCGAACCGTGGCCGACCATGAGCAAGACCGATGTGGCCGCCAGGCTTATCGCCCGTCTGGCGCATGATCTGAATGCCTGAGGTTCTTGTCCAACGCCTGCCGCATGCGGAAGGCCTGGCGTTGCCATCGTACGAGTCTGGCGGCGCAGCGGGCGCGGATGTACGCGCGGCGATCGAAACCGATCACGTCATCGCATCGGGCGCAAAAGCGCTGATCCCGACAGGCCTCAAGATTGCTTTGCCGCAAGGCTATGAGGCGCAGGTGCGCCCCCGCTCCGGCCTTGCCGCCAAACACGCCGTTACCGTGCTCAACACCCCCGGTACGATCGATGCCGACTATCGTGGCGAAATCCACG
>JANQJE010000064.1 GCA_028281795.1 Cohaesibacteraceae bacterium | reverse complement strand
TGGGAACGATCACCGTTGTCGCCAAAGAGATGAGCCGGGACATCGATCCGTCGACGCCTCTTGGTGAGGATGTGGCCCTGATTCAGGCGCAGGCCGAGCGCTGTCGGACCATACTCGGCAAGCTGACCTCTCTTGGCGTCAGCCCGGATGTGGTCATCTCCACAAAGACGCTGGATGCGATTCTTGACGATCTGGTTGCGCCGCACCGGGACTTCTCCGTGCCCATAACCGTGAGAACGTTGGGGGATGGACCGTCTCCCATGATGCGGGCCAACCCGGCGTTGAGCTACGGCATCGGCAACCTGATCGAGAACGCGGTGGACTTTGCTCAAAGCGAAGTGTGTGTCACCGGCACCTGGAACGAGCGGGCCGTCACCATTGCGATCGAGGATGACGGTCCAGGCTTTCCGGCCGATGTGCTTGGCCGCTTGGGAGAACCCTATGTTTCAAAACGGCGGGGTCGCGGAGATCCTTTGGCGGACAGCATGGCCGGAATGGGCGCCATGGTCGGCGGACAAGGAGGTGGGCTGGGCCTTGGTTTCTTCATTGCCAAAACGCTCCTGGAACGCTCCGGGGCAACGGTCAATGTCGGCAACGGTGCAGGCTCACTCAAAGGAGCATGCGTCACCATCAGCTATCCGCGTGACCAGATCGATCTGACGCCCAAACTGTCGGTTGAAGACGCTGGTGGCTAACGCTTCGCTTTGTCGTTCACACAAGCGTGCGAGGGGATTGATTAGCCATCCCTTTTCCAAATGAACTGCCTGCCTATATAGCTCGTAACATATCCGGCATGTCTGCTATCGGGCGTCTCAAATGCGCCGGGCAGGCCAATTGAAACTGAAACGGGCAATCCGATGACCCACGACGCTAGTTTGATGGACCTCTCCGCCGAAGCGGCTCAGCCTGATGTGCGCCTGTCGACCGAACGCTCGCTGTTGCTGGTCGATGACGACCGGCCTTTCCTGTCCCGCCTCGGACGGGCGATGGAAACACGCGGTTTCGAGGTGCGGCTTGCCGAATCGGTGGCTAAAGGCCTTGCCGAAGTCCGCAAGGCTCCACCTGCATTCGCAGTGGTCGATATGCGTCTGGAAGACGGCAATGGGCTCGATGTGGTTTCTGCCCTGCGCGATGCGCGGCCGGAAGCGCGCGCTGTGGTTCTGACCGGGTACGGCAATATCGCCACGGCCGTGAGTGCCGTTAAAATGGGCGCTACCGACTATCTCGCCAAACCGGCGGATGCCGACATGGTCGAAAAGGCGCTGATGCAGACCGAAGACGGCGATATGGGCCCACCTGAAAATCCGATGTCGGCCGACAGGGTGCGCTGGGAGCACATCCAGCGCGTCTATGAAATGTGCGACCGCAACGTTTCGGAGACTGCACGGCGGCTCAATATGCACCGCCGCACCCTGCAGCGCATCCTGGCGAAACGCGCCCCGCGCTGAGCGACACGGACAACCAGACCAAGCTTCGCCGGTCAAACTCGTTCCGCTAGGCCACGGCTTTCCTGCCGCCACGCCGTTTAGCGACCTGCCATGCTCCCGCAATGGCTGGAACATCGGCTTCGCTGACAAAGGCCTCAACCTGTGGCCGTGCGAAATAGTAGCCCTGAAACAGACTGATCCCCGCGCTTTTGAGAGCGCTGGCTTCCTCGTAGGTTTCCACGCCTTCGGCCAAAACCTTCAGTTTCATCAGCTTGCTCATCGCCATGATGCCGGAGACAATCGCTTGACGGCTGGCACAGCTGTCGATGTTACGGATCAACTCCATGTCGAGCTTGATGATGTCGGTCTGGAAGCGCGCCAGAAGCCCGAGCCCGGAGAACCCGGCCCCGAAATCATCGACAGCGGTGGTGAAACCCATCTTTTTGTATTCGGCGACGATATTCTGAACGTGGCTGGCATCTGTCATGTGCTCATGTTCAGTGAACTCGAACATCAAGCGCCGAGGGCTGAGTTTCATACGAGCTGCGGCGGCGAGCGTGGCACGGATACAGGCCTTCGGCTCATAGACAGCATTGGGCAGAAAGTTGATCGACAGCATAGCTCGGGACGACGGCGGCAGAAGCGCACCTGCGAGCTCGATGGCGGTGACACGGCATGCCTGATCGAAGGCATAACGATTTTTATCGTTGACCTGAGCCAGTACATCGCGCGCGGTCTGACCTTTTTTCCCGCGAACCAGCGCCTCGTAGCCCCAGATTCGACCTTTCGTGAGATCAACAATGGGCTGGAAAGCCATCGTGAAGGGAATGTCGAACGCATCGGCATCGGCATTCAGACAGCCTTTGCAGCCACGCTTTTTTGCCATGACCCCTCACCTAAAGTTGTGCGCACATCCGTATGTTTTCGTATGCGCGCCTTAACAATCGCTTAGCGCCATGGGAGGGACGCCGGAGACAGGATGGTGTCCGGTTTCAGAAAGCAGAAGCCATACGCGTGGCTTTCACAGGGTGCCGCTTTTAGCGCGGCAGTGGATTGTAAGCGTTCAGACCCATCTGCAAGCGGTCCTTCAGAGTCCGGGCCGACAGCACGGCGCCGCCGATGATCGCTGCACGCGTGTTGGTTGCATAGGTATGGAAGGGTGGGATCGCCGAAATCACACCTGCGGTTCCCGAGAGACCGCGCTTGAACTGGTGAAGACTGCATGTGGGCGAGGAGCCGCCACCCAGGTCGTACCAGCGAATCTGCGGTTGCGCCGCCAGATACTCAATGATGCGCCACTGCATCAGGTAGCCAGCCCTGATCGGCAAGGCCGCCTTGCTGGAAGCGCCATACAGATAAATCGCCCGCTCGCCGCTGCAATCGATGACCGCGCCGGCAACCGGCTCGTCATCCTTGCTGACAATCCACACTTTCGGATGGAGTGCGTGCTGGCTGGACTCAAATAGATGCTCCAGCGTATCGACGGGCGACGCATCGAAAAACTGCTTGCGATTGAGCATCTGGGTGTAGAGCGAATGGAACTGTCTCAAACCCTCTTTGCCTTCGACACAGACCGCCTGCAGCCCGGCTTTTTCCGCCTTTTTCAGATTGTATCGCCATTTCTGGGCCAAGCTGCTGCGAATCGCGTCCGGCTCGATCGCGACATTGACGAAATAGCGTTCCGGCGATGCTTCCGGCTCCAGAGACGTGAAGCCTGAGCGCGAAAGCATGGTGACATCGACCTCCGAGATTTCCGCATCGGATCTTGGAATAACCAGAAGGAAGTCGTTCGGTTGCGCCGCGAACGCTTCGATCATCGCCTGATAGATGCGTCCTAGCATATCCGGGTCGTTGGCCTCACCGAACGGGCGCCATAACGGTCCCCAGCGGACGACGACCATTCTGACGCCGGTCAGAGGCACCGGCAGCATACGGGCGACACAAGCGCCGACCAGGCGGCCCTTATGGTAGAATGCAACGCGCTTCAGCCGGTCCGCACCCCAGCGTGGCGCGTTGAAGCACTCGGTCTGCTCATGAATCACATCGCGAAAATCGACAACCAGTGCGTCCCATGCGTCTGCCGGAACAACCGACAGGGTGAGGCCATGTCCACCGGCACGTATATTGCGCGTTACGGGCAAGGCGTCTGGCGTTTGAGATATGGCGTTGAGGGCGTTCTGCATCAGCGTGCTTTCAATTTGAGCCGTTCAGACAAGAAGGTCCTGGAATGACCAGCATCGGTATTGTCGGTCTGCGCAGCGGGCCATGGCGCCTCATCATCATCCCAAGATTGAGGCTGGCACCGTCAGCAAGAGACACGAAATTCATTGATAAATCGCGAAGACCACCAGCGGTCGGGAGTCGACGAACGAGACGGACGTAACGGCGACCGGCCACGGCGCCGGGTCTGAGTCCGAAGTGTCTTGTCTTACTGCTTTTCGCCCTGTGACGCGGGGCAGAGATGGGCCGGACATTGCGCGTGCGATTGGCAGGGCTAATCTCATCCGGCATCAGGAATCCCGACGATCCGAGGCAAACGCGTCGAAATGTGATGCCAGGCACAGTCGCGCAATGCCCTTCGCGGCATCCTCTGACCATCGAAACACGGCCAATCAGACGCTCTCACTCCCAACCGGCCGGGTTCGCAAAGCAGAGGATGATCTGATGACCTTCGCTCCCAAAAAGGCTCTTGTCGCCGCCGCACTGTCCATTGCCACCGCCGCAGGCGCTATCGCGACCACAACGACCACAGCTCACGCCAACGAGTATGTTGCCGGCGCCGTCGGTTTCGTTGCCGGTACCATTGTCGGTTCGGCGCTGACCCAAGCCCACCAACCGCGCGTGATTTACCACCACCAGCGGCCGGGTGTCGTACATGTTCGCCCAACGTACCAGCAGCGCGTTGTCTACCGCCAAAGGCCAGTTGTCGTGCACACCCGCCCGCAGCCGTGGACGGCCGCCTGGTACTCCTACTGCTCGAACCGCTACCGTTCGTTCAACCCGAATACCGGCTACTTCCTGGCCTATTCCGGCCAATACAGGTTCTGCCGGTAGGTTCGACGGCCACCAAGCAACACCCGTCGACCGGGAACCCCGCTTGCATGTGCGCAAGCGGGGTT
>JANQJE010000026.1 GCA_028281795.1 Cohaesibacteraceae bacterium | reverse complement strand
TGTAGAACGGGGCATCCTCCATGACATGCGTCAGGCGTGTTGCATCCCGGTCAGTGGACCACACCTTGCGGGGTACGCCCCAGACCCCCTTTTTTAGATGGACCATCGGCGGTGGCTTCTGGTGGGTCAGCGTGCCGTCCCTGGCGACATGAATGGCCAGTGGGAGGCTTTGGCCGTTTCGCTCATGTGGTTCATAGAGCAAAACCGCTCCGTCCTGTTTTTCGATGCGTGACCATACCCAGGATGAAAAGTCAGCTTCCAGCGCTGCTGTCCCGGTGTTGCTGTCGGCATAGCCATGCCCTTCCCAAGACAGATTGCGACCGGAAAACGTTGCGGATATGCGCCCGAACGGCGCATAAGGCCACCAATGGTGACGGCCGGCGCTGTCCAGTGTGAAAGAGGTTGGTTGCGGGGCATCGGGTGTAAACCGGATTTGACCGCGCAACCGTGAAGGGACCGGGACCGTCACCTCATCAACATCGATGACCAGAGTTGTCCCGTCCCAGTGGAGCGAACTTGGGCCGACCGTGAAATGATCGCGTCCGTTGTCGAGCACGCTTTTGCCGCGCTCGGTCATGGCCCAGCCACCTCTCGCGCCATAGAGGGCAACGTTGATTGCGACATGGTCGTATGGGTCCTTGCGGCCTGACCACGTATAGTAGGGAGAGAAGACCGAGCCGATAAAGGCGATGACCGTCAGACCGTACTTGCCATCGTCACTCAGGCCGTCGACATACCACCAACGGTAACCGTCCTGCGCGACGGGCGCGTCGAAGCCAGGTCGTCCATGATCCGTGCCGCCGCCAAACGGCCGGAAAGCGCTGCCATCGGCACTCCCGGACCCGGATGTACGCTGCCGCCCGCGAGATAAAGCCCGGGAATGCTTGTCCGGTTGTCCGGACGCTGAAAACTCGCCGTCGGCGAATGGTTCGCCCGACCGTAGAGCGCCCCGCCCGTGGCCGGGAACAGGCGGTTGAAGTCTGCCGGTCCCGTCGGCACGCTCGCCTGTTGGTCCACATCCACGTGCAGCCCGCAGGCTTCGAGGCGTGCCAGGCTGCGTTCCATGCATTGTTCCATCTCCTTTGTGTTGGCATCGCTGCTGTCACCATTTGGCGGCGCATTGATGACCATAAGCATGCGTTCTTTCATGTCGATCTCGGCCAGATCGCCCGTGTCGACGCGGTCCTGCGCGCAGATGTAAACCGTCGGGTCGTGTGGATAGCGGCCCCGTCTGAACACAGCTTCGAATTCTTCGGGGTAGTCCCTGCCGAAGAACACCGAATGGTGGGCAAGCGGGAAGCCGGCGGTTTTGGCTTTCAACGTCCATCCGATGGCCGAGAGCGAGCGCTTGGAGGCCGGCACTGGCGCGACCGCACGGCGAACGGTCTCGCCGAAAAGCCCCTCGCCGAGCGCCGATGCATCCGCATTCAGGACGATGACATCGGCTGCAAGACGCTCACCATTCCCAAGGATGGCCGCGCTGACGGCTCCGTTCTTGACCTCAACCTTTGAGACGGTCGCGCCCGTTTTGATCGTGACACCTTTGTGTTCGCAGGCACGACGCATTGTCTGGGCAAGCTCGCGCATACCGCCTTTCACGATCCAGACCCCATCCAGTTCCACATGGGCGATCAGCATGAGTGTTGCGGGCGCAAGGAACGGTGATGCACCGGTGTAGGTCGAATAGCGACCGAAGAGCTGGATCAGACGAGGGTCGCTGAAGCGTTTTTCAAGCGTCGACCAAAGGGTCGAAAAGGGTTTGACGGTCAATCCCCGAAGGCCGAGCTTCAGGCTCATGCCCAGCATGCCGGGTTTGGAAGACTTCAGAAACGGTCCTTCAAGTGTTGCGTACATGCTTGCCGCTTCGGCTGCGAATTCTCTGAAGTTGACCGCCTCATCGACGCCGCAGAATGCACCGATCGCAGCAGCACTGCGATCGATATCGGTGAACAGATCAAGGTGACCGCTTTCGTCCCAGGCATGACGGGCAAGGAGGTCGGCTTTGGTCAAACTGATACTATCATCGAAGCTGAGACCTGTTTCGTCGAACAGCTCGTCGAACACCCATTTCATCGTGAAAACGGTGGGTCCGCCATCGATCAGCGATCCATCCACCGGAACGCCACGCATTTTGCCGCCCACCTGGTCTTGTGCCTCAAGCACTGTGACTTGAAGCCCCTTCCCGGCAAGGGCGAGCGCTGCGGACATGCCGCCGATTCCGGCACCAACGATAAGAGCGTGATGGTGCGTCACTGAGTGCCTTTAACTGGATGATTCAGCCAACATCATGGCTTGTTGCGGAATAAGTGTCTAACTTTATTGACACTATGGTAAGTCGAGTTACATTGACAATATGGTGAAGCCGGTATCGGGCCGGTCTGAGAGGTGACCTCATGGAAATCGCGTCGCGGATTGATCATGCACTCAAAGCGGCTGTGGATCACGCCGGGCGATCCGACGCTCCACCGCAACTTGCCGAGGCCATCAGGTATGCTGTGTTTCCCGGGGGCGCGCGCGTCAGGCCACGGCTTTGTCTGGCCGTTGCATCGGCGTGTGGTGACGACCGGCCGGAGTTGACGAATGCTGCTGCAGCGTCGGTCGAGCTTCTTCATTGTGCCTCGCTGGTTCATGACGATATGCCATGCTTCGATGATGCGGATGTGCGTCGTGGCCGGCCCTCCGTGCATGCTGCCTATGGAGAACCGCTGGCCTTGTTGGCTGGCGATGGGATGATTGTTCTGGCCTTTGAGGTTCTCGCCCGTGCAGCCCATCAGGCGCCTGAACGGCTTGTCCCACTGATCACGACTGTTGCCGGTGCTGTCGGCATGCCGCACGGCATCGTGGCCGGGCAGGGGTGGGAGAGTGAAACATCCGTGCCGGTGGAGGCTTATCATCGTGCCAAGACCGGGGCGCTTTTTGTGGGGTCTGCGATGGCGGGGGCTGTGGCGACCGGATCAGACCCCGCCGAGTGGTCTGCGTTGGGCGAGAAGCTTGGAGCGGCTTATCAGGCTGCCGATGATCTGCGCGATGCGCTGTCGGATGCCGATGAAATCGGAAAACCGGTCGGTCAGGATCAGGTGCATCAGCGGCCAAGTCTCGTGAGTGAGTGTGGGGTCAAGGAAACGGTTGGCAGACTTGAAGAGTATGTCGCCAGTGCCATCGCGGCGATCCCCGATTGCCAGGGCCGCGCTTCTTTGGAAGCATTGATCATGAGCGAAGCCAAACGGTTGAAGCCGAAGAGCCTTTCGCAGGTTGCCGCCTAAGCGCCTGCTTCATGAATGCATGACGTTTTGTCCGATTCCTCGTCCGATGCGGTCGATCCGCGCGAAAACGGTAGCGATCAGGTGGCGGATACGTGGCGCGACCGCTTCCTCGACTGGCGTGCACGCGTTCTTCAAAAGCCGGCGTTCATCCGCTGGGCAACCCGCTTCCCGCTGACTCGGACTCTCGCCCGAAACAGAACGAGCGAACTTTTCAACATCGTCGCCGGGTTCGTTTACACCCAGATCCTCACGACGTGCGTGCGGGTCAAGCTGCTCGATCACATGGCGGATGGATCGGTTACTGTTTCAGCGCTTTCTTCGGCCATTGATCTGGATGAGGAGGCAACGCTGCGCCTTGTGCGCGGAGCCCAGGCGCTTGGCCTTGTCAGCGAGCGCTCAGGTGGACGGTTCGGGTTGGACGAACTGGGCGCTGCACTTCTTGCCAATCCCGGCGTGACCGCGATGATCGAACATCATCGGATTTTGTACGATGACTTGCGTGATCCTCTGGCGCTTCTGAAAGACAAAACCGCTCCAACGAAGCTGTCGCGTTATTGGGCTTATGCACAGGCGGGACGTCCGGATTCTCTCAATCCCGATTCCGTGTCGGACTACAGCGCGCTGATGGATGCTTCTCAGGGTTTTATCTCCGATGAGGTCTTGGGAGCTTATTCCCTGCTAGGACACAAGCGCCTTATCGACGTGGGCGGTGGCGAGGGGCGGTTCGCCGAAGCCGCGCTTCAGCATGTGCCTCATCTGCACGTGACGGTGTTTGATCTGCCTGCCGTTTGTGAGCGCGCTCGCGCGCGCTTTGCCGGTTCCCCGCTCGGCGATCGTTTCGAGGCGAAGGGGGGAGACTTTTTCAGCGATCCGCTGCCCAAGGGCGCAGATGTCGTTTCCTTGATCCGGATCCTGCATG
>JANQJE010000018.1 GCA_028281795.1 Cohaesibacteraceae bacterium | reverse complement strand
CGCACTGGCGTGTGACACCGATGGCGTCGACGGCGCAGCCGAAGTGGCAGGCGCCATGGTGACGCCGGAAACCCTGGCCAAAGCAGGAACCGAAGGCATCGATGCTGCAGCAGCGCTGGCAAACAACGATGCGCATACTTTTTTCCAGACCATTGGCGATCAGGTCATCACAGGGCCAACACTGACCAACGTGAACGACTTCCGTGCCATCCTGATCGAACAAAACTAAATGGCGACAACATCCATCACGCCGGACGTCTGCGCCAGCGCAACAGACTTGATGACGGCATAGATCGGCATGCCTGGACGCAAACCCATGCGCTCGGCAGACCGCCGTGTCACCTGTGCCGCCAGCGCATCTTCACCGCAACGCAACATGACATCTACTGCAAATGGACTGCTGCCGGAGGCACGAAGCTCAGTAATCTCACAAGCCAGCACGTTCAGTGCGCTGAGACCCTCTGGTGGCGTCAATGACAGCATCACATCGCGCGCAGCGATCTCGACTGACAGGGCCTGGCCGAGTGGCGCATCAACCTGCGGCAGAAACAGACGCCCACCGGACAAAGAAAGTTCACTGAGGCCATCGGAACTGTTCTTCAGCACCAGGCGCGCCCGAACCGTGCGCGCAAGCCCAGCAGTTCCGCTGCCGGCAAGCAAAGCTTGCGGAGCGCCCTGATCCAGGCATGTGCCATCGCTGATAATAGCCACATGGCCAGCCAGCCTCAGAACCTCATCGCGCGCATGCGATACGTAGAGGATCGGCACACCGACCACATCACGCACCTTCTCGATCAAGGCCAGAATGTCCGCCTTGCGCGCCTGATCAAGCCCGGCCAACGGCTCATCCATCATCAACAGGCGCGGCTTGGAAAGAAGCGCGCGCCCGATAGCGACGCGTTGCGCTTCACCACCTGAAAGGCTCCCCGGTTTGCGGCTCAACAAATCACCCAGACCCAGCAGTTCGGCCATCGCAACGGCATCGCCGCGCGTGACCGATCCATCGGAAAAGCGCGCCCCATAACGCAGGTTCTTCAACACCGAGAGATGCGGGAAAAGTCGCGCGTCCTGAAACACCATCCCGATTCGCCGCTTGTGCACTGGCACATCGATGTTGGCCTGGCTGTCGAACAGAACGGATTCACCCAATTGAATGCGCCCGCCGTCCGGCACCACCAACCCGGCCACCGCCTTGATAATCGTGCTCTTACCGGCACCGGACCGGCCGAAAAGGGCCGTCACACCGGCACCGGCAGCCAGGTTCACGTCAAGCGCGAACTCACCAAGCTGCTTTTGGATGGCCAAAGTGAGCGTCATGATCGATCCACCCTTGCGCCAACGGCGCGCCGTGCAAGGACTTCAGCGACCAAGACCGCTCCAATGGAGACCACAATCGAAACGAGGATCAGCCGGAACGCACTCTCCTCGCCTCCCGGCACTTGAAGAAAGGCATAGATGGCCGACGGAATCGTCTGGGTGCGCCCAGGAATGTTGGAGACGAAGGTGATGGTCGCACCGAACTCCCCCATCGCCTTGGCAAAAGCCAGAACCAGCCCGGCAATAATGCCCGGCAGGGCAAGCGGCAGCGTCACCGTGGCGAAGACCATCAGACGATTGGCACCAAGGGTCGACGCCGCCTGTTCCAGCTTCGGATCCACAGCCTCGAATGCCAGCCGGATCGCCCGCACCATAAGGGGAAAGCCCATCACGCCACTGGCAAGGGCAGCGCCTGTCCATTCAAAGGCGAACGTGATCCCGAAGGCGTCGTACAAAACACCGCCAATCGGCCCCTGCCGTCCAAAACCGATCAGAAGAAGGTACCCCGTAACAACCGGTGGCAGAACAAGCGGCAAATGAACCAGCGCATTAAGCAGCCCATGGCCAAAGAAACGCCAGCGGGCAAGCGCATAAGCGATAAACAAGCCAAGCGGCAAACTGACCAAAGTCGCGACCGATGCCACCTGCAAAGACAGCGCGACCGCCTGCCACTCTTCAGGACCCAGCCAATCCGTCATCGGGCGTCAGCGTGCAGGGTCAAAGCCCTGGTCCTCTAGGATTTGCTGGGCATCTGCCCCCATCAAATAGGCAAGGAACTCCGAAGCTGGGGGTGAGTCCGAGTGCGCAACACGTGATGCGGTATATCGAATAGGAGAATGGCTGGCGGATGGGAACCGCGCTACGGCATAAACCCCGGGCTCCGCTTCAGCATCGCTGTTGTAGACGATCCCGAGCGGCGCTTCGCCCCGCGCCACCAGAAAGAGCGCTGCACGCACATTGTCGGTCTGCGCCAGACGCGGCTCAAGCGCCTCCCACGTACCGAGCGATTGCATTGCTTCGCGGGCATAAAGACCGGCTGGAACGGCATCGATCAAGGCAACTGCAAGCCGCCCGTCATTCCCCAGAACAGCAAGCAGATCATCGGCCGAGGCCAGATCGGGCGGTGCATCAAAAAGCAGTGACACCGGCGCAACCAACACAAGCTCATTGCCGGCGAAAACCCGCGTTGAGCCCGGCTCCAGCGCGCCACCTTCCGCCAGATGATCCGTCCAGGCCACGTTGGCGGAGGCAAAGATGTCTGCTGGCGCAGCTTGCTCGATCTGACGGGCAAGCACAGAGGTCCCGGCATAGGAGATGACGACATCGATTCCGGTTTCTTCAGAGAACCGGTCGGCGATCAGATCAAAAGCGTTCTTCAAACTCGCCGCAGCAAAGACAGTCAGAGGCTCGGCCCGCAACGGCAGCACCATCACGATAGCAAGATAGACTGCCGCGAAAATCCGCATCAGCCGCGTCCGTTTTGAACCCATTCGGCGAGACCAAGCTCAGCCTGCAATTTCTTGGTCAGCTTGCTCGCCATGATCCTATGCGCTTCTCGGATGTAGGCCGTGATATCGTCATCGCTCAACGGCGAGGTATCGCGCACCTGGACCCACTGTCCCTTGGCCATGTAGGGCGCCTGCGCGATGCCGTCCTCTTGTGTCAGCATCTCAAAACTCATCGGCGAAACCTTGATGACGAGCCGATGGGTTGGAGCATCGGCGTCATCGTCTCCCCAGAAGGTCGACATGGCAAACACCTTGTTCTTTCCGGATGTCCCCGCCTCGCCAACCTTCCAGACATGGGATTCGCCCCACTGCACAACCATGAAGGTGGCAGGCAACGTCTTGCACAAAGCATCGAAGGTGGGGCGATCCATCATGACCGGCAGCTTAGGCACGGAGTATGCTCAGGAAAAGGCCTCGCGCAGATCAAGGGTTCCACGCTTGCCGACGTCGTCGTAATGCGCCTTAAGGAACGCAGAGGCCGCTTCACGTCCAACATCGCGCAGCCGGGTGAAAAAGGCCCAACTGGTGTTGAACTTCGAACCCGCACCAAGAGCCGCAAGCTCATCGCTGGCATCGATCCGATGAACCCGATTGCGGCGATAGTCACCACCTTCAAGCCGGCCATCTTCAATCAGACGGTTGACGAAATCGATGGCGCGAAACTCGCGCAGCAGGGATGAGTTGAATGTGATTTCCGAGATGCGTTCAAGGATTTCCCGGCTTGTCTTCGGCGTCTCGGCCCGCTCAATCGGATTGATTTGTATAAGGACGATGTCCTCGCACTCGGTCTCGGTGAAAAACGGGAACAAGGCCGGGTTACCGGTGTACCCGCCATCCCAATGGGGCTCGCCATCGACCTCGACAGCCTGAAAGGCATAGGGCAGGCAAGCGGAAGCCAACACCGCATCCGCCGTTACGTCGGCTCGCCGGAACAATCGAATCTTGCCCGAATGCACACGGGTTGCAGCGATGAACAGCTTGAAGTCCTGGCATCGTGCGACGCGCTCAAAATCGATCAGCTTCTCCACCACATCCTTCAGCGGATTGATGTTCAGCGGATTGGTTTCGTAAGGGCTGGTGAGCTGTGCCGTTCCTGCCGGATTGAACCACGGCGCCATCGGGAACAGCTTGGCCATCGTTTCCTTGCCGAGCATACCCGGCCAGAGCCAGAAGCTCATGAACCGGTCGAGCACTTCCTGCTGGGCATTGGTGATCGAAAATGACCCTTCGCGCGATATGGCACGCCAGAAGGTTTCAAGCTTCTCACGCGCACCATCGGCACCATTGCCATACCAGCCATCGGCCAACGCAACGGCATTCATAGCCCCTGCGCTGGTGCCGGAAATACCTTCAAAACCGAGCCGACCGTCTTCAAGCAGACGATCCAGAACACCCCAGGTGAACGCTCCATGAGCACCCCCACCCTGTAGAGCGAGGTTGACCATCTTCTTGTTGGTCACACGTGTCGGGCGTTTGGCCATTACATCGCGGTCCAGCCGCCATCGGCGGTCAAGGCCGCCCCCGTGATCTGCGAACCGGCATCCGATGCAAGAAAGACCGTGAAGGCGCCCATCTGCTCGACCGTTACGAACTCTTTGGTCGGCTGGCGATCCAGCATGACGTTCTTGATCACATCCTCGCGCGACATGTTGTGCGCCTTCATCTGATCGGGAATTTGTCCCTCCACAAGCGGCGTGAGAACATAACCCGGGCAAATCGCATTACAGGTCGCGCCAAGTTCCGCCAGTTCAAGCGCAACCGTTTTGGTGAGGCCCAGCAGACCGTGCTTGGCGGAAACGTAGGCGCTCTTATAGGGGGATGCGGTCAGCCCATGGGCCGAGGCAATGTTGACGATCCGGCCCCAGCCTTTTTCCTTCATACCCGGCACAGCCGCACGGATGGTGTGGAACGCGCTGGAAAGATTGATCGCCATGATGGCGTCCCACTTGGAAACAGGGAAATCTTCAATCGGCGCGACATACTGGATACCCGCATTGTTGACGAGAATATCCACGGTGCCGAGTTTTTCGCTCGCTTGCTCGATCAAGGACACACAGGCTTCGGCACTCGACATATCCGCCTGGATGTAGACGACTTCAACGCCAGCTTTTTTCGCCAGATCAGAGGCGATTTGATGGTCTTCCTCACGATCAAGGTGCGAGTTCAGCGCCACCTTGGCCCCGGCTTCGGCAAGACTTGTGGCAATGCCGAGCCCGATGCCCGACGTTGATCCGGTGACGACCGCAACATGTCCGGAAAGATCCAGGGTCAAAGCCATCATGGCCTCCAAAAACGAAATTGAAAATCAGGCCGGACCATACGCACTTGAAGCTTTTTTGCAATGCAGCATTCATCGCAAGGGACAACTAGGCAGCCTTGCCGGGATAAAGACAAAGCGAGCGCACCACACAGGCGGTGCACTTTGGCGCACGCGCCGTGCAGACCTGCTTGCCAAACTGCAGAAGCCAGAAATGCCCATCCCGCTTCGCCCACTCCGGTGAACGCTCCTCCAGCGATTGAGCGGTCTGCGCTTCGTTCTTGCCGCGCGCCAACCCGATCCGGTTGGACACGCGATGAACATGCGTGTCGACGGCGATCACATCTTCACCAAAGGTGAAACTCATAACGATGTCCGCACACTTGCGACCGATCCCCGGCAGGCTCATCAGCCCGCCACGGGTGGACGGAACCACGCAGTCATGCTCACTCAAGAGCGCCGCACAGAACTTCAGCACATTGCGCGCTTTCCTGTTGTAGAGCCCGGCCGGTTTGATGGCCTCCGCAATTACGGCTTCATCGAGCTGCAGCATCGCTTCAGGCGTGCTGGCCAAGGCAAACAACTGCCGGGTGGCTTTGGCGGTGTTCGCATCGCGGCTTTGCGCCGACAACATACAGGATATGCAGGAGCGGAACGCATCCGGTTGGCCTTTGGGCCCTTTGGCATTCGGTATGCGTCCAGGCATCGCCTCCTCAAGGTGGCGATAGATCGCCTCAACATCTTCTTCGTTCAGAAGGCGAGAGGCATAGGCTGGGCTGGTGCTCTGTGACATGCCACGGCCACATGGCATAGCGCACCGGATGGTCAAGACGCTATATGCGGCAACAGCACCCACGTGGGCGACAGGAGTCTGGTTGCAGGGCGGCGCACCGCCTCATATATCGGATGCAACCGTTTTCGACGCATCAGCGAGCCGACCCCTTTGAGCTACGTTTCCGCCCCCCAGCCACGCCGCACATCAGTACCTGTCAATGTTGGTGGCGTGACCGTTGGCGGCGATGCCCCGGTTGTCGTGCAGTCGATGACCAACACCGACACGGCCGATGTGCGTGCCACCGCCGTTCAGGTTGCAGCGCTTGCCAAAGCCGGATCGGAGCTGGTGCGCATCACGGTCGACCGCGATGAGGCAGCGGCCGCCGTGCCGCACGTTCGGGAAAAACTGGAAAAGTGGGGTGTCAGCGTGCCGCTCGTTGGCGATTTCCACTATATCGGCCACCAGCTTTTGCAGGATCATCCGGCCTGCGCGGACGCGCTCGACAAATACCGCATCAATCCTGGCAATGTCGGCTTCAAGGCCAAGAAAGATATCCAGTTCGGCGCCATCATCGACGAAGCCATGAAGCGCAACAAGGCGGTACGCATCGGCGTGAACTGGGGCTCACTGGATCAGGTCCTGCTGACCCATCTGATGGATGAAAACGCTGCCAAAGGCTCACCGCTGACCGCCCGTCAGGTGACCCATGAGGCGATGATCCAGTCAGCATTGCTTTCCGCAGAACACGCCGAGAAGCTCGGCATAGGCCGCGACAAGATCATTCTCTCCGCCAAGGTCAGCCAGGTGCAGGACCTGCTCGCCGTCTACACCGCGCTGGCCGCCCGCTCCGACTACGCCTTGCATCTTGGGCTCACGGAAGCCGGCATGGGATCGAAAGGCATCGTCGCCTCGTCCGCAGCGCTCGGCATCCTTTTGCAGCAGGGGATTGGCGATACGATCCGCATTTCTCTGACGCCCGAGCCCGGGGGCGATCGCACCAAGGAGGTGCAGGTCGCACAAGAGCTCCTGCAGACGATGGGCATACGGTCCTTCGTTCCGGTGGTGGCAGCCTGCCCCGGCTGCGGTCGCACCACATCCACCACGTTCCAGGAACTGGCGCAGGATGTGCAGACGATGATCCGTGACAAGATGCCGGACTGGAAGGAACGCTATCCTGGCGTTGAACAGCTGACCTTTGCCGTCATGGGCTGCATCGTGAACGGGCCGGGCGAATCCAAACACGCCGACATCGGCATCTCCCTGCCCGGCACGGGCGAACAGCCCGCTGCTCCAGTGTTCATCGACGGCAAGAAAGCCATGACGTTGCGCGGACCGAACCTTGCCGATGATTTCAAAGGCCTTGTCGAAGACTATATCGAGCAGCGGTTTGGGACAGGCGGCTAGCGATGGCCTAGGTCATGTTCTCATAAATGAGGCTGGATTTGACGGCTGAAACGGCAAAGAGATGCAGGGAGCGGCTCGAGAAGCGGGCTTTCTGCCCGGTTGAGAGTTGCGACGTGGCAGGTCAAAGCCGTTTCGCTGTCCGAAGGATAGGGCCGGTTTGCCCGCCTACCGCGTTG
>JANQJE010000260.1 GCA_028281795.1 Cohaesibacteraceae bacterium | reverse complement strand
GCATCGCGCTGCGGTCTTTTCCTTGTGGGACACACAAAATCTCGTCCATCAAATCGCTTCAATCTAAACAAGGTATGCTCCAGGCATGAACGGAGCTGGTCACAGGTAAAGGAGTTCCCGCATGCAAGGCGTCACCGTTGTTGATCATCCACTGATCCAGCACAAACTCACCCTGATGCGGGACAAGAACACCTCCACCGCGTCGTTTCGCCGGTTGTTGTTCGAAATCTCCCACCTGCTTTGCTACGAAACGACGCGCGATCTGGAAACCGAAACCATTGAGATCGAGACTCCGCTTCAGCCGATGATGGCACCGAAGCTCTCGGGCAAGAAGCTGGTGTTCGCCTCGGTTCTGCGCGCGGGCGACGGTCTCTTGGAAGGCATGTTGGACCTCGTGCCGGCGGCTCGCGTGGCGCATATCGGCCTTTACCGTGATCCTGAAACGCTGCAGCCGGTGGAGTACTACTTCAAAGCCCCGGAAGACCTGTCCGACCGCCTGGTGATTGTGCTTGATCCGATGCTGGCCACCGCCAACTCGGTCTCGGCGGCTGTGAAAAAACTGAAAGAGCGCGGCGCACAGAACATTCGCTTTGTCTGTTTGCTGGCCGCACCGGAGGGCATCGAGCGTTTCACGACAAACCATCCGGATGTCCCGGTGGTCACGGCGGCAATCGACAGCCATCTCAACGATCACGGCTACATCGTTCCGGGCCTTGGCGATGCCGGTGATCGTATGTTCGGCACCAAGTAGCGCCGTCCTCACCTACCGTTTGAGATAACGCTCCACACCGTCGGCAAGCACGCGTTTGATCTCGTCACGCTTGCCATCCGCGGCCGTGAGCACCTCACGTGCTTTCAGGAAGTTCAGCGCCTGAAAGTTGGCGATAGGTGGGGTTATAAGGACGTCCGGCGGGTGCTGGGCGAGATGCGCCTTGGTGATGGTCTGCATGCAAAGCTGTGTCGCTCCCAGAATGCTTTCCATCTGACTTGGCGGTTCATCGGCGCGTTCGCCGGCATTTTCCCCCTGTGGCTCCGGCCCGCCGATCACATCGACTGCCACCACCATATCGCAAGCGCCGAGGGCTCCGGTCGGTAGGGGATTGACCACACCGCCGTCCACATGAACGCGTCCGTTGAGGATGGCCGGTTTGAAAACGAAGGGGATCGCGATGCTGGCAGCGATGGCCGGTCTGATCGGTCCGGCCGTCACGGTATGAGTTGTCCAACCGTAATAGTCGGTGGTCACCACCGACAGAGGCGTGGAAAGGGCATCGAACGTTTGGGCAAGCCCGTCGGGCATAAAGGCTTTGAGTACGGCCTCTGCATCCAGTTGCATGCCCATGGTGCGCAGAACGCTCCAGCGCTTGGGGCGCATTTTCCATGCGCGTGCGGCCACCTCGCGTCCGTCCAGAAATGTTTCCAACGCGATTTCACGCATCTGTCTAGCTGAAAAACCCGAGGCGATCCCCCATCCGATGATCGCGCCGATCGATGTCCCGGCAAGGCATGCAACTGGCAGCCCAAGCTCCTCGATTACGTCGAGCACCGTAATGTGCGCCAGCCCGCGCGCCCCGCCGCCGCCAAGCGCAAGTCCGATGCGGGGAAGGTCAGGAGAAACCGGTGTGGTCATGCCAGAGCTTTCATGACAAGAGGGCGGACAAGCAGTTTTCTATGTGGTTCATTCTGTTGCCGTCGCAAACCGTTCCTCAAGCGAAAAAAGAAGCGTCCGGCGGCGATGAGCCTCTGACCCGGTACGACTATTCGCTTTACGCCACCACCTGCTTCGTTTGGGGCACCAGTTGGCTGGCCCTGCGCATGCAATTGGGCACCATCGCACCGGAGGTATCGCTGGTCTGGCGGTTCGCACTGGCCGGTGTGATCGTATTTGCCTGGGCTATGTGGTCCAGCCAGCGCTTGCGTTTCGGATGGCGTGATCATGTGTTGTTCGCGGCGATGGGCTTCTTCATTTTCTCCACCAATTTTCTCTTTTTCTATTACGGCGGGCTGGTGATCACGGCAGGCCTTCTCGCCGTGGTGTTCTCGCTGGCCTCCATTGTGAATTTCCTCATCGGTATCGTGTTCATGGGGCAGAAGGCCGAGCCGAGGCGACTGGGCGGCGCAGTGCTCGGTGCTCTGGGCATCGGTTTCCTGTTCTGGCCGGAGATCGCAGGCACGACGCTGAACCGCGAGGTGTTGATCGGACTGGGTTTGTGTATCCTCGGCACGCTGTTTTTCTGCACCGGCAATGTGCTTTCTGCCCGGGCGCAAAAACGGGGATTGCCGGTGCTCGCCACCAATGCCTGGGGCATGGCCTATGGCGGGGTCTGGTTGGTCTTTCTGGCCTTGGTGCAGGGGTACGCCTTCATTGTGGATTGGAGCGTTGGTTATATCGGCTCGCTCATCTGGCTTGCGGTGTTCTCATCGGTGATCGCGTTCTGGAGCTATCTGACCTTGCTGGGGCGGATCGGCGGAGCACGTGCGTCGTATGCTACGGTCATCTTCCCGCTGATTGCGCTGGCATCCTCGACGCTGTTTGAGGGCTATAAGTGGACGGTCTTTGCATTCATCGGTGTGGCGCTGGCACTTTTCGGCAACGTGCTGGTGTTGGGCGGCGGCAAGCGGCAGCCAGTCAACAAGGGGGCGTAGGACATCGACCGGGAGAGCGGGTTAGTAGCCGTTCCAGTCCAGCTGCTTGCCAACTCGCACAACGTAGTTGTGCCAAACCGATCCGGTTTCGATGAGACCCCGAGAGGCCAGAAAGTGCATGCTCCAATGCACCATAACGTCAATAGCGCAGAGTTGGTCTCCCAGGCAGTAAGGGCCGCGTAGCATGGCCGTCTGCAGGGCGATGGCTCGCAAGGCTTCCTCTCGTGCCGCGCGGTCGCGAGGGTTCCAGATGAACGGCATCGTCATTGGCTCGAGTACCGATGGAGTCATTATGAACCACTGATAGTAGATTGCTCGCTCGAAGGATCCTTTGATCGGCACAAAACGCATTTGCGGATCAAGGTCGGCCAGAAACATCATTTGCGCGCCGCTTTCGATGACGGGCGTTTCTCCCACCACCAGCCCAGGGACAACGCCCAGCGGGTTCACCTTCAGATAGGCTTTCGTCTTGTGCTCGCCTGTCTGCGTGTTCACCAGCGTCTGCTCATAGGGGAACCCGAGCAGATCAAGCAGCATCTTCACGCGCCCGGACCGGGAGCCCGGGGCGTGGTAGAGGTGAATGGCCGGCAGGTTCATCATGCCGTGCTGGCTGTGGCTGCCATCCGTTGGCTGCGCGTTACATACGCGATCCAGGGTACGAACAGAACAAAACCAAGTTCGACAGCCATCGCGATGACCATGCTCGGGTCAGGCAGGCCATATTGCGAGATCGAAAACGCGCGGGCGAGCCCGCCGAGAAACATCACTCCGAAAAGAATTGTCGCTACCGGTAGCGCGCGATCGAGATTGCGGGCGATCCAAACGCAGAGAAAGAACGGCGCGGTGAACCAGATGGCGTAAAAGCGCAGTTGGTTGTCGACGCTTGGTGTTTCCATGTCGGCAGGAAGCCAGAAAGCGTTCGCCCCGCCAAGAAAGTTCATGATGCCAAGGACAAGGGGTACGGCCCCGGCCAGGATGAGTGCAATTTGTAACGCACGTCGCATGGTATCCTCCATTTCACTTGCTTTTTGCAAGTTACATGATCACTTGCGTCATGCAAGCAAAAAAGCGAAACAGAGATCATGACACGCCGATCCAATTGCCCGATCAACGGAACACTCGAGCTTCTGGGCGATCGCTGGAGCCTCTTGATTCTCAGAGACATGGTCTTGGCAGGCAAGCAGACCTTCAAGGAGTTTCAGGCCTCTGCCGAAGGCATCGCTACGAACGTTCTGACAGCCAGGCTCACCGCACTTCAGGAGCATGGCTTTATCTCCAAGGAGCCCGATCCAGACGACAGAAGGCGCAGCCGCTATCTGATGACAGACCGGGGGAAATCGCTGATCCCGCTGCTGCTGGAGATAACCCTGTGGGGTGAGGTCAATGTGCCGGGTGTTGACGTGCGGCCCGGCCTTCAAGACGCCGCCCGGCAGGATCGGGACGGTGTCATCAAGGCTCTGATGCGCCGTCTCGACAAGACCGGTCAGGTCTGACGACAGCCGACTTTGCTAGCTCGCCGCCTTGCCGGATGCGAAAGGTGCCGGTTCCGGACGATGCGCAACAACGGGTGCATTCCCTTCCGGTGGTTCCAGCTTCTGCATCACCAGATAAGCGGTCACGACGGCCGCCATACCGAACACCACAGATCCAAGGGCCTGTCCAATGAGAACTCCGGACGCTCCGCCCCATTGCGCACCCAGCCAGACGAATGGCAGCGTGCCCAGCGTTGCCTTGCCCCAGTTGAACACCGTTGAATAGGTCGCAAAGCCGAGATTGTTGAAGGATGCGTTGGCCACGAACAAAGCGCCATTGAAGATGAAGCTCGCCGCCACATAGGTGCAGAACAGGATCACCAGCGCCGCCGCATCGCCCTCGGCGTCGAAGAGCACGATGATCGGGTCGCGCGCAATGAACAGGATCGCCCAAACCACAGCGGTGTAAGTGAGGATGAGGACAAGCGCGTCCATGAAGGCCCGCTGCACCCGGTCGATACGCCCCGCCCCATAGTTCTGACCGAGGATCGGACCGACGGCGCCGGACAGCGCGAAAATCGCACCGAATGCAACCGGGATAATGCGACCCACAATGGCCCAGCCCGCCACTGCATCGTCACCGAACGGCGCGATGGCGCGCGTGACGATGGCGTTGCCGACGGGGGTGGCTACGTTGGTCATGATAGCGGGAAGGGCGATGGCAATGAGGCCGCCGATATGGGTCTTGAACGCCGTAAGATCGGGCATCGAGACCAGCGCATGCACCTTCATCGCGCCGTAAACACCCATGGCAAGCAGTGCGAAGCGCGACAGTGTTGTCGAGACGGCTGCGCCATTGACGCCCATGTCGAGCGCGAAAATGAAGATCGGGTCCATGATCGCTGCGGCAATACCTGCTCCGAGCGTGACATACATCGCGCGCTTGGCATC
>JANQJE010000194.1 GCA_028281795.1 Cohaesibacteraceae bacterium | reverse complement strand
CCATGGCTACACCGAACTCTTCTTTCTGGATGAGGCGACGGGGCTTGCGGCCGGACATCGCCCTTGTTTTGAATGCCGGAGGGCGGATGCCAGGCTTTTTCAGTTGGCCATGCATCGCGCGATGAAAGGGAACCACCGGTGGAATGTTCCACCCAAGGCACACCAGATGGATACCGTGCTGCATGCCGCGCGGATACAAGCGGTAAGAAACATGCACCGGATGGAAGATCTGCCGGTCGGCACCTTTTTTTATCGCGATGGAGATGTAGCGGCGGTCACGCCGACCGGCACGCGGCTTTGGAGCTTTGACGGGTATGGACCGGTCGTGTCTGTCGATCCAAGCGCATTGGTCCAGCTCATCACACCGGCCCCCGTTTTCCACGTGCTGCTGGCAGGGTATGAACCTTCCTGGCACTCCAGCGCATTGGTTGATCCATGAACGACGCTTCTCTTCCCGACGATCAGACCCTCACCAACCTGTTCACATTCCTTGAGCAAGCTGGTGACCTAAAGGATACGCTGCGGTCCGGCTTCACCAATGCCGGCAGTCAGGAGAGCACGGCTGAGCATTGCTGGCGCCTCGGGCTCATGGTGGTCGTGCTTGAGCCCTATCTGCATGGCTATGACATCTCCAAGATGCTGAAGATGGCATTGATTCACGATCTCGGCGAGGCGGTGACGGGCGATGTTCCGGCGATCCATCAAACCGGTGACCCAACCGCTCGGCGCGAGGCGGAACGGCGCGCCCTGGAGAACCTGACGGCACCGCTCGGTGCCGAGATTGGCACGAGCATGCGCAGCATTGCAGCGGAGTATGATGAAGGCCTATCGCGTGAAGCCGCCTTTATGAAAGGCCTCGACAAGTTGGAGACCATCTTCCAGCATCTGACTGGAAACAACACGGCCGATATCGACTATGCCTTCAACCTTACGTACGGCGAAACCTGGACGCGCGATCATCCTTTGCTTGCTAGACTGCGCACCCATATCGATGCCATGACAAAGGCGCGTTTGGCTGACGCTGCGTTATCCGGATGAGCACCTAGCCAATCGAATTGTCATGGTTTTGCCGCAGTGCAGCATATACACTTATTTCAGGGGAAACGCCTGATTCTCCAATAGGGAAAATCAGATGTCACTTCAAAATCTTGACGCTTTTTTTGCGCCGCAGCATATCGCCTTGATCGGCGCCAGTCCCAAAGCCGAAAGCGTTGGGCGCGCCTTTGTCGACAATCTGCTGAACGATCCGGGCAAGCGCACGATTTCCTTCGTCAATCCGCATCACACCCAGATTCTGAACCAGCCCTGCGTTGCGGCACTTTCTGACCTGCCGAGTGTTCCCGACCTGGCGATTGTTGCAACGCCACCGGATACCGTGCCCGGATTGGTGGCAGAAGCCAAGCTGGCAGGTGTGCGCGGTGTCATCGTCGTTTCCAGTTGTCAGGGCGGGGATCGCGGGGCGTTGCGCAGGGCCATGCGCGCCGCGGCCCGTGGCTCGCAGATGCGGATTCTCGGACCGGACTCGCAGGGTGTCTTCGCCGCCGGCGGCACGCTCAATGCAAGTCTGGCTTCGACGCCACCGCAAAGCGGCGCACTCGGACTGATTGCACAGTCGGGGGCCATCATGAACGCCGTGCTCGACTGGGGCAACGCGGTCAAAGTGGGCTTCTCCAAGGCCGTTTCGCTGGGCGATGCCTCCGATGTGGACCTCGATGATCTGCTGGACCATCTGGCCTATGACGTGCGGACACGCGCGATTCTTGTCTGCGTCGAAACGGTCGGGAACCCGCGGCGCTTCTTCTCCGCCGCGCGTGCTGCAGCCAAGGTGAAGCCGGTCGTTATCCTGAAGTCCGGGCGTCATGGCCTGACTGCCGATCGAATCTCGACGCACTCCGGTGTTCTGGCGACCGAAGATTCGGTTTACGATGCGGTTATCCGCCGTGCGGGGCTTCTGCGGGTGAACGATCTGGATGAGCTTTTCGACGCCGCAGGCGCGCTGGCACGTCTGAAGCGCGTCTCGGAAGCCGGCAAGAGGCTTGCTATCGTCACCAATGACCGAGGCATTGGCATTCTGGCTGCCGATCGGCTGCTCGACCTTGGCGGCACCCTTGCCGCATTGAGCGATGAAGCGATGGAGACGATTCGCCCCCATGCACCGCTGCAATGGTCCGGCGAGATGCCGCTGGATCTTGAAACAACCCTGCCTCTGGATGCGCAGCACGCGGTCATCGAGGCGCTGATCGACGACCCGATGAATGACGGGCTGTTGATTGCCTACAGCCCCAGCCAGGTGTCGGACGGCAAGGAAGCCGCAACTCGGCTTGTCGAACTTCTTGAGCGCAAAGCGAAAGATGTATCGCGGCCCAAGCCTGTGTTTGTCTCGTGGATGGAGCGCGAAGCCGATACTTTGGGGGCGTTCGACGAGGCACATGTCGCTCGCTTCCGCACACCGGGAGACGCCGTGCGGGGCTTTATGGACGTCTCACGCTATGCGCAGGCGCAGGAGGAGCTTTCGGCAACACCTCCTGCCTTGCCGGAAGATCTCGCCAGCGCCGATGTGGAAAGGGCCCGTGTGCTGGCAGACACTGCGCTTGCCGAGGGGCGTACATGGCTCAACACCGACGAGATTGCGGACATTCTGGCCAGCTACGGCTTCAGCTATGCCGCACCGGTTCGGGCCAGATGTGCCGAGACTGCCTATAAGGCGGCGCAAGACCTTCTTGCCCAGCATCGCTCGGTCGCCCTGAAGATCGACTCGCCCGATATCCCTCATAAATCGGACGTTGGCGGCGTCGTGCTTGACCTCACGCACAGCCTGCAGGTGCGCGAAGGGTTCGACGTCTTGATGGAAAAAGTGAAAGGCCGCGCGCCCAACGCGCGGCTGGACGGCGTCATCGTGCAGCCAATGGCCGACACGGCCGCAGGTGTCGAGCTCTATCTTGGCCTGGCGGACGATCCGGTTTTCGGCCCGGTTATCGTATTTGGGCGCGGAGGTGTGGCCGTGGAAGCGGTCAACGACAAGGCGCTCGGTATGCCGCCGCTCGACATGCGTTTGGCCCGCCAACTGATAAGCGAGACGCGCGTTTCCAAGGTGATGGGCGGTTTTCGTGGCCGTCCGGCAGTCGATGAAGACGCTGTGGCACAAGCTCTGGTGCGTCTGTCGCAACTGACCGCCGATGTCCCGCAAATCCGCCAGTTGGACCTCAATCCGCTGCTAGCGACTCCTACCGGCCTGCTGGTGCTTGATGCGCGAATCGAGGTCGCGCCAAGCGCCGTTGGCGATGCCACGTTCGACACCAATCCGCGCTTCACCATCCGCCCCTACCCGCGCAACTGGGAGCGGCGGCTGGAACTCAAGAGCGGGGATGTGGTGTTTGTCCGCCCGGTGAGGCCGGAAGACGAGCCTTCGTTCGAGCTGTTCTTCTCCAAAACAACCCAGGAGGATTTGCGGCTACGCTTTTTCTCCTATGTGCGCGATTTCTCACACAAATTCATCGCCAGACTGACCCAGATCGATTATGCGCGCGATATGGCATTCGGAGCGTTCGACGCGTCGGGTGAGTTGATCGGTGTTGTCCGCCTGCATGCCGATCCGGAGCGCGAGAGTGGGGAGTACGCCATTCTTCTGCGCTCGGACCTGAAAGGCCACGGGCTTGGATGGGCTCTGATGCGGCTGGTGATCGAGTACGGACAGGCAGAACGGTTTCAGCGTATTGAAGGTCAGGTGCTGGCCGAAAACACCACCATGCTTGCCATGTGCCGCGCACTGGGTTTCAGCGTTCATCGAGACCCGGACGAACCGGAACTCATGCTGGCCAAACTGGACCTGTCGCAATTCGGAGATCAAAGCCTGCCGGCTGCAGAGTAATCATCCATAAAGCAAAGCCCTGGTTTTTCAGGCTTATCCGTGTTGTTGCGACTGACACTCCTGCGGTTCCTTTGCGATAATCCTGCAAGGTACTCGTTCCCGATCGGCAAGATTTTGCCAACTCGACGCTTCGAGAGGGTCGGCCGGAAAGCCCGCCCATGGAGCCAGGCATGACAGCATTGCAGACCACAATGAGTGCGAAGACCGCCTTTGACCGGGGCACGCCGGCCCAGGCAACGCTGACTCATGTCGTCGGGGATCAGAGTGCCGTCATGGATTTCATGGGAGATCCAGCAAGCCACAACCTCCCGGCTCATGGTGCCGATGCCAGAGTCGTGCGCATCGACACACATGGCGCAGCGGTGTTCCTCGCCGGAGATCGTGCCTACAAGGTCAAGCGGGCAGTCTGCTTTCCTTTCATGGACTTTTCCACCCTTGCCCGGCGTGAAGAAGCCTGCCGCTCCGAGATCGCTATCAATCGGCCCAACGCGCCGGATATCTATCTGGATGCCGTTGCCATAACACGTGACAAGATGGGACATCTGGCGATCAATGGCCAAGGCGAAGCCATTGAATGGGCGGTCGCCATGCGCCGCTTCGACACCGAGGAAACGTTCGACCGGCTGGTGCGTCATGGCGAACTGACACAGACCGATCTGGACAAAGCGGTCGACGCCATTGTCAGCTTTCAGGACAAGGCGCCGTTGCGCCGTGCAAGCGATTGGATTTCCGATCTGGGCACATACATCGATCAGAACGACCAGACCTTTCACGAAGCGCCAACGCTGTTTGGCCTGCAAGAAACCGCCAAGCTCACCCAGCGGACGATGGATGAATGGCGACGCATGCGACCGCTGCTTCTGTCGCGGGGCGAGAACAAGTGCGTGCGGCGCTGTCATGGCGATCTTCATCTGCGCAACATCGTGCGCCTCCCGACAGGAGTTCGCCTTTTCGATGCCGTAGAGTTTGACGAGCGGATCGCAACGGGCGACCTACTCTACGACCTGGCCTTCCTTGTCATGAATCTGGACGAGTTGGGCGACCGGACCGGCGCAAACAGCGTGTTGAACCGTTATCTCGCTCTGCG
>JANQJE010000094.1 GCA_028281795.1 Cohaesibacteraceae bacterium | reverse complement strand
GAGGACCGGCTGTCGGATGCGCTTCATGAAAAGCTGACACAAAGATTTGTGGACCGGCGTACCAGCGTGCTTATGCGACGCTTGAGGGAGAAGGTGATGCTTGAGGCGATGATCGCAAGCGATGGCGATGTTCAGGTGGAAGGTCAGCATGTCGGCTGGCTGGCGGGGTTCCGCTTTACCCCTGACTCAACGGCTGAAGACTTGGATGGCAAAGCCGTGCGCGCCGCAGCCCAGAAAGCTCTGGCCGCGGAAATTCAGCGCCGCGCAGAGAAACTCTCACTTGCCGACGATGCGGCCTTCGTCCTAGATGCGGAAGGATCCATCCGCTGGACCGGTGAAGTGGTCGCCAGACTGTCAGGCTCGGAAGATATCCTGAAACCCAAAATCATTCTGCTTGCCGATGAGCAACTGACAGGCGGCGCCCGCGAGATCGTTGATGCACGGCTTGAGAAATGGCTGGCCGACCAGATCGAAAAGCATCTGGGCAGCCTGCTCGCCCTGCGCAACGGCGACGGGCTGGACGGCATCGCTCGTGGCATCGGATTCCGGATCGCCGAGGAGATGGGGGCCATTGATCGCCGCGCCATAGCTTCCGACGTCAAGTCACTCGAGCAGGATGCCAGAGCCACCTTGCGCAAGCTTGGTGTGCGTTTCGGCGCCTACGCACTGTTTGTGCCCCAGTTGCTGAAACCCGCTCCGGCAGGGCTTTTGGCAACACTCTGGGCCTTGCAGAACGGTGGAACGGAGCAGCCGGGCCTGCGCGAGCTGCCACAGCTCAATGCCTCAGGGCGCACATCCATTCCAGTGGATCCGGGCTTCGATGCACGCCTTTATCCGATTGCCGGTTTCCGGGTATGTGGCCATCGCGCCGTGCGGTTCGATATTCTCGAACGCCTTGCAGACCTGATCCGCCCGCTGATCGCCTTCCGCGTCGGTCAGACCGAAGGCGATGCGCCCGAAGGAGCCGCCGAAGGGGCTGGTTTCACGGTAACGGTGGAGATGACGTCCCTGCTAGGCTGTGCTGGCGACGACTTCTCCGAAGTTCTGAAGTCACTCGGCTACAAGATGGACCGCAGGACCGTTCCGATTGAGCCAAAAGCCGAACCACCAGGTAGCGATGACACGCAAACGGAACCCGTGGATGAAACGTCAACAACAGAAGCGCAAGGCCCGGCTGAACAGGTTGTAGAAACCGACTGTGCGCAAACGGTTGACGCCGCTGGCTCAACACCGGCAGACGACACCAGAACAGCCCTAGAGGATGAACCTCCAGCGCCGACCGGAGAAACCGCTCAGCCTGCCCAGAGCCCCGAAGCAGACATACCTGCAAAGGCCGAAGCCGATGGCGCCGAAACGGATGAAGCAGAACCGACAGAGCAGGTGATCGAAATCTGGCGCCCCGCGCCAAACCGCCCACGTCAGCAAGGCCGCGCCAACGCCCGCCAGGCACAGGGCGGTGACGATGGTCGGGAGCGGCACGCCAGAGGTTCGCGCCGCCATCAAAAAGACAGCAAACGGGGAGAGAAGCGCGGCAGGCCGGATGGCAAGGGTGCACGGCGCGACGGCGGCAAGCCACAAGGCCCACGCACCTACACCGCCGCACCACCAAAAAAGGAACGCCAGGCCGATCCGGATTCGCCTTTCGCGGCCCTGGCAGGCCTGCTCGACGGCAAAGATGGCGACAACTGATCGAGACAGCCAGGTCGGCGAGGCAGAGAAACTCCGGCTCGACCGCTGGCTGTTCTTTTCACGGCTGGTCAAGAGCCGTTCGCTGGCCGCCAAATTCATCGAAGCCGGTCAGGTGCGTGTAAACGGCGAGAAAACCCATCAAGCAAAACGCGGTGTCGGCCCAGGGGATGTGCTGACCATTGCTCTTCCGGCGGGGGTTAAGATCATCAAGCTTGTTGCCTGCGGCACACGTCGCGGTCCGGCATCCGAGGCACAGATGCTTTATGAGGACATGACCCCACCGCCGCCGCCAAAAGAAGAACGCGACCTGACATCGTCAAGGTTGGCGCCAAGCCCCGGACGCCGTCCAACCAAACATGAGCGCGAGCGGCTGCAGAAACTCAAACGCGGTGCATGAGCAGTCCCTAAGCGATGCTACGAATGGGACGCTTCACCAGCTTGACAAGATGCCGCGCAAAACGATTTTGAAAGACACACGAGCCACGTCAGCTATGGCGTGACAATTCGATTGGAGCCTACCTGTATGACCTACATCGTCACGGAAAACTGCATCAAGTGTAAGTACACCGATTGCGTCGAGGTCTGTCCGGTCGATTGCTTCTACGAAGGCGAAAACATGCTCGTCATTCATCCCGATGAGTGCATCGATTGTGGTGTCTGCGAGCCTGAGTGTCCGGCAGATGCTATCAAACCCGACACCGAGCCTGGTCTGGAACAATGGCTCACACTAAACACCAAATATGCCTCTGAGTGGCCGAACATCACCATGAAGAAAGACCAGATGCCGGATGCAGATAGCTTTGACGGCAAACCTGGTAAAATGGAGCTGTTTTCGGCCGAACCCGGAGAGGGCGACTAAAGCCTAAGATGATGAACTCCCCCAGGCCATGGTGTCAGGCCTTACGTAACGTGCGGCAAAGTAAACGTGTCGTAACGAAAATGAACACCGATTAACCATATGGCGGCAAGAGTTTGATTTTTGCCGCTTTTTGCGGTATGGTGATATCTCGTTTTTAAGACAACTCGACCAGGCCGGACCCTTTTGCCGCCTCTTTCTCGTTAATTTGATCAGACAGCATTCCGCCCAGCGCGGCTTTAAAAGTCGTTGCGCTGATGGTGGTCTTTTGTCGTCATATGAAGGCTGCGCTTTGGCGCCTCATGCGCCAGCCGATTGAGTTTGCCTTAAAACGCCGAACAGGTAACCGCGTGCACGCCAAGGTGTGCATTTGGCCGGGGCTCCCCCCATCTAAACCCGGCCCAACAGGAGTTTGTCAG
This sequence comes from Cohaesibacteraceae bacterium, assembly GCA_028281795.1. Lineage (GTDB taxonomy): Bacteria > Pseudomonadota > Alphaproteobacteria > Rhizobiales > MH13 > MH13. The sequence goes on along the minus strand of JANQJE010000094.1, from coordinate 11,567 downwards.
CGTATGGCGACCGCAAAGAAAACAACGCAAAAACAGGGTTTCAAAGTCAATGAGCAGGTTGTGTACCCTGCCCATGGCGTGGGCCGCATCGTCTCCATCGAGAAGCAGGAGATCGCAGGCCTGACGTTGGAGTTGTTCGTTATCACGTTCGACAAGGACAAAATGACTCTGCGCGTTCCGGTGGCAAAAGTTGAAAGCGTCGGCATGCGCAAGCTTGCCGAAGACGATCTGGTGGCCAAATCGCTCAAGACCATCAAGGGCCGCGCGCGCGTGAAACGCGCCATGTGGTCGCGCCGCGCCCAAGAGTATGAGGCGAAGATCAATTCCGGTGATCTTATCCAGATCGCCGAAGTCGTCCGCGATCTTTATCGTGCTGAAAGCCAGCCGGAGCAGTCATATTCGGAACGCCAGCTCTACGAAGCTGCACTGGACCGCATGGCCCGTGAGCTTGCTGCTGTGAATGGCATGACTGAAACGGAGGCTGTTCGCCTGATCGAGCAGACACTGGCAAAAAGCCCGAGTCGCGCCAAGCCGGTCGAAGAACCCGAAGCAGGCAACGAAGGCGGTGAACCCGAACCGGATCAAAGCGCCGCCGCCTGAAACGGCAAAGACACCTGAAAATCAGAAAAACCCGGTCCAGTTGACCGGGTTTTTTATGTTCAGATCGAAGAAAAGGCCAAGAGAGGTCAACCGGATGGAGCAGTGCGATCCTTTTTCAAGGCCCACAGTGATCTAAGATCTTCAACGCTTCGTAATAACCCGTAAGCTGTCGCTTATGGCCTTGCAGACCGGTTCTGAACCAAAAGGAAATGGACCGACCGACCATCGCGGCACGCACAGACATGGGAGCGTGTGATGAACGATGGAACCGGCCCCCGGCGAGATTTCGTCAAAAAGGCGATGCAGGCCCCCTACCTTGAACGCGATGAAGAACATGCTCTGGCGGTGTCGTGGAAAGAGCGGCAGGATCAGGACGCACTTCACCAGTTGACCCAGGCGCACATGCGTCTTGTGATTGCGATCGCCGCCCGCTTCCGTCATTTCGGTCTGCCCATGAGCGATCTGATCCAGGAAGGTCATGTCGGCCTGCTCGAAGCCGCCGCTAGGTTTGAACCGGCCCGCGAAGTGCGCTTCTCGACCTATGCGACATGGTGGATTCGGGCCTCCATCCAGGACTTCATCCTGCGCAACTGGTCCATCGTTCGCGGCGGAACGTCATCGGCCCAAAAAGCCTTGTTCTTCAATCTCAGACGCTTGCGCGCACGCATCACTCAGGACGGGACGGTATCACCGTCCGAAATGCATCGCGAAATCTCCCAGGCCATCGGCGTATCCGTCAACGACGTCGCAACGATGGATGTGCGCCTGTCGGGCTCCGATACATCACTCAATGCCCCAATCGCCGATGGAGAGGATGGCGGTAGCGCCGACCGGCAGGACTTTCTGCAGGATACCGCCCCGCTTCAGGACGAACTGGTTGGCGATGTTATCGATGCCGAACGCCGTAACAACTGGCTGGCCAACGCTCTTAAGGTCTTGAACGAGCGCGAACTGCGCATCGTTCGCGAGCGGCGCCTTGCTGAAGACGGTGCAACACTGGAGGCCTTGGGCGAAAAGCTCGGCATTTCCAAAGAACGTGTGCGTCAACTTGAGAGCCGCGCCCTGCAGAAATTGAAAGTCGCTCTGCTCGATCAACAGGGCGAAACATCCTACGTCTGAATGGGCAACAGACGCTCTGCCCTTTTACTCCATGACCAGCTTGACCTGATCGCCGGCCCGGACGCGTTCACCGGGTGCAAGAGCATTGAGAATCCGGAACAACGCCTCTTCGTCCCCGCCGCTGTCCATCCGCCTTGCCAGTGAGGCCACACTGTCTCCGCGACGCACGGTGACGACCTTGATATGAAGCGGTTCGATGCCGTTGCGCTCATCGGTGGTCATCTGCCGGAACGAATCGACCACGCTCGCAGCAGCACGCGTGAAGGCATCGCTCCTTGAATCATTGGCGAAGATAAACCGGTAGACACGCTCACCGACCTCGATCACGGCCACCCGGAAAACCCAGCCACCTGCGGCCGCATCGGCCATACCGATCATCAGACCATCGCGGGTCTCAACCTGGATACTGCTGGCATCCAGCCCTTCAATCCAGCCAGCTTGCAGATACTCCTCAAGGCTTTGCCCGCGCCGCAGCTCAACGGCATCGAACCGGAGCGCGCGGCCGTCGGCATGTGCACCGAGAACGGCTTGGGAAGTGTTGTCCAAGCGGAAGCCGTCGGGCGCTTCAAAGGCAATACCAAGCCCGGGGTGCAGGAAACGGCGGCCGCGCACGACACCTTCATCGGTCGGCTCGCCAAACACCATGCCGTCGATTGCCGCAAGATAGCGCTCACGCTCCCGCGTACCGATGCCCGGTGCACCGAACTGTCGTGCGAGTCGCACAGCAGCCTCGATACGAGCCGGTGTTGACGGATGACTGGAAAGAAAGCTCGGCGCACCGCGCTCGGACGGCAATGCATCGAGCGCACTGAAGCGGGCCATCGTTTCGAGGAACCGCGCGGCTGCATACGGATCATAGCCGGCCTGCCCGATCGTGCGCACCCCCAGCTCGTCAGCTTCAAGCTCCTGATTTTGCGAGAATTGTGCCAGCGAGACGCCATTGGCGAGCACCGCCATCTGCGCTGCCGACGGGTCGGACAGAACATCGGTCAGAACCCGGTCGATCAGCGCCGCGGTACGCACCTCCTGTTCACGCGCAATGGCGTGGCGTCGTGTGACATGACCGATTTCATGCGCGACAACCGCGGCCACTTCCGCTTCATCATTCGCCAGGGCAAGAAGCCCACGCGTGACGTAAAGATAGCCGCCGGGCAGGGCAAACGCGTTGACGGTTGCTGAATCGAGCAGAGTCAGTCGATAGACCCGTCCGGGTTCATCCGATGCCGCAATCACCGTACGCAACATCGCAACAAGCCGGGTCTCGAGCTCAGGATCCTCATAGACGCCACCAAAGGCATCGAGAATCCGGGGATGTTCGCGTGCGCCAATGGCCTCTTCGGCGGCCAGAGTGGCTGTCGGGCCGGGTTCGTTACCTGGCGACAGGGGAACCAGCGGTCGCGTACCATCCACGGACAGGCAGGCCACGACCAGGAGAGCCGCGGCAATTGTGCCTGCCAGACGTGCAACCAGCGGGAAATGCAAGAAAGTCAGGGTCCTTAACCCTACGCGCTAGAGAGTTTGGCCCGTCAGCCGTTCAATGGCTTCGGGATGGTCGACACGGATCATCGGCCCGCCATCATCCAGCAGCCAGCCGCGTACCCGAACCGGTATGCCCTGCAGGGCATGAAGATCAACTCCGCTGTCCTCAAACACAGGATCATGCTCTCTATCAATGGTTATGGTGAAGTCTTCGCGCCAAGTTTCGCCAAAATTAAGGTACCAGCGCGTGCGATACGCGGCGACATGCAAAACTGTTCCTTCCACCAGTTCGAAGTGATGGGTGAGAGCCAGCAGATCACGCGGATGGCGCGCATCACGCACGGCATAGTATGGGTGGCTCCACACCAATCGCTCGGATCGGCGTGCAATCTCTTCCCGCAAGAGAAGTTCGGGTATCAAAGAACGATTGTCGACAAAGGTATAAACACGCGCCAGACCGGCCAGGACCATCGCGCCCTGAAGCCAAGTGCCATCAGCGAGTACGACATGCGCCAGATGTCGCCCGTGACGATCGCCCCGCCGTCCGCCAAAAAACAGCCGGGCATCGGCACCACCATCACGAATCAGGTCTTCAAGATGACGTTTGGCCTCCTGTGCCAGCGGCCACTCTTCGACATGATCGCGGCCGAGCGGCAGTTTCGGTGCCTGGATGCCGACAAAGCGAACATCGGGGCCACGCTCCAACTCCACCGTATCGCCGTCGACCACGGCCTGAATGCGCACCTCCGGCCCCGCTTCAAGCGCAGACCAGTCGGGGGCAGGCAGGCTATCGGACACGGCAACTCCGGAATGTGACGGAAGAGAAAACTGGGTTTGCGAACGGGCCACACCAGAGCCGCTTTGACCGGCCTGTGCAAGCCCGCCGGACAAAAGGATGCCACCCGCACACACCATGACGCTCCGCCGCGTCGGGCGCCAACCGTTCGATCCAGGGCGGCCAACGTCAGGAATGTTTATCCAGGTGGTTTCTTTTGTCATGCACTCGTTCTAAACCCGCTGGCCTGCAAGGACACGCAATCATGCCTGAAACAAAGACCATGACCCAGCCGATGATTTCCATCAACGGCTTGCAAAAGACGTATGGCAGCGGCTTTGAGGCGCTGAAAAACGTCGACCTGACCATTGAGAAGGGTGAGATTCTTGCCCTGCTCGGCCCGAACGGTGCCGGTAAGACAACCCTGATTTCGACCATCTGCGGCATCTCCGTACCAACGGGTGGTAGCATCGCCGTGGGCGGTCACGATATCATCACCGAGTCCGGCAAGACCCGGCGCCTGATCGGACTTGTGCCTCAGGAGATCACGCTTGAGCCGTTTGAAACGGTGCTCGCCACCGTGCGCTTTTCGCGCGGCCTGTTCGGCCTCGGTCCAAACCCAGCTCTGCTTGAGGATATCCTGAAGCGGCTCAGCCTGTGGGACAAGAAAGACACCAAGACCAAGGAACTGTCAGGCGGCATGAAACGCCGTGTTCTGATTGCCAAAGCATTGGCACACGAACCACAGGTTCTGTTCCTGGATGAACCGACAGCCGGTGTCGATGTGGAGTTGCGCAAGGACATGTGGGGCGTGGTCCGCGACCTCAAGGAGGCCGGCGTTACCGTTATTCTGACAACCCACTACATCGAAGAAGCCGAAGCGATCGCCGATCGTGTGGCGATCATCTCCTCTGGCCGCATTCTGCTGGTCGATGAAAAGAGTCAGTTGATCGAGCGGATGGGCAAACGCAGCCTGACGATCGACTTCGACAGGAGCCTCGATGCACTGCCCGATAGCCTTGCCGGTTATGGCCTGACACAGAGCCAGGATGGGACAAGCGCGACGTACACCTATGACACCCGTGCCGAACGGACCGGCATCGGTGCACTCCTGCGCGATGTGAACGCCGCCGGTCTGTCGGTGCGCGACATCCATACGGCGCAGAGTTCGCTGGAGGAGATATTCGTCAGCCTGGTCGAAGAGGATGCGAACGCCCAATCGCGTGCAGGCAAGGGAGAAGCGGCATGATCAACCTCCACGCCATCGGCGCCATCTTCTACTATGAGATGGCGCGCGCTGTCCGCACGGCTTTGCAGTCGATCATCTCGCCGGTGCTTTCCACCTCGCTTTACTTCGTGGTGTTTGGCGCCGCGATCGGCAGCCGCATCGAGTCGGTCGAAGGAGTCAGCTACGGTGCGTTTATCGTGCCTGGCCTGATCATGCTGACCGTCATGACACAAGGCATTACCAACGCGGCCTTCGGCATCTATTTTCCGAAGTTCATCGGTTCGATCTACGAGCTTTTGTCAGCACCGGTCGGCGTTGTTGAAGTTGTCGCCGGCTATGTCGGAGCAGCGGCCACCAAATCGCTGATCATCGGTGTGATCATTCTGATTACCGCCACCTTCTTCATCGACATTCAGATCGCACACCCGGTCGCGATGGTCGTGCTCCTGATCACGATCTGCTTCGCATTCTCGCTGTTCGGCTTCATCATCGGCATCTGGGCGCAAAGCTTTGAGCAGCTCCAACTCGTGCCGCTGCTCATCATCACACCTCTGGTGTTCCTGGGCGGGAGTTTCTATTCGATCACCATGCTGCCGCCTGTGTGGCAAACGATCTCTCTGTTCAACCCCGTCGTCTATCTGATCTCCGCGTTCCGATGGAGTTTCTTCGGAACAGCCGATGTTGCAATCGGCATCTCGCTGGCGGCCATTGCCCTGTTCACGGCGGTTTGCATCGGCATCATCTGGTGGATTTTCAAAAGCGGCACCCGCTTGAAAAGCTGATAAGGTTTGACCGATAAGATAAGCGCAATGCCAGATGCGTTGTCTGGCCCCGTAGCTCAGCAGGATAGAGCATCAGATTCCTAATCTGAGGGCCACTGGTTCGAATCCAGTCGGGGTCACCATCATCCCATAAACATGATTCATGATGCGGCGCGTGACCGGTCACAGGACCAGCCTGAAAGTCAGCGAACAGGCCGTCCACCTTGCCTGGCAGAAAAAAGGCAAAACCCGCTCAAACTTTCACCATGCCCAAGCATTGCGCGGAGAACATGATTTCCTCTTATATGTCTGGCATCTAGGCATATGGTTCGAGGTTTTATGGCACCCCAGACGGCACCAGCGGCGCGCAACTCGATTCGGTTCCTGCTGAATGATCAGGTGATTCAGCAAAGCGACGTCCGTGCGACAACGACACTGCTCGACTATCTGCGTCTGGAACGCGGACTGACGGGCACGAAAGAGGGCTGCAACGAAGGCGACTGCGGCGCGTGCACAGTGCTTGTCGGACGGCTTGGACCAGAGGGACTCACCTATCAGAGCCTGAACGCCTGCATACGGTTTCTCGGCTCGCTCGACGGCTGCCATGTGGTGACGGTTGAGCATCTGGCACGCTGCGGCGCACTGCATCCCGTTCAACAGGCCATGGTGGACCATCACGGTTCGCAATGCGGCTTTTGCACGCCGGGCATCGTGATGTCGCTCTATGCCCTGTGGATGGAAAACCCGATACCGTCGGAGGCCGCCATTGAGACCGCGCTGCAAGGCAATCTGTGCCGTTGCACGGGCTATGAACCGATCATCAAGGCAGCCAGAGCGGTCTCAAACTATGGTTCTGTCTCAGAAGACATGCTGACCAGCGAACGCGCCCGTGTGACCGATCAACTGTCGGCATGGGCCGACGGCGGTCTGGTCGATGTCAGCACGCGAGAAGAAGCCGGAGCCATGCCTTTCGGCGACGAGCGGTTCTTCATCCCATCAACCCCTGAACAGCTTGCCGACCTGCTGGCGGCACATTCTGATGCGACCATCGTTGCTGGCGCCACGGATGTCGGCCTGTGGGTCAACAAAGACCATCGGGCGATCTCACCGGTCATTTTCATCGGCGGCATGAACGCACTGCAGGAGGTGAAGGTTCTCGACGATGCCGTAATCATCGGTGCCGGTGTGAGCTATTCCGCGTTTGTACCGGTGCTCAAAGAGCACTTCCCTCATATGGACGAGCTTTGGTGGCGTATCGGCGGTGAGCAGGTTCGCAATATGGGCACGCTGGGTGGCAACATCGCCAATGGCTCGCCGATTGGCGATACCCCACCGGGTTTCATCGCTCTGGGCGCGACCGTCAACCTGCGCTCCCAGTCCGGGGTTCGCTCTTTGCCCCTTGAGGATTTCTTCATCACCTATGGCAAACAGGACCGCCGGTCAGGAGAATTCGTCGAGAGCCTGACCCTTCCAAAGCCGCGTCAGGGATCGTTCAACGCCGTTTACAAACTGTCCAAACGCCGCGACGAAGACATCTCGGCCCTTTGCGGGGCATTCTCTATTGAAGTGGATGGCAGTACGGTATCCTCCGCACGTATTGCGTTTGGCGGAATGGCCGGAACGCCCAAGCGCGCCAAGGCCGTAGAGAGTGCATTGGTTGGCAAACCCTGGTCGCTGGAAACCATCGAGGCGGCAAAAAATGCATTCAGCCAGGACTATCAACCTCTCAGCGATTGGCGTGCAACGGCTGAGTATCGCCTGACGGCAGCGCAAAATCTGCTCACCCGCTTTTATCTGGAGAATGCAGGTAGCGACATGCCTGTGCGTTTGCGCAGAAGCATCTCCACGTCCGAGGCGGCGGCATGAACGAACACGCGCCACCGCCGCACATGACGGACCGGCAGGATCATCCCGGGGAAACTGATGCAATGCCTGAGCCGATCAAAGGCGGCGTGCATCAATCAACACAGCACGATTCGGGCCAGAAGCACGTCACTGGCCTGGCGATCTACACCGATGACATTGCAGTGCCTGCCAACACGCTGCACGCCTATCTTGGCCTGTCGACATGCGCCAACGGCATCATTGAAGCGATGGACCTGACCGCTGTCCGTTCCTCGCCTGGTGTTGTCGGCGTGCTGACAGCGCGCGATATGCCGGCCTCCAACGACATCTCGCCAACCCACCTTAACGACGAGCCGGTTCTGGCGGATGGCGAAGTCCACTTTTACGGTCAGGCCATGTTTGCGGTCGTTGCGACAAGCCGGGAACTGGCAAAACTTGCTGCGCAGAAGGCCAAAATGACCTTCAGTGAGCGGCCCTTTGCCCGCACGGTGGATGAGGCCCGCGCCGAAGACTATCCGCTGGTCACCAAACCGCTGGCTCTGAAGCGCGGCGATGCCGAAAGCGCGCTGGAAAGCGCAACCAACCGTCTGCAGGGCCGCTATGAGATCGGCGGCCAGGACCACATGTATCTTGAGGGCCATATCGCGCTCGCCATCCCCGGTGAAGATAATGATATGACCGTCTTCTCGTCCACACAGCACCCCAGTGAAGTGCAGCACATGGTCGGCCATGTGCTCGGTGTGCCCTCCGCGGCGATTACCGTGAATGTGCGCCGCATGGGCGGCGGCTTTGGCGGCAAGGAAACCCAGTCCAACCAGTTCGCCGCCGTGGCGGCTGTCGCCGCCAGGAAGTTCGGCTGCGCGGTCAAGATCCGTCCCGACCGCGATGACGACATGATCACAACGGGCAAGCGTCACGATTTCGTCGTCGATTACGATGTCGGCTATGATGACACGGGCCGCATCGAAGCGGTGAACGCAACATTCGCAGCACGCTGCGGTTTCTCCGCCGATCTCTCCGGACCGGTTACGGACCGCGCGCTTTTCCATGCCGACAACTGCTACTACTACCCGCACGTTCTCTTGCAGTCACAACCGCTCAAGACCAACACGGTCTCGAACACAGCGTTCCGCGGCTTTGGTGGTCCGCAAGGGCTGATCGCAGCCGAACGTTTCATTGAAGAGATCGCCTACAGGCTGGGCAAGGATCCGCTCGAAATACGTCGCGCCAACTTCTACGATCGTGAGGGCGAAGAAGGCGCCCGTGCGGTGACGCCCTATCACCAGACCGTAACCGACAACATCATCCACAGGATGGTCGATGAACTGGAAGAGGCAGCCGACTATCAGGCCCGGCGTCAAGCCATCATCGACTTCAACCGGGCCAGCCCCATCATCAGGAAAGGCATTGCGCTGACGCCGGTCAAGTTCGGCATCTCCTTCACCGCCACCTGGTACAATCAGGCCGGTGCACTGGTCCATGTCTATCGGGATGGCTCGATCCATCTCAACCATGGCGGTACCGAAATGGGTCAGGGTCTGAACACGAAAGTCGCCCAGGTCGTTGCCGATGTCTTTCAGGTCGATATCGACAAGGTGAAAATCACCGCAACCACCACGGACAAAGTGCCCAACACATCCGCAACCGCGGCATCTTCGGGCTCGGACCTCAACGGCATGGCGGCCGACAACGCGGCCAATCAGATCAAAGACCGGCTCATCGACTTCGCGATGGAGGAATATCAGGTCGGCCGCGAGCAGGTTGTGTTCGAAGCGAACATCGTGCGCATCGGCAACCAGCGCATTCCGTTCCCGGATCTGGTGGACCAGGCGTATATGAAACGCATCCACCTTTCAGCGGCTGGTTTCTACAAGACACCTGAAATCCATTGGGACCGGGAAAACGGTACAGGACGACCGTTCTACTACTTTGCCTATGGTGCGGCTGTGTCAGAAGTCTCCATCGACACGTTGACAGGTGAATATCATGTCGACCGGACCGACATTTTGCACGATGTCGGCAAATCGCTGAACCCGGCGATCGATATCGGACAGGTGGAAGGCGCCTTCATCCAGGGGATGGGGTGGCTGACCACCGAAGAACTCTGGTGGGACGACAAGGGCCAACTTCGCACCCACGCGCCCTCGACTTACAAGATTCCGCTCGCCTCCGATCGGCCAGCCATCTTCAACACCCGGCTTGTCGGTTGGTCCGTCAACAAGGAGCGTACCATCCGCCGCTCCAAGGCTGTTGGCGAGCCCCCTTTCATGCTCGCGGCCAGCGTTGTTGAGGCACTCTCCATGGCCGTGGCCAGCGTTGCGGACTACGAGACATGCCCGCGTCTTGACACCCCTTGTACGCCTGAACGTATCCTCATGGCGGTGGAACGCATGAAGGCTGGCGCCTGAGACATATTCATGTTGGATACATCTGACCCTGATGCCATCGAGCGCTTTGCACAGGCAGGCTCGTGTGTGCTCGTCACGATCAGCGAAGCCAAAGGCTCCACACCCCGTATCGAAGGCACCATGATGCTGGTCTCAAAGACTGCGGTACTTGGCACCATCGGCGGCGGGCAGCTTGAATACATGGCGATTGACGCTGCACGCGAGATGATCGCAGCAGACGCAAAAACACCGCGCACGCTGTCTGTCCCGCTTGGTCCGGAGATCGGCCAATGCTGCGGCGGACATGTCACCCTACTTTTGGCGGGGATAGACGAGAAAACGATTAAAGACGTAACGTTAAGCGTGCGCTCGGATAAGGAAAGGCAATCATCCGTTTACATCTTCGGCGCGGGCCATGTCGGCCGCGCATTGGCAGAGGCGATGATGCCCTTGCCCGTCAACGCCATGCTGATCGACAGCCGCAAGGATGAACTGTCTTTGGCGCACCCTTCTATTGTTCAGGACCTTACACCTTTGCCCGAAGCCCATATTCGCAATGCCGCCCCCGGCAGCGCCTTTGTTATTCTCACCCACGACCATGCTCTGGATTTCCTCCTCGCCAGCGAAGCACTCGACCGCGGCGATGCGAGCTATGTCGGTATGATCGGCTCCAAGACCAAGAGAGCCACCTTCGCCAGCTGGCTCGACAAGGAAAAAGGCAGACGCGAGAGCTTGGAGCGGCTGACCATGCCCATCGGCGCCTCTCGCCTTTCCGACAAACGACCCGCCGTGATCGCCGCCATGGTGGCTGCCGAGGTGATGGAAACCGTCGGTGTCTGGCACGCTGAAGGCCAGATGGTACCCGCATGAGCTCTCTTGTACGCGGGCGCACGCTCACCTTCCACGGACGGCCGGTCGATGGTGACGACCGAACCGCTTACACCTATGAAACCGATGGCGCGCTTCTCATCGAGGACGGCAAGATCACGGCCGCAGGTCCATTCGACGTCTTGCGTTCCGTTCATCCGAATGTGCCGGTAATCGATCACAGGCCGCATCTCATTCTGCCCGGATTCATCGATCCGCACATTCACTACACGCAGATGCAAGTGATCGGATCCTATGCCGGCAGCCTGCTGGAATGGCTGAACAACTACACTTTCATCGAAGAACAGCGCTTTGCTGACCGAGCCCACGCCAACCGCATCGCCGATCTCTTCATCAATGAGTTGATCCGCTATGGCACAACCACAGCAGTAGTTTTCTGCTCGGTTCATCCTCACAGTGCAGATGCGCTTTTTGAGGCTGCGGCGAGGCGCGACATGGCGATAGCCGGCGGCAAGGTGTTCATGGGGGCCGGGGCCTTTGCCAGC
>JANQJE010000062.1 GCA_028281795.1 Cohaesibacteraceae bacterium | reverse complement strand
AGAGACAACTGGCCGCCCGGGCCATCAAGACGGTTCACCACGAACCGGCTTTGCAACGACCCGTCTTCCAAAAGAATTCCGCCATCGCCGGTCAATGTTGCAGCGAGACCGAAGAGCGGCTCACCAAGGCGTGCCTCACCGATTTCTAGCGCGCCGATATCGACCGCAACAGGAAGCTCGGGCAAAGCGATGCGTCCAGCCTCGGGCGCGGGCGCTCCCGGTACCGGGACAGGCATGCGCGGCCAGTCAATGAGACCGGCACGCAAGGTCTCGATCTCAAGGCGACCGCCAAACAGCGCCGACCGGTTCCAGGTGATGGCGGCTTCTTCGATGCGCAACCAGACGCCTCCGTCATCGGAAATGGTGATCGCGTCGATGGTGGCGTTCGAGGACAATGCACCATCGATGCCGCTGATACGGATCATGCGGCCGGGCGCGGACAGTTGTTCTTCGACATAGGTCAGGAAACGTGAGCGCTCCTGCCTCTCGTCGTTCTGGCCAAGCACGGGAAGCGCGGCGATGAGGCCGAGAGAGAAGAGGGCAAAGGCACCGGCGAAAAGGCGAGCAGACTTACGCATCAGAATGCCTGCCCTATGCCAAGATACACCGCGAAGTCCGGATCGCCCGCCCGTGGGTCGAGCGGAACGGCGGCGTCCAATCGGATGGGTCCTAGCGGTGTCAGATAGCGCAGACCTCCGCCAACGCCGACGCGCACGTTTTCATCGAAGCTTGGAACGGACTCGGCGTCGACATAGCCTGCATCGGCGAACACCACGGCGCCCACCGTGTCCGTGAAGCGGGCGCGGAGCTCAACCGATCCTTCAAGCAGGAAGCGTCCGCCCGTCACCAGATCGCCGGGACGCTCAACACCGATGTTTCGGTAGGCATAGCCACGCACGGAGCCGCCACCGCCGGACAGAAACAGGCGGTCTGGCGCCGTCTCGGCAATCGATGGCCCCGCAAGCGAACCGGCACGAATGCGGCCCGCCAACACTACCTGATCAGCATTGCCAAACCCCTGATAAGCGCGCGCTTCGCCGGTAACGCCGACACCTGGATTGCCGTATGAGAACTCGTAATACGGCTCCACGGCCGCATCGAAGTAGACGCCGGAGGACGCATCGGTTGGCAGGTCACGGGTGTCATAGGTCAGCCGCGCCTCGAACCCTGTGCTTGTGAATTCGCGTTCTCCAAACACGGGGTCATCGAACTCTGCATAACGGCCGCGGATACTGAAACGCCCGACAAGTTCCGGCCAGAACGGATGCTCCAATGCCAACTCAGCGCCCGCACCAGTGCGCGTGTAGGCTTCCAGAACTTCACGCTCGGCGCCGAGCGATGCGATCAAATTGGTGTCCGGCGTGACAACACCGGGTTTGGTGAAGGTTGTGCCCAGGCGATAGGTGAAATCTTCCGGGGCCGCGCTGTCGATGCCTGAAATGCGCCCATCGATGCGCAGCCGCTCGGCCCGGCCAAAGAGATTGCGGTGCAGCCAATAGGCTTCCAGCCCGAGCCCGTCGATGGTCGAAAAACTTCCGCCGGCCCCGATCCGCCGCAAGGCACGCTCCTGGACGAACACGGTCTGGGGCAATGAACCATCAGCGTTCAGCGACGCCGCCTCTTCGATCCGGATGGAGCGAAAAACCTCCAGTGCAGCAAGACGGGCATTGGCTTCTTCGATGTCGTCGGGATCATAGGCCTCGCCGTCCGGCAGGTCCGCCATATAGGCGACGAACCCGGGATCCATCCGCTCCGTGCCTTCAACGGCCAACTGGCCATACGTCGCCGGCGGTCCCGGTTCCAGCGTGATCGTAACATCAACGGTGCGTGTTCTGTGATCGGCTTCCACTTGCCGCGACGCAATGCTGGCAAGCGCATGGCCTTGCTGCCGCCAAGCATCGATCAGCAGCGTTTCGGAACGCAAGATGAGACCGGAGAGTGCTGGTTCGCTGGGCCGGAGACCCAATTCGAAAGGCAGTTCAACCCGATCACGACGATCTGTCGTCATCGGCGCCTGATTGATGATGGTGACATTGCCAAAACGGTAGAGAGGTCCGGGCTCAACGCTGATGCTCACATCGACCGGCTCGGCAAGTTCAACATCCGGCGCAAGCGTCGATGCTTCGCGGCCATTGAGTTGGATGGAAATGGACGCGCCATAAAAGCCTTGCGCGTAGAGCGCCCCGAGAAGTCTACGATAGTCCCCACGTGCATCAGCCAGCAGCCCGGGAACACCGGCCGCCGGTTCATCCTTCTGCTGCCAAAGCGCCGATGCTGAGCGTAGGGTACCGGTGTCGAGTTCCGGCTGCGGTTCGGGCTGATAGAGATCGAAAGTCACCGTGTAGGAAACCGGCGTGCCGAGCACGATCCCATCATCTTCAACGGTATCGCCTGAGCCGAAAAACTGAATGCCGAACAGCTCAAAAGCGTGCACGGGAGGCGTCGGCATCAAGACAAGCAGGATCGCAGCCAGCACAATATGATGGCTTTGACATGGACCCCTTGAAAAGTGGCTAAGCCACCTACGCTTCATTACAACCGCCTGCTATGTCGCCTAGACCATCATGTCGGACACCGTGAAGCGGCCCGTCCCGCCTAGACCCCCTTAAAGCAAGTCTTTGGGCTCAAAGACAACGACCATTCTATCAGTGGGTTGCAAACAAAGAGCTACCGCACGCCCGTATGTGATCTTTATCCTGAAACCAGCGGCGCCGGCTTAGACGGATGAAATGCGTCTTTCCTTGGGCCGCGGCCAGCCTGTAGAACGATCACACGCTTGTTCCACCAGCCAAAACAATCGCTTCCATGACATCCATCCTCTACTCCTTTCGACGCTGCCCTTACGCGATGCGCGCGCGTCTGGCCGTGGCCGAGGCGAAACTAGAGGTCGAGCTCCGCGAGGTTGTGCTGCGCGACAAACCCGACGCCTTTCTGGAAGCGTCTGAAAGCGGAACCGTGCCGTGCCTCGTGACGGATGAGGGTGTGATCGACGAGAGTCTCGACATCATGATCTGGGCGCTCAGACAGAACGACCCTCATGGCTGGCTCGATATGCCCGCTGAAGGCTTCGATTGGATCGCCCGCAATGACGGGCCGTTCAAACAGGCGCTTGACCGGACCAAGTATGAGACACGCTATCCGGGCATTGATCCGGCGGAACAGCGCGCGTTGGCGGGCGATTTTCTGACTGACTTGGATCAGCAGGTCAAAACCTGGATGTTCGACCGCCCAACCATCGCCGACTATGCGATTCTGCCGTTTGTCCGACAGTTCGTTTTTATCGACAAAGACTGGTTCGACACCCGGCCCTGGCCCCATGTGCAAGGCTGGCTTGAGCGGTTTCTCTCATCGGATCCCTTCAGCGCCATGATGATCAAGTACCCGCAATGGAAAGATGGCGATCCACCGACTCTCTTTCCGTAAGACCACAAAAATTTCAGAACTTCTTTCGGTGCTATTGTGCCCGATCATTGCTATCGCAAAGGCGATGCAGATGGCGGAGTAATGCATGAACGAGCTTGAAAGACGCATTGCGGCAGGGCGCGGAGATGAACCGGCCGATATCGTGCTCAAGGGCGGCAAGATCTACGATCTCATGACCGGTGACTTGCTGGACGGCGACGTCGCCATCGTAGGCGACGCCATTGCCGGCACAATGGATGAGTATGATGGCCGTGAGATCGTCGATGTGTCGGGCCTGACCCTGGTTCCGGGTTTCATCGACACGCATCTTCACATCGAAAGCTCTCTGGTGACCCCGTATGAGTTCGACCGCTGCGTGACGCCGCGTGGTGTCACGACGGCTATCTGTGACCCGCACGAAATCGCCAATGTGATCGGGGCGGACGGCATCCGCTATTTCCAGAGTGCAAGCAGTCACACGCTGATGGATATCCGCGTTCAGATCCCGTCCTGCGTACCCTCGACCCATATGGAAACGTCAGGAGCTCACCTTCTGGCCTCCGATCTGAAGCCGCTGAAGGACCATCCCTCGCGGATCGGTCTTGCCGAATTCATGAACTATCCCGGTGTCATTCATCGCGATCCCGATGCCATGGACAAGCTGGCTCTCTACGCGGGCGAGCATATTGACGGTCACTGCCCTTTGCTGTCCGGGCGCGACCTCAATGCCTATATCGCCGGCGGTATCCGTACCGAGCATGAAGCGACATCGCGCGAGGAAGCACTTGAGAAACTGCGCAAAGGTATGCGCGTTCTCATCCGCGAAGGGTCGGTGTCGAAAGACCTGCACGCCCTGCAACCTCTGCTTACGGAGCAGACATCGGCCTATATGTGTCTGTGCACGGATGACCGTAATCCGCTCGACATCGCCGAGCAGGGCCACCTCGACTACATGATCCGCGAACTCATCCGGCTCGGCACACCGCCGCTTGCCGCCTATCGCGCGGCGACACTTTCGGCCGCTGAGGCTTTCGGTCTGAAAGATCGCGGGATGATCGCGCCCGGCAAACGGGCTGACATTGTCGCCATCGACAGCCTGGAGACCTGCAACGTCCACATGGTCTTTGCAGGCGGTATGCGCGTCAGCGAAGCGGCTTTCGCTGGGCGCGAAGAAACACCGCCTGTCGGACGCCGGTCGGTCAAGGCAGCCGAGTTGCGGCCGGAGGATTTCCGTTCGCGCGCCAACCGCACCGAGACCGACGTGATCGGCATCCGCGAAGGGCAGATCCTGACCGACCACCTTCATGAGACCATTGCCATCGAAGATGGCGACAAGCGGCCTGACATCGACCGAGATCTGATCCGGATCGCGGTGGCGGAGCGTTACGGCAAGAACGGCAACATCGCCACCGGCTTCGTTAAAGGCTTTGGCCTCAAGGCCGGGGCCATCGCGTCAACGGTCTGCCACGATCACCACAACATCGTATCGGTCGGCGCCGACTATGCCGACATGGCACTGGCGGCGAACCGGTTGCGGGAAATCGAGGGCGGGTTCGTCGTTGCAAGAGACGGCGCGGTGCTGGCTGAGCTTTCGCTGCCTGTCGCCGGATTGATGAGTCTTGGCCGTTTCGAAGACGTGCGCGACGATCTGATGAAGCTACGGACGGCAGCGCGGTCTCTCGGCGTGACGCTGCACGAGCCGTTCCTGCAGTTGGCGTTCTTGGCTTTGCCAGTCATCCCGGCGCTGAAGATCACCGACCGCGGTGTGGTGGACGTCCATCGCTTCGAGATCATCGGCTAGGCCGCATACTGACCCCTGTAATTGAAGGCTCTGGTCAGTAGGTTGCCCGGCCGCCTGACAGGTCGAACACCGCGCCTGTGGTGAAGCTGTTCTCTCGACTGCAAAGCCAGGCAATCATCGCAGCCGCTTCCTTGACTTCCAGAAACCGTTCTCGCGGGATCTTCGACAGCATGAAGTCGATATGCTCCTGACTCATCTGGTCGAAGATACGGGTGCGCGCGGCAGCCGGCGTGACGCAGTTCACCGCAATATCCAAACCCGCCAGCTCTTTGCCCAACGACTTGGTGAGGCCGATCACGCCCGCTTTTGACGCCGAATAGGCCGATGCATTGGGGTTGCCCTCCTTGCCGGCAACGGAAGCGATGTTGACGATACGCCCATAGTTCTGTGCCGTCATTGTCGGCACCACGGCACGGTTCACATGAAAGGTTCCGAGCAGGTTCACCTCGGTGATCGTGCGGAACTCCTCCACCGGATAGTCGGCAAGCGGCGCGTTCGATCCGGCGATGCCAGCGGAGTTGACCAAAACGTCGGCTCGTCCCGTGTCAGCGAGTGTTGCGTTCATGGCGGTTTGAACGCTTTGCCAGTCCGACACATCCACGTTGCAGGCTAAGGCACCGCCGCCGATCTCTGCGGCCGCTTCACGGGCCAACGTTTCGTCCCTGTCCCAAATGACAAGGCGGGCACCACCCGATGCCAGCCGGTCGGCCACGGCACGCCCTATCCCCTGTGCTCCGCCGGTCACAATGGCCACCTGGCCGTCAAACTCGCTCATAACGCGTATGCCCTTTTGATGGCGATTTATGCGCACGTCTCATGTGACATGCGCAGCGCCCATAAAGTCTATGATCTTTGATCGCTGAACCTCGGACTGCCCAATGTTCCCCTGAGCTCCAGCGTTGTTTGCAACTGGACTCTTTTGGGACCGGATTTGCCTGACAGCATATCGACCAGCATGGTCGCCGCCCGCCGCCCCATTTCACGATGAGGGACATGGACGGTCGTCAGGCGTGGCGTCGCAATCTGCGCCAGTTCTATGTCATCAAACCCCGTGATCGAAACATCACCGGGCACATCGATGCACATGCGTTTGGCCATGTCCAACGCACCAACAGCGAGGACATCGTTGCCGCAGATGACGGCACTTGGCGGCCCGGGCTTCTGCATAAGAGTTTTGAAGGACTGCGCGCCGTTGCCGATCGAGTAGCTGACATCGATCACACTCATGGCGTCAGGCCCAAGGCCGCGCTCGGCCAAGGCATCTGCAATACCCTCCACACGCTCTCTGGCACGGTCATTATGCGCGCGCTCGGCTGAGATCACACCGATGTTTCTATGACCGCGCGCGAGCACGTCCAAGGCAAGTTCCTTCATCGCCTTGCGATTGTCGAAGCCGACCGATGCGGCTGGAAGTTCCGCGTTGAACGTCCAGGCGTTCACGAAGGGTAGGCCGCGCTGCTTTAGAAACCGGTAAGCCTCCGGCGCGTGGTCATGGCCGATCAGCATCAACGCGTCGGCACCGCGGGCAACCAGATTGCGGATTTGCTCTGTCTCCAGCTCCTGCCGGTAGTTGGAGCTTGCAACCAGAAGTGTGAATCCGTGGCGCCCAAGTTCTTCCTGGAACGCCTGCAAGCCGCGCGCGAAGATTGCGTTCTCCATCGTCGGAATGATTGCACCGATGGTGCTGCTCTTATTGGCGGCCAGGGCTTTGGCACTGAAGTTGGGCGCGTAGCCCAACGCGTCGACCGCTTCCAAAACGCGCTGACGTGTAGCGGCAACGACGCGGTCCGGTTGATTGAGACAGCGGGAGACCGTGGCCGTGGAAACGCCCGCATGATCCGCCACATCCTCGATGGTCGGATCAGACCGCTGGCGTGGCTTCGGCGCTGAGATGCCGTCCTCGTTTCCTGTGGTCATGCGTTGTTGCTTTCTCTTGCGCCCGGTGCCGTTCATGGGCCCGGCAAACTAGAGCGTTCTGTTCTTAGGTGGAAGCGCGGCGTCCCTGACTGATAAGGGCTTTACACGAGAAATGTAAGCGCTTACATCGCCTGTGTTCAAGCACGGATCAACGCGCTGTCCGTGCGGAGAAGCGAAACAGGCAACCACCATGACTGTCGAATATCTGAAGAAGGCTACCCTGACGCCCGAAAGCGATGCATCGGACACAACGGACATTGTTCAGGGAATCCTGAGCGACATCGAAGCTGGTGGCGATGCCAAAGCCCTGGAGTATGCAGCCAAGTTCGACCGGTATGATGGACCGGTGGTGCTGTCGGCAGATGATATCGCCGAGGCCAGCCGACGCGTGCCGGACGGGCTCAAGCGTGACATCGCGTTTGCCCATGACAACGTGCATCGGTTTGCCGAGGCCCAGAAAACCACACTTCGCAACGTTGAGGTTGAGATCGTGCCGGGTTTCGTGGCCGGGCAAAAGATCATCCCGGTTTCGGCAGCCGGCTGCTACATTCCAGGAGGGCGTTACAGCCACATTGCCAGCGCCATCATGACGGTCACGACGGCGAAGGTTGCCGGTTGCGATCACATCATCGCCTGCTCTCCGCCGCGACCGGACATCGGCATCAACCCTGCGATCATCTACACCGCCCATATCTGCGGTGCGGACAAGATCGTCGCCATGGGCGGCGTACAGGGCATCGCGGCCATGACCTTCGGTCTCTTCGGCCTGCCAAAGGCCAACATCCTGGTGGGCCCGGGCAACCAGTTCGTTGCCGAAGCCAAACGCATTCTGTTTGGCCGCGTCGGTATCGACATGGTGGCAGGGCCCACCGATAGCCTTGTCCTGGCGGACGAAACCGCCGACCCCATGGTGGTGGCAGCCGATCTGGTGGGCCAGGCGGAGCATGGCTACAACTCGCCGGTCTGGCTGATTACCGATCACCGCCCCTTGGCTGATGAGGTCATGCGGCTCGTTCCAAACCTGATCGATGCGTTGCCGCCGATGAACCGCGACAACGCAACGGCTGCATGGCGCGACTACGCCGAGGTCCTTCTTTGCTCGGACCGCGAAGAGATGGCGGCCACATCCGATAGCTATGCGCCGGAACATCTGACGGTTCAGGCCGCAGACCTCGACTGGTGGCTGGAACGGCTGTCCTGCTACGGTTCCCTGTTCCTTGGCGAGGAAACGACGGTGGCGTTCGGAGACAAGGCGTCGGGCACAAACCACGTTCTGCCCACATCCGGTGCAGCCTCCTATACAGGCGGGCTGTCGGTCCACAAGTTCATGAAGATCGTAACCTGGCAACGCGCGAGCCAGGAAGGCGCCAGGCCTGTTGCCGAAGCCACGGCCCGTATCTCACGGCTGGAAGGCATGGAAGGTCATGCACGCACCGCCGATCTCCGACTTGCAAAATACTTTCCCAACGAATCGTTCGCGTTGAACGCCGATGCCGAGCATGGGTGATCCAACCCGCGCTGGAAGGCCTTTGACCGGGTTGTCCGTTTTGAAAGCCACGCTTAACCGGCCTTGTTCCGCTGTTGCGGTTCAAAGTGCCCGAACGATCCAAGACGGGCGCACTGCATGAGTGAGCCAACTTCGTCCGAACCGTCCGGCGACGTGGCGGCGTCTGGCGCCCGCTCGACCATCCGCGATTCTGTAAGCTGGGGTGCATCCCTCATTCCCGGCCTCGCCGTGGCGGCATTGCTCGCTGTTCTCAGCCAGACAATCGCCAATCACACCATTCTCCCAGCGATGCTTCTGGCCCTTCTTTTCGGGCTGGCGCTCAACACACTCAATCGAAACGATGCCCTGCGTGCAGGCATCGCTTTCGGGGCAAAGCCTGTCTTGCGCATGGGCGTTGCCTTGTTGGGCGCGCGGATCAGCTTTGAAATGGTCGCAGACTTGGGTTTGCCGATGGTTCTACTGATGGCCGCCGGCGTTCTGGCAACCATCGGCTTCGGTCTTCTCCTCGCGCGCCTTGTCGGCTTCAAGTACGGTTTCGGCTTTCTCTCCGCAGGCGCCGTTGCCATTTGCGGCGCATCGGCGGCTATCGCCATTGCAGCGGTCCTGCCCAAAGACAGCCGGGCCGAAGACCGGCTGGTGTTCACCATTGTCGGTGTGACCGTCCTGTCCACCGTTGCGATGGTTCTCTATCCGCCGATCACTGCCCTTTTTGGGCTGGATGATCGCGTGGCGGGTATCTTTCTCGGCGCCACCATCCACGATGTCGCCCAGGTGGTCGGCGCGGGTTTTTCGATCTCCGAGGAAGCCGGTGAAACCGCGACACTGGTCAAGCTGCTGCGCGTCTCCATGCTGGCGCCCATTGTGTTTTGCGCGGCCCTCATCATCCGGGCGCTGACCGATCAGGCGCCCAATGAGGATGGTAAGCGCCCCCCCCTGATGCCCGGCTTTGTGGTCGTGTTCATGGTTCTTGCGGCGATCAACTCGTTCTTCGATGTGCCGACGGCGATCACACAGACGGCTGCCAGATTGTCCGGCTGGATGTTGCTGGTCGCGATTGTGGCGGTGGGGTTGAAAACGACGCTGGGAGATGTCTTCAAGGTCGGAAAGTCCGCCGTGGCTCAGATCAGCGCGCAAACACTCTTTCTTGCGTTTTTCATTGCGCTTGGCATGTACGGTCTCGGCATGTTTGACCGTTGATGCGCAAAGCTGCGCTCTTCTCTCATGCCGAACAAACTGGCCGAGCTTCTCACGCAAGGCATGAGGCGTTCCACCGGCACTGCTTTAATGATGAACCGTGAAGACCACGCTGGCTGGGGCGGCTGGATTCGAACCAGCGCATGGCGATACCAAAAACCGCTGCCTTACCACTTGGCTACGCCCCAGCGCGCGGTGGCGTTTCCCTCCCATAGCTCAGAATCGAGGTCAAGTGCCACAACAGCGCGTGTGGGGATAACGCCTTCCCTCGTCTGCTCTGGGCTACGCCGTTACAGTGTGTGGCGGAGCGCGGCGATTGACGGGGATCACCCTTTCAAGGCAGGAGAGCACCATGTTCTCCCTACCGACTCTTCATCTGTTCAAACGCATGAGAAGCGTGTGTCTGGTGCTCGCGCTCGGTCTGACCGGTGCTGTTGCTCAGGCGCAAACCCCAGCCGAGACCGATGCGGCTTTGAGCCGGCTGGCCGAGATTCTCGGCGCCCTGTCCCATCTTGAGGTCATTTGCCAGCGCGATGAAAGCTCGCGCGCCGATATGGAGGCTGTGCTCGCCAGCGAGGAGCTGTCGACGGTGCGCCAATCGGTGTTGATCGATGCTTTCAACAGAGGGTTCAGGGCGGTTGCCAGCACCCATCAACGCTGCACATCAGCCAGCGAACGGCTGATCGAACTGCATCACCAGCGCGGCACGTCTATCGTTGCCAACCTGCTTGAAGGATAACAACCTCACGTAGCAAAACGTTAATTTCGCGCAACTCTTTGTTTACGCAGTGGCGAGGGATTTGCCCACTTTGCCACCGATCGTGTTAGGCGTCGCTGGTTCTCACTATGGAGACTAGTTGCCGTGACGATAACAGCCAGCGAATGCGCTGCCACGACAAACGACAGTGAACGCCGCGCAGCCATTGCCTTCATGCTGGACGCCTTTGACGCGGGCCAAGAGGCTGGCATTGAAAACCGGGCACTCTCCCGCGCTGCTCTGTTTCAGGCCATCATGCGCATTGTTGACGAGCTCGGTGAAGAAGGGGCCGCCCGGTTCCTGCGCGCCAGTGCCCAAGGTGTCCAATCGGGCTATTACTCGCGCCCGGACAGTGTGAATTAGACGGCCTTAAGCCGACAACGGACCAAGCGTCTCGACAAAGGATGCCGCCTCGCCCTGCGAAGGCTTGGCAAGTTCGCCGTCCCACATGACCTGTGTCCCGCGCACGACCGTGCCGATGGGCCAGCCGGTGATCTCCATTCCCTCATAAGGCGTCCAGCCGCAAATGGACGCGATCCAATCGTTGGTGACCGTCTCGCGCCGCTTGAGGTCGACGATGGTGAAGTCGGCATCGTATCCCAGCGCGATGCGGCCCTTGCCCGCAAGACCGAAGAGGCGTTGCGGCCCGTGGCTTGTCATGTCGACAAAGCGGGCCAGTGACAGCCGCCCCTCGGCAACATGATTCAACATAACCGGCACCAGTGTCTGCACGCCAGGCATACCGGCCGGGCTTTGCGGATAGGGTTTGTTCTTTTCCTCGCGTGTGTGAGGGGCATGATCAGAGCCTATGACGTCGGCGACACCATGATGAACGCCCCACCAGATCCCATCGCGATGGACAGCGTCGCGGACGGGCGGATTCATCTGAATGTAAGTGCCCAGACGATCATAGTCATCGGCGCTGAGTGTAAGATGGTGTGGCGTCACTTCGACCGTTGCGTGACGCTTGTGCTTGCCCAGAAACGGCATTTCGTCAGCCGTTGATATATGCAGAACATGGATGCGCGCACCTGTTTCCTCAGCCAGAGCGACAAGACGCTTGGTGCATTTCAGCGCAGCTTCCACATCGCGCCAGACGGGATGCGAAGACGGATCGCCTTCGACCCGCAAATGGGCGCGTTCGCGTAGCCGCGGCTCATCTTCAGAATGAAAGGCGGCCCGGCGGCGAATGTTGGACAGGATCTGCCGCACACCCTCATCGTCCTCAACAAGGAGATTCCCGGTCGAAGACCCCATGAACACCTTGATCCCGGCTGCGCCCGGTAAGCGCTCCAGTTCGCCAACCTCATGCGCGTTCTCTTTCGTGCCGCCGACCCAGAACGCAAAGTCCGAATGCATCCGGTGATGGCCGCGGCGCACCTTATCAGCCAAGGCGGCTTCATCAGTTGTGGTCGGGTTGGTGTTCGGCATCTCGAAAACGCAGGTCACCCCGCCCATCACGGCAGCACGGGAGCCGGTTTCCAGATTCTCCTTATGCTCAGCGCCCGGTTCGCGAAAATGTACCTGGCTGTCGATGACGCCGGGTAGAATATGCAGGCCGGTGCAATCCACCACATCGCCTGCCTGATCGTCGGAAAAGCTGCCAATGGCAGCAATCTTACCGTCTTTGACGGCAACGTCGCGAAGTCCCTCACCATCATGATTGACGAGTGTTCCACCTTTGAACAAGCGGTCATAGACGGGTTGGGGCATCGGCAATCTCCTCTGTTGGTCTCTCCTAACAGGGCAAGCCTGCTGGCAAAAGACGGGCGGCGTGCTATGCGCCGCTGCATGAGAACTGACATCATCAACTATGCGCCGGATTCCAATTGGGAGAATGCCGCACTTCGTGTGTTGCGGTCCGGTGGTGTGGTGGGTGTGCCGACCGAGACGGTCTACGGGTTGGCCGGCGATGCAACCAACGCGACAAGCGTGTCGGCGATTTATGCCGTCAAAGGACGGCCCTCACACAATCCGCTGATCGTGCATGCGGCCGACCAGACGATGGCCGAGCGCTACGCCGCGTTCTCGCCCCTGGCTCACCGTCTTGCGGATGCCTTCTGGCCCGGCCCTTTGACGCTTGTTTTACCGCTCGCCGAAAACACCCCGCTCGCGCCTGCCGTGACAGCCGGAGGCAACAGTCTGGCTGTCCGCTGCCCGACAGGCCCGCTGAATGCGCTTGCCAGTGCCCTCGGCAATCCGCTGGCTGCACCCAGTGCCAACCGGTCAGGACATGTGTCATCCACAACGGCTCAGCATGTAATTGACGACCTGGATGGCCTGATACCTCTGATCATCGATGGCGGACCGACGGCCCATGGTTTGGAGTCCAGCATTGTCGATGTGCGCGGCGACATACCGGTGTTGTTGCGTCCGGGAGCGATCGAGCATGACGCCATCGAGCGTGTCATCGGCGGGCCTCTGTCCATGAAGGACGACGTTCGCACCATGCCTGTCGCGCCGGGGCTTCTGGCCAGCCACTATGCGCCGTCCGTTCCGGTGCGTCTCAATGTCTTGCCGGATGACGTGCGACCAGGCGAAGCCTATCTTGGCTTTGGCAAGCATGCCCTGCCGGGACACGTGAACCTTTCTGCGAACGGCGATCTGAAAGAAGCTGCGGCCAAGCTTTACGCCACCCTGCGCG
>JANQJE010000283.1 GCA_028281795.1 Cohaesibacteraceae bacterium | reverse complement strand
CCTACGCCGTCAAAGTCCTCGACCGGGGGATAAACCCCGCTCTTCGGACTTTTCCTTGTATGGCTTGCCATATCGAACGCCATTTCAATCACATGAATGGGGCCTGACCCTAAGCGGCGTCTGACTGTGCGCCGCCTGTGAGAACAGCGTAGATTCCAGTTGCATGATCGGTAGACCGGATCTTCTCCGCCAGAACCTCGTCGCGCAACACCCTGGCAATCCGGGCAAGTGCTTTCAGATGATCGGCACCGGAGCCTTCGGGCGCCAGGAGCACGAACAGCAGGTCAACCGGTTGTTCGTCCAACGCCTCGAAATCGAGCGGATTATGGGCGCGCGCAAACAGTCCCACCACGCTGTCCAGCCCGGGTAGCTTGCCGTGCGGAATGGCAACGCCATGACCAACGCCTGTAGAGCCAAGGCGTTCGCGCTCGAGGAGGGTGGTGAAGATATCGCGTTCTGCAAGGCCGGTCAGACTGGCTGCTTTGGCCGAAAGCATCTGCAGCGCTTGCTTCTTCGATGTTGCTTTGAGCGAGGCGATCACGCCTTCCGGCGCAATCAGATCGCTGAGGTCCATACCCATTGTCGCTCCGTGCAGGCAAAAAGCACCGTGATTGAAACGTGCGCTGCTGCCGCTTGAGAAAAAGGTTCAGGGCGTCGCGTTACCCTACGCGGCGGGATCAATCCAGCCTATATTTCCATCATTGCGCCGATAGACAACGTTGACCCGTCCTGTGCCGGCATTCTTGAAAAGAACGAGCGGTGCACCGGAAAAATCAAGATCCAGCACCGCGCTTGCCACCGTCAGAGTTTTGAGATGGGTCTCGGTTTCGGCGACAACCGTCGGGGCAAAGTCTTCCGCCGGTTCCTCGTCTTCATCCGGGCTGGCAAATGTCACATAGTTGGCAGCTGCCAAAGCCACACGCTCTGACTTGTCCTGCTGATGGTCTTTGAGCCGCCTTTTGTAACGTCGCAGACGCTTCTCAAGGCGGGCAGATGCCTGATCGGCACTTTGGTATGGATCCACCGACAAGCCTGTAGATTGCAGCACAGCACCGGAATCCAAGTGGATTGAGCAGTCGGTACGGAACCCGGAGCCTTCCCGCTCCATGGTCACATGACCAGAGTAGCCACCGGAGAAGTACTTCGCCACGACGTCAGACAGCTTGTCCTCAACATGCCCGCGCAGGGCCGTGCCGATATCCATGTTTTTTCCGGTGATTCGCAGGCTCATCGCCATCCTCCTTTTTGCAGAGTGCTTGTGGGCGCACTCTTTCGGGTGGGCAATCTGAACCCTAAGCTGGCACGGGCAGGGGGGCTTCGCCAAGCCCTCCATAGGCCGCTTTGCGGCTATGAATGTGTTCACGCTGTCCCGTCAGGCCGGCAAGGCGGCACGCTTCTCCCGGCGGCGCTGCACCGATGATGCGATACGCATGGATTCGCGATATTTCGCCACAGTGCGCCGGGCAATATCAACACCATCATCCTTGAGCGCTTTGACGAGTTGGTCATCCGACAGGACCTTCTTCGGATCTTCCGCATCGATCAGCTTTCTGATGCGTTGGCGCACCGCTTCGGCGGCATAGGCATCGCCTCCGTCGGCCGATTGAATGGCGGCGGTGAAGAAGTACTTCAACTCGAAAACACCGCGCGGTGTGGCGATATACTTGTTCGATGTGACGCGGCTGACCGTCGATTCATGCATCTCGATGGCATCGGCCACCTGACGAAGGGTAAGAGGCTTCAACTGGTCGACACCGTGCGCAAAAAAACCATCCTGTTGGCGGACGATTTCCTTGCCGACCTTGATCATCGTGCGGGCCCGCTGGTCGAGGCTTTTGATCAGCCAACTGGCTGACTGAAGCTGCTCGGACAGGTAGCTTTTTTCATCTACTGAAAGCGTCGCCCGATTGATCTGGGCATAATAAGTCCGGTTGACGAGCACCCGCGGCATGGTCTCCGGATTCAGTTCAGCACCCCAGGTGCCACCCGGTTCTTCACGCACGAAAATGTCGGGAACGACGGTTTCCACCGGAGAGCTGGAGAAACCCCGTCCGGGTTTGGGGTCAAGGGCGCGGATTTCGCTGAGCATCTCGGCGAGATCGTCGGCGTCGACGCCGCAAGCGCGCCTCAGACCGGCAAAGTCACGCTTGGCGGCCAGTTCCAGATTATCGATCAGGCCCTGCATGGCCGGGTCGAAACGGTTCTTCTCGCCCAGTTGCAGCGCGAGACATTCCGGCAGCGAACGCGCCCCGACACCCACTGGATCGAAGCCCTGAAGGGTTGCAAGAACGCTCTCGACGCGCTCCATGCCCGTGCCGAGCCGGTCCGCCACGTCATCAAGCGGCGTTTGAAGATAACCGTTCTCATCGATGGCATCGATCAGCATATGGCCGATCATGCGGTCTTCCGGATTCTGGGTGGCAAGAGCCATTTGCTCGCTGAGGTGCTCATGCAAGGAGGTCTCGCGCGTCACGAATGCATCGATATCGGGCCGGTCTTCCAGCGACCCTCCACCATTCACCGGGCCTGACAGCCCCACAGGCGA
Source organism: Cohaesibacteraceae bacterium (assembly GCA_028281795.1). Taxonomy (GTDB): domain Bacteria; phylum Pseudomonadota; class Alphaproteobacteria; order Rhizobiales; family MH13; genus MH13. The sequence continues at coordinate 20,782 of JANQJE010000283.1, read as the reverse complement.
TGACCCAAGAGGGCTGTCTTCTGGGAAAACATTGTCTGCCGATGTGTCCAGATTGTCGGCTACCGCCTGTACGCTGGTTTCCAGCTGATCGGACGTCCAGTCCGGACGTTCGTCCCCGCTGGCTGGTGAGGGATCATCGTTGCTCTGCGTGACCTCATCCTGATTGTCTGCTGTGTCATCGCGCTCCAGAAGAGGGTTCTGTGCCAGTTCGTTTTCAACGAAGGTCGACAGTTCCATTGATGACAGTTGCAGAAGCTTGATCGCCTGCATCAACTGCGGGGTGATCAGCAGCGATTGGCTTTGGCGCAGGACAAGTTTCGGCGACATACCCATGGCGCCGATGTAAACTGCTTCGCATCAACCAAGCAAGCCTCGTGCCAACCTTCCTTATGGCCGGGTTGACAGCTGGTTAAAGAGAGAAGCTTTCTCCCAGATACAGCCGTCGCGCTTCGGCGTTCGAGACGATCGCGTCCGGGGTTCCTTCGGTGAGAACAGTCCCTGAATGGATGATCGTCGCCCGATCGATCAGGCTGAGCGTTTCACGCACATTATGGTCGGTGATGAGGACACCGATGCCGCGCGTCGTCAGATGCCGGACAAGAGCTCGTATATCGCTGACGGCGATGGGATCGACGCCCGCAAAAGGTTCATCGAGCAGCATGAACGCCGGGCGGGAGGCCAAGGCCCGTGCAATCTCGCAGCGTCGCCGTTCACCGCCGGACAGGGCGATCGAAGGGGTGTTGCGCAGCGCTTTGATCTGAAATTCATCGAGCAGCGACTCAAGGTCCGCCTGCCGCTTTTCCGGGTTGGGTTCAACCAACTCCAGAACAGCCAGAATGTTCTCTTCCACCGTCAGGCCGCGAAAGATCGAGGCTTCCTGCGGCAAGTAGCCGATGCCAAGCCGCGCCCGTTGATACATGGGCAGTTTGGTAATTTCGTTGCCGTCCAGATGGATCTGTCCGGCATCCGGCAGGACCAGTCCGGTGATCATGTAGAAGATGGTGGTCTTGCCGGCGCCGTTCGGGCCGAGCAGCCCCACGGCCTCGCCCCGCTTCACGGTCAGCCCGGCATCGCGCACGACAACACGGCCTCTGTAAGCTTTGCGTAGACCCTGCACCACCAGCGCATCGCCGATAACCGGATGATCCAGCACGTCATATGGCTCGAACGGCAGACCATGATCGGCCATATCCGCATGACCGTTGGCGTGGCCGTTTGTGTGGCCGTTGAGATCGTGAGGCGGCGTCGCCGTCTGAGCGATAAGCCTGTCGAAATCGGTCCCCAGCCGGTCCATCGGATCGCGCGGGCGCAGAATGCCCCAGCGCACAAGCATCGCCGACGGATTGGGAAACCCTTCCAGCTTGCGCCCCAGCTTGGCGAGAGACTGATCAAAGAAACTCATAGGTGTCTCTGCTATTGATCCGCGCCCGCGCCTGGGACGAACACGCCCGTCACGCGGCCGGAGCCAGACGACGCAGCTGGCGAAGCATCAAGACGGCTTTCGCGCGTCGTCAAGTCGACCGTCAGGCGCTGACCTCGCACCAGATTATCGCCCTGCTGCAGCAGAACACTGCCGGTCAGGGTGATGATTTCGGCGATAAAATCGAACTGCGCCTCATCGCCGGATGCGTACTGGTCCTCGGATCGTATTTCGACGTCACCGAGAGCTTCCAGAAGACGCAGTCCCTGATTGCTGGTCGGCCCGATAGAACCGTCATCGCTGCTCTCATAGTGAACCCGAAGCTCACGCGTCGTCAGCGTTGCAGTGCCTTGAACGACCTCGACATTGCCGCGAAAAATCGCAACGCGTTCGGCGTCCAGAACCTCCAGATTGTCCGCTTCGATCTCGATTGGGTCGTCGGATTGTTGCGAAAAACCGCTCAAACCATCCGCAAGCGTTTGTGCATGCACCTGGCTCACACCGATGGGCGCCAATACCAAAAGCGCCAGTGTCGCCAGGCCGATCCAGATCGACGTGTCCGCTTGCATGCCTTTAAGCCCCATCCTGTGTCGGGGTGAAAACCATCCGCACGCCTTTGGTAAACAGGAGGCGCTCGCCCCCGTCAAACCCCTGCACGCCGCCCGCGTTGAGCGTAACGTCATCATTGGCGATGCGAACGGGTTCATCGGACTGCAATGTGCCGTTTTCAAGATTGACGGTACTTACGCCCAGAAATGCCTGACCGCCGGAACTCAGACGGATTATGACATCACCTTCCTCGAACCGGATGACGTTCGTCTCGCTGTCAAAGCGCGCTTGCGGTGCTCGCAAAAAGGCCTGCTCATTGTCATCAAGGGTAAGCACGCCCTCTAAAGATCGCATAAGAACAACGGGGTCGACGGAGAGTGACTGGAATGCCTCCGCAGCGCGCAATTCATAGGGACGGCCTTCATTGTCTTCACCGCGCAAGACCGGTGCATCCATGGCGATGCCTTCATCGGTCACGGTGACGTCGGTCACGGCAAGGTTCGGAACACGGGCGGTCGAGAACCACCATCCGGCTAGCACGACAACAACAGAAACGACTCCCACAGCGGGTACAAGCAAGCGCAAGGCGCGCACCCTGGCCGAGTGGCGCTGCGCGGCACTGAAGGCATCAGTCCGGCGTGCCGGCGCCGCGACACGCTCACGAGTGGGCGAAGATATCGCTGTCACCCCACCCCAACAGATCCAGTTTTGCGCGTGTGGGAAGGTAAGCGAACGAGGCTTCGGCAAGCTCCCGCCGGCCTTCCCGGTCCAGCAGGTCATCGAGTCTGGCTTTAAGCTCATGCAGGTGCAACACGTCGGACGCAGCATACTCTTGCTGGGCGTCGGACAGTTCGGGCGCACCCCAATCGCTGGATTGCTGCTGCTTGGACATATCGATGCCGAGAAGCTCCTTGGAAATGCCCTTAAGCCCGTGCTGGTCGGTATAGGTCCGCGTCAGCCGGGAGGCGATCTTGGTGCAGAAAACGGGCGTCGTCATGACACCGAACGTGTGAAACAAAAGCGCGATGTCAAACCGGGCATAATGGAAGATTTTGGTCTTTGACGCATCCGCCAGAAGCGCTTCGATGTTGGGCGCCGATGCTTGACCCTGTGCAATCTGCACGACATCGGCAGAGCCGTCGCCTGGTGACAGTTGCACGACGCACAGCCGGTCACGGTGCGGGTCAAGGCCCATGGCCTCGGTATCGATTGCGACCGCGCCCGTGTAAGCGTCCAGCGATGGCAAATCACCCTGGTGCATGCGTATGGTTGTCATGAAGTCCCGTTCGGCTTGATGTTTGTCGCGCGTGCATAGCAAGTCGAGGTTAACGGGTCCAATACGGCGTCAATGCGTCGGACGGCCAAGGCTTGTGTCCATCGTCAACGACGTTCAATCAGTCGCCATGGCTACGAAGCTTTTCTCAAGTGCTCGTTGGGCTCTTGAGAGTTCCAGAACGGTTCGTAAAGCCGCCGATACTCTGACGGGCTTAGACCCGTTGTCCGTCTGAACAGACGCCGAAAGAACGTGGTGTTTTCATAACCGACCTCAGACGAGATCTCTTCAATCGGGCGTCGACTGGTTTCGAGTGCTTGTTTCGCAGCCTCGATCCGAAGACTCTGCACGAAGCTAATGATCGTTGAACCCGTGGCTTTGGCAAAGCGGCGCTTGAGGCTGCGCTCCGGTACGCCGACGGCCTCGACAACACCAGCCACGGGGTCCTCGGCACAAAGATTGTTCGTCAACCATTGTTCAGCGCGGCGGACCGCACTGTCTGCATGCGGCCGATAGCGGACCCTATTGGCGTAGGGGAGTTGGCCCTCGGTGTGCCACCTCATGAGGAAGAACTTGGCCGTCTGAATTGCTTCACCGGGCGACACATGCCGGGAAATGATGTGCAGTGCGAGGTCATGCCAGGAACCAGCGCCCCCTGCCGTGACAAGGCGCCCGTTATGCGCGGAGAAACAAAGTGCCGGCTTCGGGTCGAAAGCGACTTCCGGGAACTCAGCATCAAACAAATCCTGATACACCCAATGGGACGTAGCAGGCATTCCGTCCAACAGCCCGGCCGCAGCCAACAGCACTGAGCCGGAACAGGCCGAATAGATCGTTGTACCTTGATCCCAGCAATGACCAAGCCAAGCCTTGACGTCATCGTAGCGGTCACCAAACGAGTCCTCTGGAGACAGCCAGAAGTCGGTGATGACCAGGATTTCCGGAACATTGTCCATCCCTATGACAGCGCCCGGCTCAACGGGAATGCCGTAGCCGCAGTGGAAGGGTTTGGTGCCGGTCGCAACGATACGAGGATGGAACGGGTCAGGTCCGGGCTCAATGCCCGAAATCTCTCGCCAGGCACGCCCACATGTCTTGAGGACATCGTGAACACCATAAAGGGCTGACCCTGCACTTTCGGGCAAGGCAAGCAGCTGGATGTCCAGTGGGCCATGACTGCTCATAGCATCGGCTGAATGGCATAGGCGGGGCAGTGGTTGCCGGGCCTTTGAACGCGTGAAGCTGCTGTCATTGATCAATCTCTTTGGACGAACTGTCATCTGTTGCGGTTTCGCGATCATTCGTTGCCGGCAGACGCTCGGATAAGTGCGAGCCTTTCAATCGAGAGGAGCCGCGGTGAACATGTCAATCGACGCGATTATGGCACAAATGGACTGTTTTAAGCCATATCGGTTCTACACGACCATCCAGTCAACCCGTATTTCCTGATCTGGTCGGAGCGCTTCGATGCGAGCCGAAGGATGCCAGTGATGGACGCAGTTCAACGAACGAAGCCTGAGCCCAGATATGCGCGGGATTCTCAAAGCGTGAACTGACTCTGTCCCCAGATCCCGCCGTTCGTCAGCTTTGTGCCGCCGGCTCAGAGCATGGCTTTGGCTGCTCAATCGCGGCGCCAAACCGGATCAAGCTCAACAAAGGAGAGTTTCATAGTGAGTACTCAAATCGAAACGCCCCAAAAAAATGGAGTCAACGTTCAGGCCATTCTTGAGGCAAAAGACGCGTTGGAAGCAACACCCAGTGACGCGCAATTCAAGTGGCGTGCTGCTTGTGAATGGATCGATGGCGTTCACAGCCGCTCAACCATGGAGGGGTTCTTCGGCTTAGGCGAGGAACAAAAGCACGATCGGGCATTCACCATTGATGCCGATCACCCTTCTCTGTTCGCCGCATCGGACAACGGTGCCACGCCGGCGGAAATCGTCTTGAGTGCGCTGGCCAGCTGTCTCATGGCAGGCGTGGCATCGGTGGCGGAAAACCGCGGCATTGAGCTGAAGTCCGTTAAGGCAATTGTCGAAGGCGACATGGATCTGTCGGGTGTCCTGGGCATCGATTCCAGTGTCCGCAACGGCTTTGAGGCTATACGTGTGCACATCGATGTTGACGCGGATGCCTCCGAGCAAGACATCGAAGCGCTGGTAGCGCAGTCGCAAAAACGTTCAGCGGTGTTCGACGTCATTGCCAATCCAAGTCTGGTGAACGTCACGGTCGAAAAAGGACGCTGACGCAGGGTCCCAACCCAGCCTCCGAGGCAGTCTGAAGAAAAGCTCTTGCTCCCAGACAGCCTTGTCAAAGGATCGGGCAGCCAGACTTGTCCACTTAATGCCGAACCCAAAAGAGGCGCCCATTTGGGCGCCCTCCGCTCTCCCCTTTAGGTAACCACGTAAGCCCTCGAAAGCACACAGATGGAACACACAACCGCCGTCATCATAGGCGCGGGGCATGCTGGCCTCGCAATGAGCCGAGCTCTTTCGCAAAGATCGATCGATCATCTCATCCTTGAGCGTGGAGGCCCGGGGCATGCCTGGCGCACCGAGCGTTGGGATAATCTGAAGCTGCTGACCCCGAATTGGGCCAACGGCCTGCCCGGGGGTCCCTACAGCCGGTCCGACCCTGATGGATACATGCCAGCAACGGAGTTTGCCGACGACCTGGAGCGCTACGCCCGGGCGATTGCCGCGCCCTTGCGGGAGGGCGTTACGGTGACCCGCTTGGCGAGGCAGGGATTTGGCTATCGTATTGAAACCGATCAGGGCCCGATCAGCGCACAAACAGTGGTCAACGCGACCGGTGCCACCAGTCTTCCGAAGATCCCTCTGTTGGCGGGAGACCTCCCCTCTCGGATCGCCCAGATCACACTGAACCGATACAGAAACCCAGCCGAACTGCCGCCAGGCGACGTCCTTATTGTCGGAGCTTCGGCGTCAGGCGTCCAACTCGCGCGCGAGCTCCAACTGTCCGGGCGGCAGGTGATTTTGGCTGTCGGCGCTCACGTCCGGCTCCCTCGACACTATCGCGGCCGGGACATCGAGTACTGGTTGGACCGGTCTGGCGTCTACGATGAAACAGCCGATCAGATCGAGGACTTACCCAGAGCACGCCGCTTGCCTTCGGCACAGCTTGTTGGCGGCGGGATCGTCGATCTGAATGCATTACAGATCCTGGGTGTTGAGGTCACTGGCCGGCTCTCTGCAATCCGTGGCGGTACGGTCCTGTTCTCTGGTGGACTGTCGGCGCTCACCTCTGCAGCCGATCTCAAGATGTATCGCATGCTCGAGCGGTTTGATGATTGGATCGACGCCAACGTGGCGCCCGGAACGGCGGCACAAGAAGATCGGCCGGTCCCGACGGTAATCCCTGACTTGCCGCGTCTTTCACTCGACTTAACGAGCGGTTCAATCCGCACAGTGATATGGGCGACCGGATATAGGCCGAACCATTCATGGATGGATGTTCCCGTCTTCGATGCGCGCGGGCATCTGCGTCATAACAACGGCGCCTGCCCGTCGCCCGGACTTTTTGTGCTTGGACTGCCCGTCCTTCGGCGACGGCGCTCCCATCACATTGCCGGGGCGGACGTCGATACGCAGCATATTTCGTCCCTCATTCATCAACACCTCAACGTGAGCCATGCGGCTTAAGCAGCTGCACCAAAGGAGTACTTCTATGTCTGATAGGCTTATCGAGTTCGCTGACACCAAGGAGAGAGGACATTTGCCTCCTTCGGGGGACACACTTCGCTACACCGGTCCGAAAGCGTCCATCCTCGAGACGATTGGCGAGACTCCAGTCGTGCGTCTCAACAATATCGGCCCTGACCATGTCCAGCTCTATGCAAAGCTTGAGGCGTTCAACCCAATGGGATCGGTCAAGGATCGATTGGCCTTGGCCGTGATCGAAGCTGCGGAACGATCCGGCGCGCTACGCCCCGGACAAACGGTTATCGAGGCAACGTCCGGCAACACCGGCATTGGACTGGCTATGGTCTGTGCCCAAAAGGGCTACCCGCTGGTGGTCGTGATGGCGGAGAGTTTCAGCCTGGAGCGACGCAAGCTCTTGCGGTTTCTTGGTGCCAAGGTCGTCCTGACCTCTGCGGCCGAGCGCGGAACCGGCATGTTTCGCATGGCTGAACGGCTGGCTGAGACCCACGGTTGGTTCCTTTGCCGACAGTTTGAAAACGAGGTCAACGCCGATATCCATGCGGCCACAACGGCCCGCGAAATCCTCGATGATTTTTCCGGCGATGGCCTCGACTATTGGGTGACCGGATTTGGAACCGGAGGTACGCTCAAGGGTGTCGCCAAGTCACTTAAACAAGAAAGTCCAAGGACCAAGGTTGTGTTGGTCGAGCCGGAAAACTCTCAGATTCTCGGGAGCGGCATACCGCAACTGCGACGCCCCGATGGGGCAGCGGCCCGAAGCCATCCCAACGCCCGCGCTCACCCGGTGCAGGGTTGGTCGCCAGACTTCGTCCCCAAGTTGGCGGGTGATGCGCTCGATGATGGTTTGATCGACGTCTTCCAACCGGTTCGCGGCGCCGACGCACTGCAGGTCACCCAAGACCTGGCTCGCAAGGAAGGCATCTTTTGCGGGGTCAGCGGCGGCGCAACAGTTGCCGCGGCACTCGATGTGGCCGCCGGCGCTCCCGCAGGCAGCACCATCCTGGCCATGATCCCGGATACCGGCGATCGTTATCTTTCTACCCCCCTGTTCGACCACATCGACGTCGACATGTCCGAGGAGGAAAGGGCAATTGCTGCTTCCGCGCCTGCTCCCAACAAGAAAATGCCGCCGTCCGGCAAAACCTCTCCGGCTCCCATATCGGAAACGGCCAGGGCTTTTATCGGGGATGTGATTGACGATCCGTCCGAGCCGGTCGTCCTGTTCGGTTTTGAATGGTGTGAGTTCTGTTGGTCGGTTCGCCGGCTGTTTTCTGACGCCAACATCCCTTTCCGCTCGATCGACGTCGATTCTGCAGAGTTCCGGGAAAATGATCGCGGCGGCGACATTTTGCGGGCGCTTTTCGACCACACGAAGATGCGCACCGTGCCCCAGGTCTTCGTCGGCGGCACACTTGTCGGCGGTGCGACGGAAGTCCTTATCGCAAGCCGTCAGGGAAACCTTGCCGAACGACTTGCGGAACTGCCGGACCCCATCGTTCCGGCAGGCACCAAAGAACCGCTCGACTATCTCCCATCCTGGACGAAGCGCCCAGCCGTCAACACACCGGCCGACGATCTTCAAGGGAAGAGAACATGACCCCGTAACCTGCATTCATATGATGCAGGGCAGGTGCTTCAAGCTGCATTTTTGGAGACATCCGCGCGTCAGGCAGTAAAATGGTGCCCAGGAGAAGACTCGAACTTCCACGATCTTGCGATCACTGGCACCTGAAGCCAGCGCGTCTACCAATTCCGCCACCTGGGCTGGTGGGTATAGCTGAGGGCGTTGCATTACGGCTGACACGCGGTCCTGTCAACGGCATTGGATGCAGGAACCGGTCTTGCCCCAAAGATGAGACCTTTCACCCGCTTGCACGCACGCCGGGGAGCGGGCTACACCACCCTTCAAACGGACACATCAGGGACTTCGATGGATCATGGCTGACACCCCCGGCAATGCAGGGCTGAACGGCAAACTCGTCACGGTATTCGGCGGCTCCGGATTCCTTGGGCGATACATCGTTCGTGAACTGGCCAAGAAGGGCTATCGCGTACGGGTGGCTGTACGCCGCCCGGACCTTGCCGGCCATGTACAGCCGATGGGTGCCGTCGGACAGATTCATGCGATTCAAGCCAATCTGCGCTATGGCTGGTCGGTCGAGCGCGCCGTCGAAGGTGCCGACGCTGTCGTGAACCTGGTCGGCATTCTGTACGAGTCGGGCAAACAGTCGTTCGAAAAAGTTCAGGCCGAAGGGCCCGGCTTCATTGCCCAGGCGTGCCAAAAGGCGGGCATTACCAATCTGGTGCATCTCTCGGCCATTGGGGCTGATGAAGACGCCGAAGCCGGTTACGCGCGCACCAAGGCGCTCGGAGAGAAAGCGGTTCATGCGGCCGTGCCCGAATCCATCATCATGCGCCCATCCATTGTGTTCGGCCCCGAAGATGAGTTCTTCAACCGCTTTGCCGCGATGGCGCGCATCTCACCGATCCTGCCTGTGGTTGGTCCGAAAACGCGCTTTCAGCCAGTCTATGTCGGTGATGTGGCCGATGCCGTTGCCCTGGCCGTCGATGGCGGTGCGACGCCGGGCACGACCTATGAGCTTGGCGGACCGGAGGTGGATACCTTCGAAGGCTTAATGGAGCGCATGCTGGACGTGATTGAACGCAAGCGACCGATCATCGCCATGCCGGAGAAAGTCGCTGAACTTCAGGCTCGCGTTTTTGAAATCCTACCCAAGCCGATTCTGACAGTTGATCAGGTCAAAATGCTCGCTGTCGATAATGTGGTGTCAGAGGCTGCCGAGACAGAGAGCCGGACATTGAAAGGGCTTGGTTTGAACCCGGCCGCCATCGATGCGATCATACCGACCTATCTGTGGCGTTATCGCAAGCATGGTCAGTATGCAGCGCTTGGCGCAAAGCCTTAGGCCGCAGCGATCGTTATAGGCTTGGGGTCAGCACAAGCTCTGCCGTCGTGTGTGCTGTTAGCCGAGCATAGCCAGCCCTAGAAAGCCCAGGCTGCCGACGATGATCCGCCACCAGGCGAAAAGCGCAAAACCGTGCTGGCTGACATAATCCAGCAGCCAGCGCACCACGAGCACGGCCATGAAAAATGCGGCGATGAACCCGACGGCCACGACCAGCAGACTGTCGGTCGTGACGATATCGCGGTTCTGATAAAGGTCGTAAACGAACGCACCGGCCATGGTCGGCATAGCCAGGAAGAATGTGAACTCCGCCGCTGAGCGCTTATCGGTTCCCATCAGGAGCGAGCCGACTATGGTTGAGCCCGACCGCGACATGCCGGGAATCAACGCCAACACCTGGAAGAGACCGATCTTCAGGCAAAGCGACAGCGGATAATCCATCACATCGGTGTATCTGGGCTGCAGCGTCATACGGTCGACGAACAGCAGGATGATGCCGCCGACGATCAACGTCGTGCATATCAGCACAGGCGTTTCGAACAACACTGTCTTGATAAGCTCGTGAAACATCGCTCCCATGAAAGCGGCCGGCAAGAACGCAACCACGATTCCGGCCACGAAGCGTCGTGCCTTCGCGCTGGTCGGAAGGTCAGCGGCGATGCGCAGAAGTTTCGCCGTGTAGACCGAGAGCACGGCGAGAATAGCGCCGAACTGAATCAGGACCTCGAAAATCTTGCCGTCGTTCTCAAATCCCAAAAAATGTCCGGCAAGGAGAATGTGGCCCGTTGAGGACACGGGAATGAACTCGGTGAGGCCTTCGAGCAAGCCAAGGAACAGCGCGTTCAGAAAGGTCTCTAACGTCATGAAAAATCCGAAGAAGAAAATGGCGCGGCGCTACGCCACGTGTGTTTAAAGCGCCGGGTTAAAGACTTCCGCACTCTTTGCCAACAGCTTGCTTGAAGGCGGCCGCAGCCAGCCCTATACCGTCATCGCCCTGTTGGCGTCCGCCTTGCTTTGGCCATCTGATCCCGCCAGACCGCGCGCTCCCTTCTTCTTCCCAACCGTGACGGCTTCATGACCACGCTTTACCATCAGCCTCTCGATACAGCGTCCCGATGCGTTCGCCTGACCCTGTCGGAATATGGCATCTCCACGCACCTGGAGGTCGAGAAGCTATGGGAGAGGCGGCGTGCATTCCTGCTGCTCAACCCGGCTGCATCGGTCCCGGTCTTGAAGACCGATGATGATCTGGTTTTGGTCGGCGCCGGACCGATCAGCGCCTACCTCTCCGAGTCGCGCGAAGATCGCGGCGCACCGTTGATGCCGGTCGATCTTGCAGCCCGCGCCGAAGTCCGCCGTCTAATGGACTGGGCTTTGGTGTTGATGGAGCACGATGTCACTGGCGTGCTCACTCACGAAAAGGCTTTGAAGCGAAGCATTCCCGCCGACCACGGCGGCGGTGCGCCGGACACCGCGGCTATGCGCATATCGCGCGACAATCTGACCTGGCATCTGGACTATCTGGATCATCTCTTATCGACACGGGATTGGCTGGCTGGCGAGCGGATCTCACTGGCAGACCTAGCCTTTGCTGCAGCTGTTTCGTCGCTGGACTATCTGGGAGAAATCGCCTGGGCGGAAAGATCGGCCTGCAAGCTTTGGTATGCACGCGTTAAATCGCGACCCTCGTTCACGCCGCTGCTGGAAGAACGGGTGAGCGGCGTGATACCACCAGCGCATTATGACGATCCGGATTTCTGATCCCAGAAAGCAGACCGCCTTCATTCACAAGGCTGCTCATGAGGTCGGCTTTGAAGCCTGCGCCATAACTCATGCCGGGCGGATGGACGACTTGCGCCCGCGATTGGAACGCTTCGTAGCGCTCGGCCATCATGGCACGATGGGTTGGATGGAAGAGACAATGGACCGGCGCGGGCATCCACGAACGCTGTGGCCCGAAGCGCGGGCCATCGTCATGGTGGGCCTCAACTATGGTCCTGCCAGCGATCCCATGGAAACATTGGATCAGCGTGATGTGGGCACGATTTCGGTTTATGCGCGCAACCGCGACTATCACGACATCATCAAGGGGCGGCTGAAGACACTGGCCTCCAAGATCGTCGCCAGACTTGGCGGTGGCGTGAAAGTCTTCGTGGACACGGCGCCGGTGATGGAGAAGCCCCTGGCGCACGCTGCGGGTCTGGGATGGCAGGGCAAGCACACCAATCTGGTTTCGCGTGAGCATGGCTCATGGCTGTTTCTCGGCGCGATCTTCACCACACTCGAGCTGCCTGGCGACAAGCCTGAACGCGACCATTGCGGCTCATGCACACAGTGTCTCGACATTTGCCCGACACAGGCCTTTCCAGCACCTTACCAGCTGGATGCGCGTCGCTGCATTTCCTACCTGACCATTGAGCACAAAGGCCCCATACCTGCGGAATTTCGCAAGGCCATGGGTAACCGTATCTATGGGTGCGATGACTGCCTGGCGGTCTGCCCATGGAACAAGTTTGCCAGCATCGCTCGCGAGGCGAAGCTGACAGCGCGGGACGATCTCAATGCGCCAAAGCTTGCCGATCTTCTGGCGCTTGATGACGCCGGGTTCCGCGCATTGTTTTCCGGCTCGCCGATCAAACGCATCGGTCGGGACAGATTTGTGCGCAACTGCCTGGTCGCGGCAGGCAACAGTACCGACACGGCGCTTGTTCCCCTGATCGAGGCACTTCTGAACGACCGCGCCGCACTTGTGCGTGGAGCCGCTGTCTGGGCCATGCGTGAGCTTGCACCGGAGACGTTACAGGGCCCGTCCGACGAGACGGACCCTTACGTTCTGGAGGAATGGGCTGCCTGATCCGTCCAGGCCCTAGACGCTAGCTAGACCGGGACGCTGCCGTCCGCCTTCAGCGTGTAGCCCGCCAGATACAGCGATCCGCAGATCAGAATGCGGGCAGGCTCGCCTGCGGCCATCTCGATCTCCTGCAAGGCATCTTCCAGGCTTGGTGAGACGGATGCAAAGGTCCCTGCTTCGGCTGCCGAGGACGCAAGTCCTACGGTATCGTAGCTCTTCTCGTGCTTAGGGATCGGAATGGCCACAACCTGCCGCGCAAGGCCTTCAAACGGTGCAAAAAAGCTCGAGGCGTCTTTGGTTCGAAGCATGCCGCTCACCACGTAGAGCGGGCGTGGAACACGCTCTTCAAGATCGGCCATCGCCTCCGCAAGCGCCTGTCCACCACCGGCATTGTGGCCGCCATCGAGCCAGACATCACAAGACGGTGCCAGCGCAGCAAGATCGCCGGTGAGCTTTTGCAGGCGGCCGGGCCACGTCACATTGCCCATTGCCGCATCAAAAGCATGATCGGAAAGATCGAACCCGCTATGGCGCATACAGGCCAGCGCAAGTCCGGCATTGGCAATCTGATGGCGGCCCGGCAGGCGTGGCAGCGGAAGATCAAGCAGGCCGAACGCGTCTTGATAGACAAGCCGTCCATGCTCCTCATAGGCCATGTAGTCCTGGCCGTGAACGACGAGCGGCGCACCGACGCGGTTGGCGGCAGCGCGGATAACCTCAAGCGCATCGGGCTCCTGTGGACCGATCACGGCCGTCACATCCCTTTTCAGAATGCCGGCCTTTTCGCCCGCGATCTTTTCAAGTGTGTCGCCGAGAAAACTCATATGATCCATGGAGACCGGCGTGATGGCGCATAGATGCGGAGTCTCAACCACATTGGTGGCGTCAAGACGCCCGCCAAGGCCGACTTCAAGCAATGTGGCGTCAGCGGCATTCTGGGAAAAGAGTTGCATCGCAACGGCCGTCGTGGCTTCGAAGAAGGTGATAGGCTGACCGGCGTTCACCCGCTCGCAATGGAGCAGAGCCTCCGTCAAGGCTTCGTCGGAAACAAGCGTTCCGCCGCCTGGCGCGCCGATGCGGATGCGCTCGTTGAAACGCACCAGATGAGGCGAAGAATAGACATGCACAGCCCGTGCATCGGCTTCCAGCATGGCACGCATGAACGCAACCGTTGAGCCTTTGCCATTGGTGCCGGCGACATGAACCACCGGCGGCAGGCGCAGATGCGGGCTGCCGAGATCCGCCAGCAGGCGGACAAGACGTTCAAGGCCAAGATCCCATGCCCGCGGATGCAGAGTCGTGAAGCGATGCAGCAGGTCGAGCACATCGACCTTTTCAGGAACGCTCGCGCCCCGGTCGGGCGTCATCGGTGTGCTCATGCAGGCTGTGTTTCGCTGTTGGCGCTATCGGATGCCGGAACAATCGCGTTGTCGGCTGCCGGATCGGTATCGTCCGGTGCTGCAAGGGCGGGGAGGGCGACCGGGTTCATGAACAGGTCGACCAGCCGGGCCAGCGTATCGCGCATCTCCTGACGCGTGACGACCATGTCCAGCATTCCGTGCTCCAACAGATACTCCGAGCGTTGGAAACCATCGGGCAGCTTTTCGCGGATCGTCTGTTCGATCACGCGCGGGCCGGCGAAACCGATCAACGCGCCCGGTTCGGCAATGTGGACATCGCCCAGCATGGCGTAAGATGCCGTCACGCCGCCGGTGGTCGGGTTGGTCAGCACGACAATGTAGGGCAAGCCTGCTTCCTTCAGGCGCTGCACCGCGACGGTCGTGCGCGGCAACTGCATGAGAGAGAGAATGCCTTCCTGCATGCGGGCGCCACCAGATGCGGCGAACAGTATCAGCGGGCGGTGACGCTCGACCGCGACCTCGGCCGCCTTGATAAAAGCTTCGCCCGCCGCCATGCCCAGCGAGCCGCCCATGAAGGCGAAGTTCTGGGCTGCGACGACAACGGGCTGTGCATGGATGGTGCCGGCCGCCACAAGAAACGCATCGGTTTCGTTGGTCTTGGCACGAGCATCGCGAATACGATCGGTGTATTTGCGTTCATCGCGGAATTTCAGCGGATCCGGCGCAACATCAGGCGTTTCGATCAGTTCAAATTGCGACTCGTCAAACAGGCGTTCCAGCCGCTTGCGCACGGGCATGCGCATATGGTGACCGGAGTTCGGCACCACCCAGTCATTGTTCTCAAGGTCCCTGTGGAACACCATCTCACCCGTTTCCGGGCATTTGATCCACAGATTGTCCGGTGTCTGGCTGGAGGAGGAAAACAGGGTGCGGATTTTGGGCCGCACGACATTATCGATCCAGTTCACGGGGAAACTCCTAGGGAAAGCCGTCTTGCGGCGTTAGGATGGGTTGCCTGCGCGCCGGACACCGGCGGCCAAATCGGTTGTCAGGTCTGTAACCGCTTGTAGCGTCATATCGGTAGCCTTGCCATCGGCATCAAGACTGGCAGCGATGGTATTCACCAAAGCCGAGCCAACGACAACACCATCGGCCACGGCACCGATATTGGCGGCATCGTCCGGCGTCTTGATGCCAAATCCAACGGCAACCGGCAAATCGGTCTGATTCTTGATGCGTGCAACAGCTTCGCCAACCTTGGCCGGGTCGGCGCTTGCCGTGCCGGTGATACCTTTAATCGCAACGTAATAAACGAAGCCGGAGGTGTTCCCAAGCACTGTGGGAAGGCGTTTATCGTCCGTTGTCGGCGTCGCCAGCCGGACAAAGTTCAGCCCGGCTTCAAGCGCCGGAATGCAGAGCTCGTCGTCAGTCTCCGGCGGCAGGTCGACCACGATCAAACCGTCCACTCCAACGCGCAGTGCCTCGGCCAGGAAGGCGTCGACCCCATAGATGTAGATCGGGTTGTAGTACCCCATCAGGATGATCGGCGTGTCGCCATCCGTTTCACGAAAGCGCTCCACCAGATGTAGGGTTTTGGCCAGCGTCTGTCCGCCCAGCAAAGACCGGCGCCCCGCTGCCTGGATCGCCGGGCCGTCGGCCATCGGATCGGAGAACGGCATGCCGAGTTCAATCAGGTCGGCACCTGACCCAGCCAGCGCCTTCATAATGCCCAGTGAGGTTTCCATGTCCGGGTCGCCGCCCATAACATAGGTCATGAGCGCTGGACGGCCTTGTGCCTTCAAGGCGGCAAAACGGGCTTCGATACGCGTTGTCATGGAGAGCCTTTCGGACTGACCTTCTCGCCATCTTCTTTGGTGAAACCCTGCACTGCAGCCGCGTTCGGCAGGACGTCCAGAACCTTCTCCGACGGGCGTGAAAGCACGGTGCCCAAAGGCGTCACGACGATGGGCCGGTTCATCAGAATCGGGTGGTCGACCATCGCATCGATCAGTTGATCATCGCTGAGAGCCGGGTTGTCGAGACCAAGTTCTTCATAGGGCGTACCCTTCTTGCGCAGAACATCCCGCACCGAAAGGCCGGTTGCTTCAATGAGTTTGACCAGGGTTTCGCGGTTCGGCGGAGTTTTCAGATACTCGATCACTGTTGGTTCTTCGCCGGACTCGCGAATCATCGCCAGCGTGTTGCGTGAGGTGCCACACGCCGGATTGTGGTAAATCGTGATGGTCATTGGGCTCGCGCCTCCTGAGCTTTCAGGGCTTCCGCCACTGTGTGCACGTCTTTGTCGCCGCGCCCGCACAGGTTCATCACCAGAATCTGATCCTTGGCCATGCCCGGTGCGATCTTCGCCACATGGGCCAGGGCATGAGCGGGCTCCAATGCCGGCAGGATACCTTCGGTCCGCGACAGCAGCTTGAACGCTTCGAGCGCTTCGCTGTCGGTGACCGGCACATAGTCGACCCGGCCGATATCTTTCAGCCAACTGTGCTCCGGACCGATACCGGGATAGTCCAGACCGGCGGATATCGAGTGTCCTTCGAGGATCTGGCCATCGTCGTCCTGCAGCAGAAACGTCCGGTTGCCGTGAAGCACGCCCGGACGGCCGCCGGAAAGAGACGCCGCGTGGCCGTTTTCCACGTCAACGCCATGGCCGCCTGCTTCCACGCCGATCAGTCTGACGTCGGTGTCATCTAGGAACGGGTGGAACAGGCCGATGGCGTTCGAGCCGCCGCCGACACATGCGACCGCTGCGTCTGGCAGGCGGCCTTCGGCGGCCAGCATCTGTTCGCGCGTCTCCTTGCCGATGATCGACTGAAAGTCACGCACCAGCATTGGGTAGGGGTGTGGTCCAGCGGCTGTACCGATCAGATAATAGGTTTCATCCACGGTCGCGACCCAGTCCCGCAGGGCCTCGTTCATTGCGTCTTTCAGCGTGCCGGCACCGGCAGTAACGGGAATGACCTCTGCGCCCAGCAGCTTCATACGGAAAACGTTCGGAGCCTGCCGTTCAACGTCTGTCGCGCCCATATAGATAACGGCCTTCAAGCCGAACCGTGCACAGACCGTGGCGGTGGCCACGCCATGCTGTCCGGCACCCGTCTCGGCGATGATGCGGGTCTTCCCCATGCGCCGCGCGAGCAGAATCTGACCCAGGCAGTTGTTGATCTTGTGCGAGCCGGTATGGTTCAGCTCATCGCGTTTGAAATAGATCTTGGCGCCGCCAAGCTCGTCGGTCAGCCTTTCAGCGAAATAGAGCGGCGAAGGGCGACCGGCATAGCTTGTGTTCAGATTGTCCAGTTCGGCCTGGAAAGCCGGGTCTTCCTTGGCTTCGGAATAGGCCTGTTCCAGATCCAGAATCAGCGGCATCAGAGTTTCGGCGACAAAACGCCCGCCAAACAGGCCAAAGTGCCCCGCTTCGTCCGGTCCTGTCCGGTAGGAATTGGGCTGTCCCGCCGGTGAGCTTGTCTGAGTGCTCATGCGTTTGTCCTTATCTTCGAAACAGGAGAGGCAGGCGTGGCGCCGGTTTTGGCGGCCGCGATGAACTGCCGTATCAGATCGGCGTCTTTGATACCGGGCGCACTTTCGACACCAGACGACACATCGACGCCATCGGCACCGGTGGCTTCGATGGCGTCTCCAACAGTTGCGGGCGATAGACCGCCGGAAAGCATGAAGGGCCGCTGTCGGTCGAGCGCGTCGAGCAACGACCAGTCAAACGGCGTGCCGAGCCCGCCGGGGCGCGTTGCGTCCTTTGGCGGCTTGGCGTCCAGCAGCAATCGGTCGGCGACCTGGCCGAGGGCATTGGCTGCCGAGACATCATCGGCGCAGCCAACACCGACTGCCTTCATCACCGGACGGCCAAACCGGCTCTGGACGGCCCGGATGCGATCGGCGTCCTCCGACCCGTGAAGCTGCCACCAGTCGGGTTTCACGGCCTCGTTCAGTGTGCGCAGGTCGGCATCCGTGGTATTCACGGTCAGCACCACGATGTCGGCTCGGCCACGCGCTTGCTCGGCCAGCGCAATCATTGTGCTCAGATCGACATGCCGCGGGCTTTTCGGAAAGCAGACAAAACCGACCATTTCGGCGCCCGCACCGAGTGCCGCATCAAGCGTGTCGGGCGTGCTCAGCCCACAGATTTTGACGGTCGTAGAAGACATCGGCCTGATCTACCGGGGTGTTCTGGCGGGCGCAAGGCATGGATGACGGCATCGCCAATTGACGTTAAACAGCGGGTCATGAGCCAGCCCCTGCAACCCGACGAGATCGAACGCTTTGCAAGGCACCTTGTCATCAAGGACATTGGCGGACCGGGACAGGCCAAGCTGAAGGCTGCGCATGTCGCTGTGGTCGGCGCCGGAGGCCTTGGTGCGCCCTGTTTGATGTACCTTGCTGCTGCTGGAGTCGGAACGCTGACCATCATTGATGATGATGACGTGTCGCTTTCCAATCTGCAGCGGCAGATCATTCATCCGACCGAGCGTGTGGGTCAGCCCAAGACGGAAAGCGCCGCAACATCGCTGATGGCCATGAATCCGCATCTGACCTTGCATCTGCAACGGGAAAGACTCACGGATGACAATGCAGACCGTCTGCTTGCGAGCGCCGATATCGTGGTTGACGGGTCGGACAGTTTTGAAACGCGTCGAACGGTCGCTCAAGCCTGCAAAGACAAGGCTGTTCCACTGGTCACGGGCGCTGTGTCGGTTTGGGATGGCTCGCTGACGGTGCTTGCACCCCATCGTGTGAAGGCCGATGGATCGTACTATCCGGGCTTCGACGACCTTTACCCCGTATCGCCAGATCCCGGCTCCCTGCCGACATGTGCGCAGGTCGGTGTGATGGGGGCTCTCACAGGCATGCTCGGAACCATGCAGGCGATGGAGGTAATTAAGCTGATCACGGATGCAGGCGAGCCCCTGTTGGGCCGGTTGCTGCTCGTCGATGCTCTGACCATGCGCTTTGAAGAGATCGCGTACGGCTGATCAGGTGAACAGACCGGCCAGCTTGCTTGCTAGCACCCTCTACAACATACTCGGCAGCACGCGATCCGGTGGCCGGTGCCCATCGGAGAAGGCGCGGATGTTGATGATAACCTTCTCGCCCATGTCGATGCGGCTTTCAATCGTCGCCGACCCCATATGCGGCAGGAGAACGACCTTGTTCTCGCGTGCGAGCTTGATCAGTTTCGGGTCGGCCGACGGCTCATGTTCGAATACATCCAGACCGGCACCGGCAAGCTGATCGTGTTCCAGCATACGGATGAGAGCCGCTTCATCGATGATCTCGCCACGGGCGGTGTTTACGATGAAGGCCGTGGGTTTCATCAGTTTCAGGCGGCGCGCCGAAAGCAGATGGAATGTCGCCGGTGTATGAGGACAGTGCACGGAAACGACGTCCATGCGTGCCAGCATCTGATCCAGCGAGTCCCAATAGGTTGCCTCCAGCTCTTCTTCAATCGCCGGGGCGACGCGGCGGCGGTTGTGGTAATGGATCGATAGGCCAAATGCTTTGGCGCGGCGGGCGACGGCCTGTCCGATGCGTCCCATCCCCACGATACCCAGCCGCTTGCCCCAGATGCGGTGACCCAGCATCCAGGTGGGTGACCAGCCGGCCCAGTTTTCCGCATTGTCGACCAGATAACGCGCGCCTTCTTTAAGGCGCCGGGGCACGGCGAGCATCAGCGCCAGCGTCATGTCGGCGGTATCTTCCGTAAGGACACCGGGTGTATTCGTGACGACGATGGAGCGGTTGTTTGCGGCGTCCACATCGATGTTATCGACGCCTGCACCGAACTGCGCGATCATCTTCAGCTTCGGCCCGGCCTGTGCCATGACCCCGGCGTCGATTTTGTCCGTCACGGTCGGGACGAGCACATCGGCGGTTTTCACTGCGTCGACCAGTTCCGCCTGTGTCATAGGGCGGTCTTCCGTGTTCAGCCGCGTGTCGAAAAGCTCGCGCATCCGGGTCTCAACCACATCTGGCAGCTTACGCGTGACCACGATCTGAGGTTTCGTTTTCGCCATCTGCACTCACCCTTTTATGCGCGTCAAAACAACCGTTTTGACCCAATCTTAACGCTGCGTGGCCAATTGTCGTGCCATCAACTGTCCCCCTACCAACCGCACGCAACCCATGTTGTCCAGCCAAACCATCGGCCAGCAATACGGGATACAGATTTCAAGGCTTATCGCAGCGCACAATGTCCTGTCCAATCCGCATTTTCAGTTTCGCACAGCCGCTGACTTTTATGATGGTGTTGGCTGTTGGGCTTCTGGCGGGCCTGGTGGCACCGGGAGCGGCAAACGCGCAGGCGCCTGCTATCCAAAACGGAATAACCGTTGGTCCGGTCACCGGTTTCCCGCTTCCGCGCTTTGTGTCCATCCGCCCCAGTGAGGCCAATGTCCGCGTCGGCCCCGGCGGTGCGTATGACATCCGCTGGACGTTCATGCGGTCCGGACTGCCGGTGGAAATCACCGCCGAATTCGGCAACTGGCGCAAGATCCGCGATATGGATGGCGATGAAGGGTGGATCCGTCACGATCTTCTTACAGGCCGCCGCACGGCTGTCATTGCACCCTGGAGTGATGGTGATCCGGTACCCGCCCGCCGGGCTCCCGACGCGAATGCCAGCACGCGTTTTTTGCTGGAGCCCGGTGTCATAGCCGAGCTCATTGAGTGTGACGGACAGTGGTGTGAACTC
>JANQJE010000246.1 GCA_028281795.1 Cohaesibacteraceae bacterium | reverse complement strand
GGTATGGCCCATGCCAAGGACCGCACGGCTGACGGCGGGTTCACGACGGCCGGGCAGGGGGTGCTCGACTATCCGTTCTTTGTGAAGCGTTTGCGCGCGACAGGCTTTGACGGCCCGCTGGTAACTCACGGCCTGTCGGCCAAAGAGGCACCCGGTGTTGCGTCTTTTCTGCGGGAGTTGCTCGCATGATGCGCCGTTTCCAACACGATGGGCTCAGCCTTTCCTATCGCGATGAGGGGAAAGGACCCGTCTTGATCTTCCAGCACGGGCTGGGCGCGAGCGCCGAGCAACCGTTCGAGATCGCTGGTGGGTACGATGATTTTCGGCGCATAACGTTGGAGTGTCGCGGCCATGGCGGCAGCGAACTTGGGCCAACGGATCAGCTTTCCATCGCGACGTTTACCGATGATCTGCTTGCGTTGATCGATCATCTCGGCATTGCCCGTGTGCATGTTGCGGGTATCTCCATGGGTGCGGCCATCGCCACGCGCCTGGCGGTGTTGAATCCTTTACGGGTACAATCTTTGTGCGTTGCCAGACCTGCCTGGTTCGATAGCAGCGCGCCGGAGAACATGGCGATTTTTGCTGTGGCGGCTGACTGTCTCAAGGCTTCCGGCGTCGACGAAGCGCGGGACCGTTTCGCAAGCAGCCAGGCCTTTGCCCGGCTGCAAGCCGCTTCGCCGGACAATGCGGCGTCCGTCCTTGGTCAATTCGACCGGCCAGATCCCATATCTACACAAGCTCTGCTCGCTTCCCTGGCTGCAGATGGGCCCGGCCTTTCGTTCGCCGATTATCAGGCGCTTCGCTTACCCGTCCAGGTGCTTGGCCATAATCTGGACGTGGTTCATCCGCTGGCTATGGCGAAAGAGGTTTGTGCCGCCATACCCGGTGCCAAACTGGTGACGATCACGCCAAAGAGCACGGACAAGCAAGCTTACAAAGCTGATTTCAGTGCAGCGTTGAAGAGCTTTCTGACTGCGGTGGAGACGTCTGAACGCTCTGGTGCGGCCTCTTTGTACAGGCCCGCCTATGGGTAGCCGGCAGACAATCCTGGTGGCCGACATCGGCGGCACGGCGATGAAGCTGGGTGCGGTCATACACGGTCTGCCAGCGCCCTATAGCGAGCGGGTCTCCTCGGAGCATTTGCGGTGCGATGATCCGCTGGGGGCGCTGCAAACCATTCTTGAAGGTTTTGCATCGGACAACGGGTTTGCGTTCGATGCGGTGGTGATGACCATTCCAGGTTTTCTCGACCGCGATTTTGATCATGTGCTGCATGCGGCCAACATACCCCAACTGAACGGCCTGGCGGTCGCCAGTCGGCTGACCGATCAGCTTGGCGTGCCGGTGTTTCTGGAACGCGATGCTGTTCTTCTGTTGCGCGGGGAGTGTGAACAAGGTGTTGCGAAAGGTTGCCAGAGCGTTCTGGGCCTTTTTTTCGGCACCGGCGTCGGCGCTGCGTTGGTCGATCAGGGGCATGTCTTTCGTGGTGACGGCTGGGCTCTGGAGATCGGCCACATGCCCATCCATGGCAACGCTGAACCGCTTGATGGCCTGAAAGCCGATAGTCTGGAAGTCTATGCGTCCGGGCGGCGTCTCAATCAACTTGCGGAAACCTACGGTGTTCCGGTTGATGCGCTGTTTGAGCAGGAGGGTTTGCCGGCGTTGAACGCTGATCTGGCAACCTTCGTACGAGACCAGGCCTTTGCGTCTGCCTCCAGTATCCTGATGCTGTGTCCACAGACTGTGGTGCTTGGCGGTGGTGTGCTGGACATGCGCGGCTATCCGCGAGAGGCACTGGTCACGCAGATCCGTGAGCGGGCCAGCCTTCCGCCGCACCGGACCCTTGACATTCGATTTGCCACGCGTGGTTGGAGAGCCGTTCTGGACGCGGCACCGTCATTCGTTGCCGAGCGAACCGCTTATCTCAAACCCACGCGCATGCGCATGCCTGAAGGATACCTGTCATGACCGCCGGTCACCTGCCGAACAAACTCGGGGTTCATGCCCTTGTCTGGACGGGGTCGTGGGACGAGGCCGAATTGAACCATGCGTTCGAGCAATCGCGGCGTATCGGCTACGAACTCATCGAACTGCCACGTTTCGACCCTGCGATGATCAGCGTGGAGACGCTGCGCAAGCTGCTCGACAAGCATGATCTGAAATGCGCCATTACGATGGGGCTGGCGTGGGACGCCGATATCTCCAATCCCGATCCGGAGATTGCCCGGCGTGGCGAGGTGATGCTCGAGAACGCTGTCTCGGCGTGCCGCGACATAGGTGTCGAACTGCTGGGTGGCATTCTCTATTCGGCGCTTGGAAAGTACCCCAAGGCGCCGACTGCGGAAGGCCGGAAGAACGCGGTGGATGCCATTGCCCGCGTCGCCGACAAGGCGCAGGCTGCAGAGGTTCCGATGGTTCTGGAGATCGTCAACCGCTATGAGACGAACCTCCTGAACTCCACCGATCAGGGTCTGGCGTTCCTTGACGATGTGGGTCATGCCTGGCCCAAGCTCCACCTTGATACCTATCACATGAACATTGAGGAAAGTGACATTGGCGATGCGGTGCGCCGCGCCGGGGATCGGCTTGGTTACTTCCACATTGGCGAGAACAACCGGGCGCAACTGGGCTCGGGCTCCATCGACTTCGCCAATGCGTTTTCAGCGCTGCGCGACATCGACTATCGCGGATGGATAACCTTCGAAAGCTTCTCGTCCGAAGTGCTTGATGAAGGTTTGTCGAACGACATCGCGATCTGGCGCAACATGTGGACCGACAATGTCGCGCTGTCCGATCATGCCTATCGATTCATGGTGAGCCAGATCGAGGCGTCGATGGTCCGGTCAGGCCGCAGTTAAGCGCAAGCCGTTTCGTGTTAAACGCGCTAAAGCTTCTTTTTCAGATGGTAGGATTTCGGGCGCGTCACGGCATGAAAGCCTAAGGTCGACAGTGATCCGCCGCGACCGGTGTTCTTGCAGCCTGTCCAACAAAGCGCCGGATCGACATAGTCGCAACGGTTCATGAAAACGATACCGTTCTCCAGTCTGGCGCCGATTGTTGCCGCCCGTTGCGCGTCCCCCGTCCAAAGAGACGCCGTCAGCCCATAGGCGCTGTCGTTCATCAGTGCGATCGCTTCCTCGTCGCTTTCCACCTTCATGATGCCGACCACGGGGCCGAAGGTTTCTTCGCGCATTACGGTCATGGTGTGGTTCACGTCTGTGAGGATTTGCGGGGAGACATAAGCGCCGCCATCATCGCCTGGCAGAGTCGGGATGTGGGCAACCGCGCCAGCACCAAGTGCTTCTGCTACATGCCGCCGGACGGTCTTGGCGAACCGTTCGTTGGCCATCGGACCGATGGTGGTCTTGTCATCGAGCGGGCTGCCTAGCGTGTAGGTCTTGGTGAGTGCGACCGCTTTCTCCACAAAGGCATCATAATGCCCGGCCGTTACATAGATCCGCTCGATCCCGCAGCAGCATTGACCGGAATTGAACATGGCGCCATCGATCAATGTGGCGACGGCCATCTCAAGATCGGCGTCCTCCATCACATAGCCTGCATCCTTTCCACCAAGCTCGAAGCTCATGGAGGTAAAGGTGCCGGCAGCCGCACGCTCCACCCGGCGCCCGCCTTCCACCGAGCCGGTGAAATTCACATAGTCGAAAGCACCATCGCCGAGTAGTGTTTCCGCCGTCGGGTGGTCGATGAAGATGTTGGCGACGAGTTCTTCAGGCAGCCCGGCCTGATGAAAGGCCGATGCAATGCGCTCGCCGACCAACAGGGTCTGCTCGGCATGTTTGATGAGCACGGCATTGCCGGCAATCAGTGCGGGAACGATCGTGTTCATGGAAGTGAGATACGGGTAGTTCCAGGGCGCAATCACAAACACCAGGCCCTGAGGTTCCCGAACAAGGCGTCGTTCAAAAGCATCGGAGTCCTCGATCACGGTCGGAGCAAGAGCCGAGGGAGCAAGACCCGCCATGTAGTCGGCGCGCTCTTTGACGCCACCAAATTCGCCGCCGTAGCGCACAGGCCGACCCATCATATGGGCGAGTTCCACGGCGATGTCGGCATTGACCGCGCCGAGATTGGCAACACCTGCAAGGACCTGCGTAATCCGGTCCTCGAGCGGCACGTCGGCCCAGCTTTTCTGCGCCAGTTTGGCCTCTTCAACGAGCACACGCGCATCGTCGAGAGCAAGCGCCTCCCTTGTTGCGAATACCGACCCGTCGATGGGCGAAATGCACTTTAGCGTTGTCATGATCATACCTGCTGTTGGCGCGTGACGGTGACGGTAACTTGCGGTGGGCCGCCTGATCCAGCCGGACCGGTGAAGCTTCCGGCGATCGGAATGGCCTGTGACGGTTTGCGGACACTTGCCACTTTGATCAGGTCGGCCGTGCCGGTGAGATTGTTCGTCGGATCGAAATCCACCCAGCCGATGCCTGGAAGGAACAGTTCCGTCCATGCATGGGTTGCCGCTGCGCCCGAATAGTCTCCACCGCCACCCATGTGGCCGTTGTCGAGCGCCGGTGAATAGAGATAGCCAGTGGCAAACCGCGCTGCAAAGCCCAACACGCGTGCGGTCTCCATCATGAAGAATGCGTAGTCGCGGCAGGTGCCGCTGCCGCTTGCCAGCAGGTCCACCGGACGCATCGTGCCCTGGTCGTAGCGCGATTCATATCGGAAGCCGTCATGGACGCTTTGCATCAGGTTGCGTGCCAGTTGAAGCGCATCGTCACCATCACGCAAACCGCGTGCATCGATCCACGTTTCAAGGTCGGGGACAGCGCGTTCGTCGTCCATGAGGATCAGTGTGGCCAGATCGCGCCGTTCCTCCGGGCTGTAGTGAACCGGGTAGGCGGCCTGCCTTCCGTCGATCACCATGCTTTCGGGCGCTGCAGGAAAACGCTCCAGTTCGAGTGTGGAGGTGATGGCCATGTCCTGTGCCATGCCGACAAAAGCGATGGAACAGATCGAATTGCCGAACACGTCGAAAGACCAGATGACTGGTGCGTTGGGTGACAGGGCCAGCGTCGCGCTGACCACACGAAGATGGTGCCCGTCACGCGGCCGCAGCATGGCCCTGTGGGCGTGCAACTCCACCGGCTGCGAGAAGGTGTAGCGGGTTTCGTGAGTGATGGTGAAACGCATGGCGAGGGTTGATGAACCTCAATGTGGCTAACCCGGACTGCGGGTACTGCGGATGTTACGTGACCCACGCGGCGTGGGAAGATGATGTGCACGCGATGCCGTTAGTCAATACGAAAGGAACAACGCCATGTGTGGCCTTTGTGGTTTTGGATTGACCGACGCGCAGATGGTTTTGGAACTGGAGAAGCCAAAGACCGAGGGGTCGGATGGGGTTGCACCCACTCTGTATCCCATGGTTTCTACGTCGCTGTCTCAAAGGCCCAATTTCGTCAAAGAACGTGCCGCTTCAAAACGATCCCTTCATTCCCTCATTGCGCGCGCTTTTGCCGATATACAACATCGGCGGCGCAGCGGCACTGAAGCTTCTCACGATCTCTGAAAACCATACGTACTGTGCCGATGATGGTGAAACGCGGCTGATCCTGCGCGTGCATCGCGCCGGTTATCACACGCAGCCGGAAATCCACTCCGAGCTTGATTGGATGACGGCCCTGCATGCGGCCGGTACTGTCAGCACAGCGCTGCCGGTTGCACGGCGGGACGGTCAGCGCCTCAGCCAAATTGAGACCGAAGGACACATTCATCATGTAAGTGCCTTCACATTTCTCGCTGGTGATGAACCGGAGGTCGGTGCACATCTTGCTGACCGTTTCGAGGATCTGGGTGCGATCACCGCGCGCCTCCATAACCATGCAAGGGCTTGGGAGCGCCCGGCATCCTTTCAGCGCAAGCGTTGGGATTTCGACATGATGTTTGGCGGCATATCGATATGGGGTAACTGGCGTGCTGCCTATGCCTCTCCGGATGACCTTGCTTTGGGCGAAACCCTGGAATCGGCGCTGCACGACCGTCTGTCGGATTATGGAGATGGTGCGGATCGTTTTGGCTTGATCCACGGCGATCTGCGGGTTGCCAATCTGCTGGATGACGGGCAACGGCTTGCGGTGATCGATTTTGATGACTGCGGGTTTGGCTGGTTTGCTTATGACTTCGCGAGCGCCATCAGTTTTCATGAGGAGGATGCCTCAATCCCAGCGCTGCAGGCGGCCTGGCTTAAAGGCTATCGATCGGTCGCACCTTTCTCTGCCGATGATGAGGCAATTTTGCCGACTATGATCATGGCTCGGCGGCTGCTGCTGACCGCTTGGCTGGCAAGCCGCGCCGGCAACGATACGGATTCTGTTTATGGGCGGGGTTTTGCACCAGGCACGCTACGTCTGGCGCAACGCTACATGGACGAGGAAACTGTCTAGAGCATATCTTGCTTAGATTGAATCGTTTGAGCGCCAGAGTTTTTCGCTCCGGCAAGGAGCGTGAAGCGACGCGGCGCGATCACCGTTAGCTTTGCGCGACGCCGTCCGGGGTGGAAAAGACCAAGCTCAGATGATTGCGATACATGGTTCTGTATCAGCATGAAACGGCTCTTGGCTTGGCGATCTTTTGCGCGCCCACTTCGTCAAAATC
>JANQJE010000192.1 GCA_028281795.1 Cohaesibacteraceae bacterium | reverse complement strand
GCATTCGTGTGAGACACTGGAAGAGCGCCGCAACGGCTGCGGCATCTGCCAATGTCGTACAAACGTCCGCCACGCGCAGCTCAAGGGTCGGGAACTTGTCCGAAGGGCGCAGGTCCCACCAGATCTTGGTGGCATCTTCGATAAGCCCCGTCTTCACAAGCGTGTTGACGGTGCGGCGATACTCCGAATACCCCGCAAAACTCTCGGGAAGACCGGTGCGCGGCAGCTCATCGAAGACAGACAGGCGATAGCTCTTCAGTCCCGATACATTCCCCCGCCAGAACGGCGAGGAGGTCGTCAGCGCCAGCAGATGTGGCAGGAAATACGTCAGTTGTGACATCAGATCGATGCGCAGATCATCGTCTTCGACGCCGACATGAACATGCATGCCGCAAATCACCAGCCGCGCGACCACCATTTTCAGATCGTCGGCCAGCGCATTGTAGCGTTCCTTGTCCGTGTGGGTGAGGCGGCTCCACTCCGCAAAAGGGTGCGTGGACGCGGCGATGGGAGCAAGACCGAAAGGGGCACTCGCCTCATTGAGACAGGCGCGCATGTGCTGCAACTGGCTGCGCGCTTCCTCAACGGTGTCGCAGACCGGCGTGCCAACCTCTATCTGGCAGCGCAAAAACTCATGGGTGACATTCTCGCCAAGCACGGCCTGACAGGCCTCGAAAGCTGCTTCGGGGGGGTCACCAGCCAGATCGCGGCTCTTCCGGTCGACGAGAAGATACTCCTCTTCCATGCCCAGGGTGAAGGATGGCGGTTGGATCATGAAGGAAATCCTCGGGCGCAGGGCTCGCGGCACGAAGCCCCAGAGCAAGAAATCACAAGGCAGAAACGCCCTTAAACGAAGATGCCATTCAAAACATGACCGATCCCAAACGCAACAACAGCGGCCGAAAGTCCAATGGCGAGCGTTTCCAGGCTTGAGCGCCACCATGGGCTCAGCGACCAGCGGCTCTTTCCGATACCAATCCCTGCAAAGGTCAACGCGGTGGCGGCCAGCGCAATCCATCCTGCCTGGGTCAGTCCCATAAGAAAGGGCACCAGCGGTACCAGCCCGCATACCAGAAAACCACCGAAGGTGGCCGTCGCTGCATGGACGGGGGACCGGCGAGCGGCAGCTACCCCGTATTCCTCGGCCAGCATGGTTTCGATCCAGACCTCGCGATTGGCTGTGATCACATTCACCGCGTCTTCAAGTCCCCGGCCTTCAAAGCCTTTGGCCGCAAAAATCTGCCGGATTTCTTCGCGTTCACCTTCGGGATAGCGGCGGATATGATCCACCTCGACGGCGCGCAGTCGTTCGGCATCGTCGTTGTCTGCCTTGGTACCAAGGTAGTTGCCTGCCGCCATGGAGAGGCCATCGGCCAGAAGGTTTGCAAAGCCGAGGATCAGAATGATCTTTGCCGACAGCGATGCGCCCAGACTTCCGGCCACGATGGCAAAAGTGGTGACGGCACCGTCGATCCCGCCATACACCCAGTCCTGCAGGTAATTGGTGCGGTGACCTTCGCGCAGTCGCCGCGCGATCCCTAAAGGGGTGTGCGAGTGGTCCCGTTCTTTCATCAGACACGTCTCCCGAAACGTCGTACGTCTGATTTCAGCCTGCCCGGTTCAGGCTTGCCATGCGTTTGATCAACCTCTTGCGCGGACTTTGCGGCAATCCGATCATTGAAAAACCTGCCGGTCTCCATTAGGAACCGCGCACCCCCGTGCCTTTTGTCTGTTTTCTACTCGTATCGCTGATGGGCGCGGGTTTTTGGGAGAGAGTACCATGTCGATGTCAAACCTGCCTTCGAGCCCTCTGACCGATTGGAGCCCGAGTTCCTGGCGCTCCAAGCCGATCCTTCAGGTGCCGAGCTATCCGGACGCGGACGCCGTCAAGGATGTTGAGGCACGTTTGGCCAGCTATCCGCCGCTCGTTTTTGCAGGTGAGGCCCGCTCGTTGCGTGCCCAGCTTGCACGCGTGGCCAAAGGCGAGGCATTTCTTCTCCAGGGCGGCGATTGTGCTGAAAGCTTTGCCGAGCACGGCGCAGACAACATCCGCGACTTTTTTCGCGCCTTCCTTCAGATGGCGATTGTCCTGACCTACGGGTCGGCCCGCCCGGTCGTGAAGGTTGGCCGTCTGGCTGGCCAGTTCGCCAAACCACGCTCATCCGACGTTGAGAAGCGCAATGGTGAGGAGTTGCCGTCCTATCGTGGCGATATCATCAACGGCATCGATTTTACACCCGAAGCGCGCATCCCCGATCCGACCCGCCAGGACATGGCCTACCGTCAATCGGCCGCCACGCTGAACCTGGTGCGTGCCTTTGCATCGGGCGGCTATGCCAACCTGGAAAACGTTCAGGAATGGATGCTTGGCTTCGTTGCCGACAGCCCACAGGGTGAGCGTTACAAGGAACTGGCGACGCGCATTTCCGAAACGATGGACTTCATGCGCGCCGTCGGCATCACGGCTGATCAATATGCCCGTCTGCGCGAAACGGATTTCTACACCAGCCACGAAGCTTTGTTGCTTGGCTATGAAGAAGCGATGACCCGTCAAGATTCAACGTCTGACGATCCTGAAGCCTGGTACACCACATCCGGTCACATGATCTGGATCGGTGACCGGACACGTCAGCTCGACCATGCGCATGTTGAGTTCTGCCGTGGCGTGCGCAACCCGATCGGCATGAAGTGCGGTCCATCACTCGATCCGGACGACATGCTGCGCCTGATCGATCGGTTGAATCCGCTGAACGACCCTGGCCGCCTGACACTGATTGCCCGCTTTGGCCATGACAAGGTGGAAGATCATCTGCCAGGTCTCATTCGCGCGGTCGAACGGGAAGGTAAATCGGTCGTCTGGTCGTGCGACCCGATGCACGGCAACACCATCACTGCCAATAACTACAAAACCCGCCCGTTCGAGCGAATTCTTGGTGAGGTGGAAGCCTTTTTCGATGTGCATGAAGCAGAAGGCAGCTACCCCGGCGGTATCCATGTCGAGATGACGGGCAAGAACGTCACCGAATGCATGGGTGGCGCGCGCGCCATCACGGCGGAGGAATTGCAGGATCGCTACCATACCCATTGCGATCCGCGTTTGAATGCCGATCAGGCGCTGGAGCTTGCCTTCCTTGTGTCCGAACGGCTGAAACGGGGCCGCTCGGCAGCCCCGGTGGAACTGTCCCAAGCCGTTTAAGCGCAAGCATTCAGACAAAAGGAAACGGGGCTTCGGCCCCGTTTTTTGTTGCCTTTTGTCGAACAGTGCGTCGCCGATTGAGCGCATTGTGGTTACGGTCCCCGGCCTTTAACTCTTCCCTTGAGGTGAAAGGAAGAGCGCGATGACCAGAATGCCGACCCTGTTCGTGTCCCACGGCGGACCAAATGTGGTCGTTGATCCATCGGATGCACGGGATTTTCTCATGCGGCTGGCAAACGATGTGCCAAAGCCGCAGGCCATTGTATTGGTCTCGGCGCACTTCGAAGCCGCCGGTCCTGCGGTGGTGCACGATCCAGCGCCGGAGATGATCTACGATTTTTCCGGCTTTGCGCCCGAGTTGTACCAGATGCTCTACCCCGCACCGGGCCATCCGGAACTCGCCGGCAGGGTTATGGGTCTGCTTCGTTCCGGCGGTTACAGGCCGGAGCGCGTCGACAAGCGCGGATATGACCATGGCGCATGGAACCCGCTCATCCTGGCTTTCCCGCAGGCCGACATCCCCGTCGTTCAGGTGTCCGTCGACCCGGATCGGGATGCGAAGTGGCACCATGGCGTCGGACGGGCGTTGGCACCGTTGCGCGATGACGGTGTTCTGATCCTCGGCAGCGGGCACATCACACACAACCTCCGGGAGATCATAGGCCGGATGGGCGGGGCGCCCGGTACGCCTGATTTTCCATCCAGAGTCAGCGCCTTCACCGACTGGTTCCACACCACGCTGACCGGCGGAAATCCTCAAAAGGTTCTGGACTGGCGCAACGACGCGCCGTTTGTCAGCGACAATCATCCTACCGATGAACATCTGATGCCGATCTTTGCCGCTCTTGGTGCGGCGGGTGACGACACGCATGCAGAACGTCTTCACGCATCAACGCAATTCGATGGTGCCTTTGCATGGGACGCCTACCGGTTCGGCACGCCAACATCGGATTAGCGGTGTCAGGCTGATTGCCACCGGGAGCGTGCAGCGCTAGAGCAAGCGCATGAGCACCGACACGCTGAAAATTGCCCTTGCGCAGTTGAACCCCATCATGGGGGACCTCGACGCGAACGCCGCCATGGCGCGTGACGCGCGTGCCATGGCGGCTGCGCAAGGTGCCGATCTTGTGGTCTTCAGCGAACTCTTTCTATCGGGCTATCCGCCCGAGGATCTGATCGACAAGGACGCGTTCCTCAATGCCTGCCAGCGGGCGTGCGAGGCACTGGCCAAGGAAACTGCGGACGGCGGTCCGGCTGTCCTGATGGGCACACCCTGGTGGGGTGAGGGCGAGGGCAAAGACCGCAAGCGCCACAACGCAGTCGTGATGATGGAAGGCGGCGAGATCACCGCCGTGCGCACCAAGGTGGAACTGCCGAACTATGGCGTGTTCGATGAAAAGCGTGTGTTCGATGCCGGCCCGATGCCCGGGCCGATCAACTTCAAGGGCGTGCGGCTGGGTGTGCCGATCTGCGAGGATGCCTGGTTCGAAGATGTCACCGAATGCCTTAAGGAAACCGGCGCAGAGATGCTCATCGTGCCGAACGGTTCGCCCTGGTGGGAAGCCAAGAGCCACGAACGCCAGCAGGTCATGATCGCGCGCGTCGTGGAAACCGGCCTACCGCTCATCTACGTCAATCAGCTTGGCGGTCAGGACGAACTTGTGTTCGACGGCGGTTCGTTCGCGCTGACGGAAAAATACCAGTTGGCGCTTCAGATGCCCCAGTTTCAGCCTGCCCTGACTGTGCTGCATGCCGCGCGCGGCAATGGCGGATGGATGTTGCAGCAGGGCGAAATCATCCCGCCGCTCGATGACATGGAAGCCGATTGGCGCGCCTGCGTCTTGGGACTCGGCGACTATGTCAACAAGAACGGTTTCCCCGG
This sequence comes from Cohaesibacteraceae bacterium, assembly GCA_028281795.1. Taxonomy (GTDB): domain Bacteria; phylum Pseudomonadota; class Alphaproteobacteria; order Rhizobiales; family MH13; genus MH13. Next base: position 941 of record JANQJE010000192.1, on the reverse strand, counting down.
CGTTGTGCTGGGTCTGTCCGGTGGCATCGACTCGGCCATCTGCGCGGCAATGGCAGTCGATGCATTGGGATCGGATCGGGTCCATTGCGTGATGATGCCCTACCGCTACACCGCCCAGCACTCACTTGAGGATGCGCAGGCCTGCGCCAAGGCCCTGGGGGTGCGCTATGATGTTGTGGAAATCCATGAGCCTGTGGAAGGCTTTCTGAACGCGCTCGGCCCGCTGTTTGAGGGAACCGAAGAAGGCGTTACGGAGGAAAACCTGCAGTCACGGACGCGCGGCACCATCCTGATGGGTTTGTCGAACAAGTTCGGCCATATGGTCCTGACCACCGGCAACAAGTCGGAAATGTCCGTCGGCTACGCGACCCTTTACGGCGACATGAACGGCGGCTTCAACCCGATCAAGGACGTCTACAAGACCGACGTCTATAAGATGGCAGCCTGGCGCAACAAGAACCATCCGGCGGATCTGAAAGGTCCTGGTGGTGAGGTGATTCCCGAACGGATCATCACAAAAGCCCCGTCCGCGGAACTCCGCCCCGACCAGACCGATCAGGACTCGCTGCCGGATTATGATGTGCTGGACGGTATCCTGCGCGGGCTGGTGGAGGATGAAAAGTCCATCAGCCAGATCGTCGCGGAGGGCTATGATGTGGCGACCGTCGCGCGCATCGAGCACCTGCTTTACATTGCCGAGTACAAGCGCCGTCAGTCGGCACCGGGCGTCAAGCTGACAAGCCGCAACTTCGGCCGCGACCGTCGCTATCCGATCACCAACCGTTTTCGGGACCGGATCGATCCGGCTCACCCATCTGGAAAAGTTTAAGCCGAAAAGTCAAAGCCTATGACCGTCGTCCGCTTCGCCCCGTCTCCGACGGGCTATCTGCATATCGGCAACGCCCGCACGGCGCTGTTCAATGCCCTGTTCGCGTTGAAAA
>JANQJE010000185.1 GCA_028281795.1 Cohaesibacteraceae bacterium | reverse complement strand
CCTGTACGACTTCGACGCCAACATCGTTGCTGTCGACCGCGCTGCCGGCACCATCAAGCTCTCCAGCGGCCAGACCCTCGACCAGTCCGTTGAGCACTTTGCCTTCCCGCGCGCTGCTGCTGCCGGTGACAAGGTCCGCGTCTCGATCGACGAAGACAACCTGACCCTCAAGGGTGTGCGCGTTATCCGCTAAACCCTCACCCAGTGAAAGCCGCCCGGTGCCCCCCACACCAGGCGGTTTTTGCGTTTTCTGCGCAACTTTTATCCTGACCACCAACAGCCGTGCATCTTGGCACGGCGCCGATCAAAGCGCTTTCGCGATATCGGCCAGTTCCGGGTGATCATAGGCTTCGGGATAGGTCATGGGCTGCAGAGGCCCAAGGGGAACAACGCGGTTCCATGATCGGCCGAAATAGCCCTGGCGGCAGTGGACGAGCGAGCCGCTGTCCCGCACGCCCGGTAAGGCGTAGACCCGGCAAAGCCATCGCCAGAGATTGGGATAGTCGAGGATGCGCGCGCCATTGAGCTTCATCCGAACGTAATAGACCGGATCATGCCGGTAGAGTGTCGGGAACAGGCGCAGATCCGCTTCGGTGAAGCTGTCGCCGGTCAGGAACGGTCTGCCATCGGACGCCAGCAGATGCTCCAGATCGTCAAGGGTGTCGAAATAGGCTTTGAACGCGGCCTCGTAAACCACCTGATCGGAAGAGAAACCCGCCTTGTAAGCGCCGTTGTTGATGGTGACGTAGATCTGTTCGTTCAGCCGGTGGATCTCCGGCTGAAGGCTCGGGCTGTCCCGGAAAAGCTCAGGTTGTCGCTGGCTGTTGCCGCCCAGATCGTCGGCCCAGTGGCCCAGCATCGCGATGATCTCCGCACTCTCATTGTTGACGATGCGTTTTTGGTGCTTGTCGTAGAGAACGGGAAGCGACTGCTCCTCGGATTCTTCGAACCGGTAGACGTCTTTCGCCAGCCGCATCCCGCGCCCCGTCGCGGTTTCCAAAGTGCATTCGGGCAATGTCGCGCCGGTCAGCGTGGCGATGCGATGCGGGGCAAACTCCCACAGGTTCGGCCCTTCCGGATCGTCGTCGCCGGTGCGGTTGGGAAAGGCCACATCCATCGTAATGCTGGTCTCAAGGCCAAGCAGGCTGCGCGCCAGCGTCACGCGATGACACCATGGACAGTTGAGTGCCACGAACAGGTGGTATCGTCCGGGTTCGGCTGGGAAGCCGTCATCGCCTATCGCATGCCGGAAGCCGCTGACCCCACGGACAAATTCGCCCCCGGCACGGCGAGCCTTGGCGTCTGTCTGATCTTCTTGAACCGAACGGTCGGTCTGCGCCATGGACTTCTCCTCACCTTGTCCCGTCAAGTGGTACACGCAAGAAGCATCGGTCAACAGGACTTCAAGTGAACGCTGCGTTCATTTTTATGAGCCAAAGGCCGGGCCAAGGACGAGGCAGAAGCAGTCTGAATACCCGCCGTTCGGAGCTGCTTTTCCTGTCAGTTCCGTCCCAAGAGTGAGCGAACGCCTCGCCAGATGGCAACGCCCAGACCGATGGCAAGAAAGATGGCGGCTACAGGTTCGGTCACGAAAATCGCCCAACCGTTGCGCGAGAGAAGCAGGCTTTGGCGCAAGGCCTCTTCCGCCCCTGGGGCCAGAATGAAGGCGATGATGAAAGCGGCGGGCGGGAACTCCAGCTTGCGCATGATGTAGCCCAAGACCCCGGCACCCAGCATCACCTGCACATCCCAGAAGCTCAGACGTCCGGTGTAGGCGGCGATCAACGTCACCATAAAGATCGTTGGATAGACATAACTTGCCGGAATGCGCGCGATCGTCCGCCCGATGGCAGGGCCGAAGAACCATCCGATCAGCCCATACAAGGCGATGCCGATCAGTCCGGCCGCAAAGAGCCCATAGATCAGATCATGGGCGGCGACAAAGAGCGTCGGTCCTATGGGAATGCCGTGGATGAGAAAAACACCCATGAGGATCGCCGCCACGGTGGTGCCCGGCACACCAAGGGTCAGAAGCGGGATCATGGAAGGACCGGACACCGCATTGTTGGCCGCTTCCGGCGCGGCGACACCTGCGAGCTTGCCTGTGCCCCATTCCTCGCCGTCCGTCGCGTGGCGCTTTTCTTCGCCATAGGCCACGAACGCGGCAACGGATGATCCAAGCCCCGGCATGATGCCGATGACGGCGCCATAGAGCGATGAGCGGGTGATCACGCCCCAAAGCGGACGCACATCGGTCCAATGCAGGCGCCCACCGCCTCCCTCGCCTTGGTCGATCACGCGAGCTTTCTGACCTGTCAGGTGCGCCTCCGCCTGGATCATCAGTTCGGAGATGACAAAGACGCCGATGAGAAGCGGCACCAGCGTGAAACCGTTCTCCAGCTCCAGCAGTCCAAAGGTCCAGCGGGCCTGTCCTGTGATCGGATCAAGACCGACCATGGCCACGGCGATGCCGAGCGTTGTGGCGATCAACCCCTTGAGCACCGATTTTCCAACGACTGACCCGATCACCAGAAACGCCATCATGTAGACCGCGAAATACTCCGGCGGGCCAAACCGCGCCGTCTGGCTTGCGATGAAGGCAGCGCCGAGAATGAGAATAATATCGCCGATGAAATCGCCGCTAACACTCGCCACCGTTGCCATGCGCAAAGCGCGCACGCTCTCGCCGCGTTTGGCGAGCGGATGGCCATCCATCATCGTCGCAACCGACGCGGTCGTGCCGGGCGTGTTGAACAGGATGGCCGACACCGACCCACCATAGCGCCCCGACTTGCCGATGACATAGAGGAAAGCCAGTGCAGCAAGCGGGTCGAGATAGAATGTCAGCGGCACCAGCATGGCGATGGCCGCTGCCGCCGTTAGTCCCGGCAAGGCACCAATGACAACACCTATGAAAGCAGCAAGCGCGACAAAGCCAAGGGCTGTCGGGTTGGCAATCAGGGTCGCAAAGCCGTCGAGGATATCCATTGCTGCCAGCTTTCTTGAGGGGGCTTGCGCTCAGCCAAACAACGCCAGGACGTCGAACCAGCGGCCGCGCGGCATGAAGACGCCCATCAACTCAATGAAGATCAAATGCATGATGAGCGGCAGAGCGAGCGTTCCGACACCGAGAATGCGCCAATCGCGAATGCCGAACAGCATCAACGTCGCGGCGGCGACCAATGCGCTGGTCGCGAGATAGCCAATCAGCGGCGTGAGATAGACATGCGCTAGACCGATGGCCACCAGCCCGGCGGCGCGCCATGGAGCGTTGCGCTCTGCATCACCGGATTGCTCACCAGAGCTCACCATCAAGGCAAGCCCACCAACCGTCAGGAGCACGCTGACCACCTGCGGCACAAAGCGTGGCCCAACCAAGCCGACTTCCGTGATGCGGATGTCCTGCGTGAGCCAGAACAGGCCGATCCCGACGGCAGCCAGCGCAAAACCGAACCATGTGTCAGCGCGAGAAAGCATCGTTGAAGCACTTCATCGGTTGGAGACCAGGCCAGAATGTGTACCGCCCGATACGGGGAACAGTCGGGTGGCACGGGAACGCGAGGGGTATCGACGCGGGCGGAGATCTACTCGCGGGTTGCTTCGACCAGCGGTATCAGAGTGTCCTGCAGGCTTTCCAGTGTTGCGCGCGCTTCATCCGGCATTGCGCCCTGGACGGAGAGCCCGGCGCGGGACACCAAGCGGCCATAGGTTTCACCTTGCACGGTTTCGGCGATGGCATCGGCCAGGATCGCCGCCACATCGTCCGGCAGGCCGGCCGGCGCCATGATCATCTGAGGATTGGTGAGCGGTACATCGGGCAAACCCTGCTCGGCGAAGGTGGGCGTGTCGGGGTTGGCCGGATCGCGTTCGGTTCCCGCAACGCCGATGGCACGGATCTGCGCTTCAAATCCGTTCTGCAATTGAACGCCCATGAAGCCGAAATCCACCTGTGCACCAGCGACGGCGTTTCGCGCCCGGCTGCCACCCTGAAAGGGCACATCCTGAACGGCGATGCCGTTGGCTTGCAGGAAGGCGACGCCGGTCAACTGAAAGAGCGAGCCGCGGCCAGGATGCGACCAGCGCAGGGCATCGGGATCGGCCTGAGCGGCAGCGACCAAGTCGCCAGCATCCTCGAACTGGCTGTCGATCGGAACCAGCAAACCGGGGATGGACGCGCCGATCTGGCCGAGGATACGCATATCCTCCAGCGGGGACACCGCCGCATCCGCGCCGTCGTAAAGCGCTTTGACGAGAAACGAGCCGGCGCTTGCCATATAAAGCGTGTAGCCGTCAGCGGGCTGGTTGGCGACAAAGTCGGCCGCGATCATACCCGCCGCGCCGGGCTGATTGACGACCACCATGGGCATGCCAAGCGCGTCATTGATCGTTCCCGCCAGGGCGCGGGCGTACGTGTCCGTGCCGCCGCCGGCATTGAAGCCCACCACAAGCGTAATGGGCTTGTCAGGAAAGCTTTGCGCCTCGACCGTGGCGGGGTGAGCCAGCATCGACGCGCCACATAAGGCGGTCGCCATGACGCTGAGCAGTGTTCGTCTTGCAAGCATTCGAAGTCCTCCCAGACCAGCTTTTTGTTCTGCATGTTCGGGTCTGCATCGTCGGGCTTGTGTATTCATAAGGCAAATGCAAAGGTTCGATTGATTCTTGCATTTATTGGAAGCGTTCAATGCATCTGAAATCACTGACGGCCTTTTGCCTGGTGTTGCGTCGCGGCTCGCTCTCGGCGGCGGCCGACACCATGAACCTGAGCCAGCCTGCCGTGTCCAGGCTGGTTTCCAATCTGGAGCATGAGGTCGGATTCCAGCTCTTTCATCGTGACAAGCGCGCTCTTCGTCCCACCAGCGAAGCCCGGCGCTTCTATCGCGAGGCTGAGCGGATTCTGACCGGTATCGAGCAGCTTGGCGATATTGCTCAGGACATCAAACAAGGCGGCGACAGCCGATTGCGCGTGGTCGTGATGTCGCGTCTTGCAGCCGGGGTACTGCCGCAAGCGGTGTCCGCTTTCACCCGATCCATGCCCCATGTTAGCCTGACGGTGGAGACGCATCATCGCCGCGATATGGAACGCTGGCTGGGCGGCCGACAATTCGACGTCGGCTTTGGGCCCCTGCCCATTGATGATGAGCTTTTGGACATCGCCCCGCTGTATAGCTTGCGGGCTGTCGCCGTCTTCGCCCCCAATGGGCCCTTTGCCGGGCAAGAGACGGTCGAAGCACGCGCGCTGGCTGAGCATCGGTTGATTGCGCTCACCCCCGACACGCTGATGCAGCGGCAAACCGACGCGATTTTCGCAGCCGCAGGTGTCAGCGCTCAGGTCGGCTTACAAACGTCCTCTTCCCACGTCGCCTGCCTGCTCGCGGCCGAAGGTCTCGGTTATGCGATCACCGATCCGGCGACCGTTCGTGCCGTTGCCGAGCCGATCGATGCCATTCCGATTTTTCCGGCCTTTCCGCTGGACTACGGCGTGTTGACGCCGCGCGGAGTCACGCTCACCCCATCATCAGCTTTGTTTCGCGACTGCATGCGCGACGCCTTCGGTACGCTCGACCAGCGTCTTCAATAGTTGCTTGCAAGAATCGAAACCTTTCTACCGTTATTTGCATTTGCCGTAATCGTTTGTGCTCCCTAGCGTGACAACGCTAGGAGAGGCGAATGCGAATAACATCGGTTTCGGTTCGTGCGGTCCGCATGCCCATGGCAGGCGGCCAGCGCAATGCGCGTCGAACATGGACACACAAGCCTATGCTGTTCTGCTTCGTTGCGCTTGACGATGGCGCTATCGGTGTTGGCGAAGGATGGACGTCCTACGCCTCGACCGAAGCGTTGCGCGCGACCATCGAAGATGATGTGGCCCCCTTGGTTGTCGGGCGCACGCTCGACGAAACACGCGATCTCAACGGCCTTGTCCGCGATAGCTGCGTTATGAGCGGCCGGTACGGCATATCAGCCGTTGCTCTGTCGGCGGTCGAGATGGCGCTTTGGGACCTGCGCGCCCAAGCTCAAGACATGCCGTTGTGGAGGCTTTTGGGCGGACAAAACGGCAAGGTTCCGGTCTACGCCTCGGGCGGACTGTACGCCCCCGACAAGACGCCCGACGATCTTGGCGCCGAACTCAAAGGATACGTGGATGCTGGACACAGCCGGGTTAAACTGAAAATCGGCGGCGCGCCGCTTGGCGAAGATGTTGCCAGGGTGGCTGCTGCGCGCCGGGCTATCGGACCGGATACCGCGCTGCTGGTCGATGCGCATTACACGCTGAGCGAGGACGGCGCACTGCGTTTTGCTGAGGCGGTCGCCGCCTATGATGTTGGATGGCTGGAAGCCCCCATCCTTCCCGACGACTGGAAGGGCCACGACCGTCTGACGGCCGTTTCTCCCCTGCCCCTCTGCGGCAACGAAACCCTGCCGTGGCGCGGCAGCTTCGAACGTCTGGCCGAGGCCGGGCTGGCCTATCTCATGCCGGACGTCTCGGCTTGTGGCGGTATCGAAGAGACAGTTGCAGTCGGTGATATAGCGGCATCGCATGGCTGTAAGCTCACACTGCACTCCTCCAGTTCGATCGTTCTCTTCCTAGCTTCGCTGCACGTTGGCGCGGCCCATACAGCTACGCATTCGGTTG
>JANQJE010000162.1 GCA_028281795.1 Cohaesibacteraceae bacterium | reverse complement strand
CTGCGGTCCGACTTGCGCGCCGGCCGCAACGCGCAGTTCATCCAGAACGGTGGCACTGGGTGTACAGCGATTGTCCGGGTCGAAGGTCTCGCGATAGGCAAAGGCGTAGCTGGCCTCGGTGTAACGTTCGCCCGTCAGCGTGTTGATCATGGCATCCACCTGCTCGCCCGGATTGCGATAGGCGTACAGCTCGACCTCTGTACCAGGACACATAGCAGCGCACAGGCTGCGATCTTCGTCAAAACGGTTACGCGTCGTGGAGAAGCTTATCGGCCAGTAAAATCCGTCGCTCGTGCGCACGCACATCGTGCGATAGGTATCACCGCGTGTGCGAAAGTCCGGTTCAAGCACGCGCTCGCCGGGTCGGTCGAATCCACGATGATAGGGCTGTCCGGGGAGAACCATGCGAGAAGAGTCGAAGTCGCGGCGCTGATAGTCCGGCTCGGACCGAATCCCAAAGATAGCTGCAAGCAGATTGTCCGGCTGCGGTGTTTGCCGTTGCTGGCCCGGTCCGCACTGGGTTGCGAACATGCGCTCAAGCTCGGCAATCCGGCCCGGATTGCCGCCGCCGCCCGTGCGTGCGAGCTGGCGTTGCAACGTGTCCAGATTGGCCTGCATCTGGTTCAACGTTGCCACGATCGCGCTGCATTGCGGTGCGGCGCCGAAAGCGCACTGATAGCGATCGTAAGCGCCTTGCGCGCGCGCCATTTGGCGGGATTGCTCTGCGATCGACTGTTGCAGGTCTGCTGTGCGGCCATTGCCGCCGCCATTGTGCAGACTGGTCAGCTCCGACCGGATCAGGGCGCAGGCGTCCTGGGCCTGCGCATGGGACGAGACGCCGAGCGTCAGCCCGATCACGGCGCAACCAAGCGCAAAGGCTTTACCTTTGAAACCGCCTCTTCTGCCTGATCTGGCTGTATGCGTCACGCAGCACTCCTTACAGCAACCACATCGCTCCCAAACTGTGATGGCGGCCTGGTTTCGGGTCAAACACGCCGATCAAGCCTTGCCGGTTTGGGATGCAATGAAGGTACCAGAGCGCTAATGAACCCAAGATGAATGGCGTTCAACACGGCGTTTGGCCGGTTCATTGGACTCGGCCCTGAAAGGAAGAGCGCGGTGGTGCGCACATGGTTTGAGCAGCGCCTCGGCGGCATCCATGGCTTTCCGACTGACGAGATCAGCGTCGCGCTGCTCCAGAACATGATCGGCGCTTGCCTTCATCCAAAGCAAGGCAAAGAGATTGGTTTCGTCGTGTGTCAGGCCCATCGGTCTTACCTTCCCTGATCGACCAGGGCTCCTCTTGGGGTAAGCTCCCGGCTGCGGATCTCAAGTCGCGGCACCCTGCGCCGAACGGACGCTTTCTGCCGTGTCTGCCATCACACCTTCAGTGATCCAGCCCGTTCACGGAGCGTTTCACACCTGCACTCTCCAAAGGATTAAGGCTTGACGAGTTTGCCCAAAACACGGCAGGGAAAGGGCCATGTTTGGGCCAAATGATTTTCAAACCGCTGCAGTGACTGCAAAAAGTGCAGTGATTGGCATCGTGGATATTTGCAGCTAGCGCACTCATCGCTGGCCCGGCCCCGTTTTGCTTCCATCCATGATAAACGGTTCCTCGCCAGCGGCGACGGCGACCTTTGTGATGGAATGAGCAGATGAGCTTGGCATTCACCAACACGCTGACGCGCACGAAAGAGACTTTCGTGCCGATCGATCCCGCCAACGTGCGCATGTATGTCTGTGGACCGACGGTCTACGACTTCGCGCATGTCGGCAACGCGCGTCCGGCTGTCGTCTTTGACGTTCTTTTCCGGCTCCTGCGCCACGTTTATGGCGAGGATCATGTCACCTACGTGCGCAACATCACCGACGTGGACGACAAGATCAACGCGCGGGCCAAGCGCGACTTTCCCGATCTGCCACTGAACGATGCCATTGCGCGCGTGACGGAAAAAACCACGGCGCAGTATCACGCCGACTTGGCTCAACTTGGATGCCTGCCGCCGACTCATGAGCCGCGTGCCACGGCGCATATCGGCGGCATGGTCGCCATGATCGAGACGCTGATCGCCAAGGGTCATGCGTATGTCGCCGACGGTGAAGTGCTGTTCGATACCGATTCGATGCCCTCCTATGGCGCGCTGTCGAAGCGCAAGCTCGACGAACAGCAGGCCGGCGCGCGCGTTGCCGTTGACGCGCACAAGAAGAACCCTGGCGATTTCGTTCTCTGGAAGCTGTCCAGCGCCGACGAACCGGGCTGGGACAGCCCATGGGGCAGGGGAAGGCCCGGCTGGCACATCGAATGCTCGGTGATGAGCGAGCACCATCTTGGTCAGGTCTTCGATATCCACGGTGGTGGTCTCGATCTGATTTTCCCGCACCATGAGAACGAGATCGCACAAAGCTGCTGTGCACACGGCACGGACAGGATGGCCCACACCTGGCTGCACAACGGTTTCGTGCAGGTCGAGGGGCGGAAGATGTCGAAATCCGAAGGCAATTTCGTCACGATCCATGATGTGCTGCACACGGAGAAAGTCGGTGGGCGGTCATGGCCTGGCGAGGTCGTGCGGCTGGCGCTGCTAATGACGCACTATCGCGAGCCGATGGATTTCTCGGTCAAGCGGTTGGAAGAGGCTGAGCATTTGATGGCCAAATGGCCCGAACCGCAAACCAGCGATGCTCCCTGTCCGCCGGATGTGTTTGAGGCATTGCTCGATGACCTGAACACGCCGGCTGCCTTGCAGGGCATGCAGCGCCTTTGCACGCGCGACACCGCCGGTTTTGCAGCTGCGGCAGCGGTTTTGGGCGTTGCCAAGGCAATGGCCCCACAGGTGACGTTTTCACCGGAAGAGACTGAGGCGGTCGAACGGGACATCGAGACGCGTCTTGGTTTCATCGCCGACAAGGACTGGGCAAACGCCGACCGCATCCGCGATGAACTGGCCGCGCGTGGGGTTATGCTCAAAGATGGCAAACACCCGGAAACCGGCGAGCGCACGACGTCCTGGGAGGTCAGGCGATGACGAGCGATACCCTTACCGGCGGGTGCCAGTGCGGTGCCGTTCGTTACCGCATTGACGGCCAGGTGGAGTACCCGCATCTCTGCCACTGCCGCATGTGCCAGAAAGCCTCCGGCAACTACTTTCTTCCGCTGGCTTTTGCGCCGGGCGATGCGTTGACGATAACGCGGGGTGAACCGGGCTGGTTCCACTCCTCCGATCCGGTACGCCGGGGCTTCTGCGCGAACTGCGGAACACCGCTGTTCTTTGATCCGGTCGACAGCGAGGGCATGTCTTTCACGCTGGGCAGTCTGGATGACCCTGCTGCCTTGCCGCCGGAGATGAACGATGGCGAGGCGAGCCGGGTGCCCTTTTTTCATGGTTTGTGCAGTCTGACATCCAAGGAAGTGGACCGGGACGATCTCTCGCCGGTCATCGATAGCAGCAACCATCAGCACCCCGACCACGACACATCAGAATGGCCGGAGGCTGCACGATGACCAAGGAACGCCTCTACCTCTTCGATACCACTCTTAGAGACGGCCAGCAGACGACGGGTATCGACTTTTCCCTCGACGACAAGATCAGCATTGCACGCATGCTCGATGAACTGGGCGTTGACTATGTGGAGGGCGGATATCCCGGCGCGAATCCGACCGACAGCGCCTTTTTCGAAACACCCCGAACGCAGAACGCCACCTTCACCGCGTTCGGCATGACCCGGCGAGCCGGTGTTTCCACGTCCAACGATCCTGGCCTGAAAGCTTTGATCGATGCGGCAGGCGACGCCATCTGCTTCGTTGCCAAGAGCTGGGACTATCACGTCCGGGTCGCGCTCAAGACGACCAATGAAGAGAACCTGGCCTGCATCCAGGACAGCGTGAAAGCGGCGCTTGCCGCTGGCAAAGAGCCATTGGTCGACTGTGAGCATTTCTTCGACGGCTACAAGGCCAATCCGGACTATGCACTGGCCTGTGCCGAAATCGCCTATCAGGCCGGTGCGCGATGGGTGGTGCTTTGCGATACCAATGGCGGAACATTGCCCGGCGAAGTGGAAACCATCGTCGCCAAAGTCATGGAAAAGGTGCCGGGCAGCCATCTGGGCATCCACTCGCATAACGACACGGAACAGGCCGTGGCCAACGCACTGGCCGCCGTGCGTGCCGGTGTGCGCCAGATTCAGGGCACTTTGAACGGGATCGGCGAGCGCTGCGGCAACGCCAACCTGACATCGCTGATCCCGACGCTGATGCTCAAGGAGCCCTACGCAAGCCAGCTCGAAATCGGCATCTCACCGGATCAGCTCGCCAAGCTAACCCACACCAGCCGGGCGTTCGATGAGATCCTGAATCGCGCGCCGGATCGCCATGCGCCTTATGTTGGCGCGGCGGCGTTCGCTACCAAAGCCGGCATCCACGCCTCGGCGTTGCTCAAGGAGCCGGAAACCTATGAGCATGTGGCCCCGGACACGGTGGGCAACATGCGCCGGGTCTTTGTTTCCGATCAGGCGGGAAAGTCGAACCTAGTGGCGGAACTCACCCGGCTTGGCTTGTCGTTCGACCCAAAGGATCCTCGCCTCGACGACCTGCTTGCCGAGCTCAAAGAACGTGAGGCGTCGGGCTACTCGTATGAAGGGGCGGATGCGTCGTTGGCACTGCTGGCTATGGGGCGGCTGGGAACGATCCCGAGCTACTTCAAGATCGAGAGTTACAAGGTAGGTGTCGAGCGCCGGTTCAACGCACTCGGTCAGGAGATCACGCTCTCCGAGGCTGTCGTCAAGGTTGATGTCGATGGCGAACGCTTGATGTCCGTCGCTGAAGGCAACGGCCCGGTCAATGCGCTGGACAACGCGCTGCGCAAGGATTTGGGACGTTTTCAGTCGAAGATCGAGGACCTGGAACTGGTCGACTACAAGGTGCGTATCCTGAACGCCGGGACGGCAGCTATAACGCGCGTGTTGATCGAGAGCGAAGACACAACGACCGGCGACCGCTGGTATACGGTCGGCGTGTCGGAAAACATCGTGGATGCCAGCTTCCAGGCGCTGGAGGATTCGATCATCACAAAACTGATGCGGGCCGAAGGGTTGATGATAGCACCCGCAGCCGAGTGAGGCCGCGGTGAAAATCCGCGCTAAAGCTTCTCCAAAGCGGCTTCATCGCCCTCAAGCGCCTCGGCGCTCAAGCTTGCCACCTCGGTTTGAAGCTTGGGAACGATGTCATCGACGGAGTCGCTGATCAGATAGCGGATCATCGTTTCCTGGGTGATGAAGCCCTCGTCGATCATATGGTCCATCAATTCGGTCAGCGGCCCCCAAAAGCCGCCGATGTCAGCTAACAGCACCGGTTTCTTGTGCCGGCCAAGCTGTGCCCAGGTGATCATCTCCACCACCTCTTCCAGCGTGCCGATACCGCCGGGCAGCGCCACGAAAGCGTCCGACTCCTCGAACATGCGCCGCTTGCGCTCGTGCATATCATCGGTGATCACAAGGTCTTCTACGCTGCGCAGCATGACTTCACGCTCCTCCAGGAAGCGTGGAATAACCCCGGTGACCTTACCGCCATGATCAAGGCAGGCGCGTGCTACGGTGCCCATCAGGCCCACCGATCCGCCACCATAGACCAGCCGGATGCCCGACCGGGCAAGCGACTCGCCTAAAGTCTGGGCTGCTGTTTGGTAAGCTGGATTTTCGCCGGGGCGCGATCCGCAATAGACACAGACGGAAGTCAATTTGCTCATGAGTCCTGAGTGGCATCGCTCAGAACCGCCGTCAACCGGGCCGCTATCTTGGGCTTTTCCCTTCCTTGGGCCCACCAAAAACGGTTATACAGCGAAAGAATCAGCCTTAGTGAAGGACTCGACATGATCATCCGTCTTGCCATTTTGCTGGCTCTCCTCGGTGCGGGTGGTGGAGCCGTCTATGTAGGCTCGACCTATTTGAGCGATGATGCTGACGAGGTGATCCTTTCGACGCCCGGCACGACGGCGGACGAGGCTACCGAACTGACGGCGGAAGAGCCCGCCGAAGCGGTTGAAGACGTTGCTGAGGAAACGGCAGCGGTTGAGGAGGCCGCCGAAGAGGTGCTGGCTGAGGCTGCACCTGCCGCTGTACCCGAAGAACCGGTTGAAGCTCCCGTGCTCGATGTGGTGCGTGTTGAGCCCAGCGGTGAAGTCCTTATCGCCGGAAACGCCGCTGAAGGCGACCGCGTCGGTCTTCTCTACAATGATCAGGTGGTTGCGGAGGCCGATGTTACGGCTGGTGGAGACTTTGTGCTTATGCCGGACGATGCCTTGCCCACCGGGGAAGGCACGCTGGAAGTTGTCGTAATCGACAATGAGGGCAACCGCGCCGCGTTGTCCGAGGGGGATCAGGTGGCCGTCGTTCTGCCGGAGGATGGTTCCGATGACGGCTTTCTGGTGAGCGTGCTGCGCCCGGGTGAACCGGTCGAAATCATCGAGCGTCAAGCACCGGCGGAAGAGGTGGCGGCAGAGGCCGAAGTTCCGGAGGTTGAGGTTGCGGCGCGTGCAGAACCTGCAACGCAGGAGCCCGTTGAACAGCCTGCCGCCGAGCCGGAAGCGCCTGAGCTTCCCGAAGTTGAAGTCGCTTCGCAGGCCGAGCCCGCAGCGCCGGTAGAAGTTGAAGAACCTGAGGTGGCAGAATCCTTCGTCTCGCTGGACGCCATCGAACTGGAAGGCCAGAACGTCTGGATTGCAGGCGCCGCCCTGCCAGATACGGTCATCCGGCTCTATCAGGACAATGCATTGCTGGGCGAAGTCGCCACCGGCGAGCAGGGACGCTACCTGTTCGAAGGCGCGCTGTTCGATGCGACAGGGACGGTAACGGTGCGTGCCGACGCCCTTGCGCCGGGCACATCTGAAGTCGTTGCCCGTGCCGAAGTACCGTTCGAGATGCCTGCTGTGGAAGCGCCTGAAGTGGCGCAGGCCACAGAAACTCAAGTGGCAGACACGACCCAGGCGGCCGAAACCGCTGCAGTGGACGTAGCAGGCGCCGACTCAGCCAGTCCGCAAAGCGAGGCCGTGGAGACATCCGAAGCGGTCACACAACCCGAGCCTTCGACTGACGTGGCGGCTACCGAAACAGCAACAGGCGCACAAGCAGAAACCGGTGAGCGTGTTTCAGTGCTCGACACCGGCCGGGTCATCATCCGGCGGGGCGACAATCTGTGGGTGCTTTCGCGCCGGGTCTATGGCCTTGGCATTCGCTACACATCGATCTACGACGCCAACATCGATCAAATTCGCGACCCGGATCTTATCTTCCCCGGTCAGGTCTTCGACTTGCCGACACCACGCGAAGAATGGGGTGAGGTTCCCGGCCTGGACGCGCTTGAGCCTGATCAGGTTCCTGGTCCCGAGGTTCTGCAGAATTAGAGCGCTCTAGCGCCAGCGACATCATCCGGGGTTGTCGCCAGCCGCTTTGAGGCTTATTTCATCGTCATATGACGATGAATGCTCCTTTCGCACCGACCCATGATGATGAGACGCTGGCACGGGTGGCCAAAGCGCTCGCTCATCCTGCGCGGCTGGCGCTGGTGAGGGCGCTTTCAGCAGAACCGTGCTGCTGCGGACATCTGGTACGCGACCTTTCGCGGCGCGATATGTCACTGGCCCAGTCGACCGTATCGCAGCACCTGCGCGTGTTGGTCGAAGCCGGTCTGGTCACACGCACGGCCTGTGGGGTGGAAAGCTACTACACGGTGAATCGCGATGCGGTGGACGGGGCGCTTGCCGCTTTTTCGGCGTTATGCAACCCGCAACAGACTGACCGGCCCACCCCGTCCAGACTGCTAGAAAAGGCTTAAGCCCTATGGCGATTGCCGCCGACAACCGCAAGGTAACCCAATCGGACAAGCCGGCGCTGTCCGCCGATGACCGCGCTATGGGCGACACGCTGAAGGTGCTGTTTCCTTACATCTGGCCGCACGACAGACCCGATCTGAGGCGGCGGATTTATATCGCTCTGGTCATTCTGGTGCTTGCCAAGCTGATCACGGTGCTCGTCCCTTACACCTACAAATGGCTGACGGACTCGCTGACCGGTGATCTCAATGCCGGGCCTTCGATTCCCGCCTATCTGGTGGTGCCGGTTATGCTGGTGGTGGCGTATGGCGTCGGCCGGCTTCTGATGGTGGGCTTCAACGAACTGCGCAACGCGCTGTTCGCCAAGGTCGGTCAGCATGCGGTGCGCCAGCTTGCCAATGAAACCTTTGGCCATATTCACCGTCTTTCGCTCCGCTTCCATCTGCAGCGCCGCACCGGTGGCCTGTCGCGCATCATCGAACGCGGCACCAAGGGCATCGAAATCATCATCCGCTTCCTCATTCTGACGGCGGTGCCGACGCTGCTTGAATTCGCTCTGATGATTGCCGTGGTCTGGTATCAGTTCGACTGGAGTTATTCGGCCATCGTCATCGCTATCGTGGTGACATTCATCTGGTTCACCAAGGTTGCCAGTGACTGGCGTATCGCCATTCGCCGGGCGATGAATGAAAGCGACACCGACGCGAACACCAAGTCCGTCGATGCCATGCTCAATTACGAGACGGTGAAGTACTTCAACAATGAGCAGATGGAGGCTAGCCGCTTCGACAAAGCCATGGCGAAGTATGAAAAAGCGGCCACGCAAACCTTCACCTCGCTTGCCTGGCTGAACTTCGGGCAGACCTTCATTTTCACCGTCGGCCTTGTGGCCTGCATGGTGTTGTCGGCTCGCGCAGTGGAGGCGGGTACGCAAACGCTTGGCGACTTTGTCATGATCAACGCCTTGCTGCTCCAGCTTTGGCAGCCGATGAACTTTCTCGGTTTTGTCTATCGGGAGATCAAACAGGGCCTTGTCGATTTGGAAACGATGTTCGACATCCTGCGGCAGAATCCGGAGATTACTGACAGTGCCGATGCGGTCCCTCTTTCGGTGAGTGGTGGGGCACTGCGCTTTGAGGATGTGCACTTCTCGTACGATCCGAACAGGCCGATTCTGAAAGGCATTTCGTTCGACGTTCCCGCCGGCAAGCGCGTCGCGCTCGTAGGGCCGTCCGGTGCCGGAAAGTCGACCATCTCCCGGCTTCTCTACCGGTTCTATGATGTGACACAGGGCACCGTCGCAATCGACGGGCAGGACCTGAAACAGGTGACACAAGCCAGCCTGCGGCAACAGATCGGCATGGTCCCGCAAGACACGGTGCTCTTCAACGATACCATCGCCTACAACATCCGTTATGGCCGTCCATCGGCCAGTGAAGAGGAGGTGCGCGAAGCCGCGCGCATGGCGCAGATCGCCGATTTCATCGAGCAGCTGCCCGACGGGTTTGAAACCCAGGTCGGTGAACGGGGGTTGAAGCTTTCCGGCGGTGAGAAACAGCGCGTCGCCATCGCACGCACACTCTTGAAAGCGCCGCCGATCCTGATCTTGGACGAGGCAACCTCAGCGCTCGATACTCAGACGGAGAAAGAGATTCAGGCTGCGTTGGACTTCGTGTCCAGGAACCGCACCACGCTGGTGATCGCGCATCGTCTGTCGACCGTTATCGACGCCGACGAGATCATTGTGCTCAAGGCCGGAGAGATCGTGGAGCGCGGTACGCATACGCAGCTTCTTGAGCTTGGCGGTCTCTACAGCACCATGTGGCAACGTCAGTTGGAAGCAACCGAAGCCGAACAGAAACTTGCACAGACGCGGGCCGAGGATGTTGAAGGCATCGTGGAACGTGGGCCGAAAGCAGGTGAGTTGAGTCTTTCCTGATCCTGTATCCGAACTCCGGGGATGCTCGACAAGGCAATGAGAACCCGATACCAGCAGCGATCGTTTTGCGTCTGAAAGGCTGCCGCGCGCATTCATGAGCATCATCCAAAGCATCACCACGGCCTTCCCGCCGATCAACAAGGCCGGCTATCCGTTCATCGCGCTGTTTGCGGCGATCTCTCTGGCACTGTCCTTTCTGTCAGGCCATCTGTTCTGGATCGGAGCCGGCCTGACAATCTGGTGCGTCATGTTCTTCCGCGACCCCGCCCGTGTCACGCCGGTGGACGCCAGTCTTGTGATCAGCCCCGCAGATGGGCGTGTGTGCTTCATCGGCCATCGGGCACCTCCGCCGGAACTCGAACTCGGTGATCAGCCGATGCGGATGGTCGGCATCTTCATGAACGTGTTCGATGTCCATGTGAACCGTGCCCCCGTCTCCGCTCCGGTCCGCAAGGTTGCCTATAAGGACGGGGCGTTCTTCAACGCCGATCTCGACAAAGCGAGCGAACAGAATGAACGCAACGGTTTCGTGTTCGACACACCGCATGGCCCGCTGGCGGCCGTCCAAATCGCAGGTCTTGTCGCCCGGCGTATTCTGTCCTGGAAGGTGGCTGGCGATGATGTGGTGGCCGGCGAGCGCATTGGTATGATCCGTTTCGGCAGCCGAGTGGACGTTTATCTACCGGAAGGCGCCTTTGTTGAGGTCGCGATGGACCAGCGCACATTGGCCGGTGAAACGGTGATTGCCCGTTTTGATGCGGCCCCTGGTGGCGAACGGTTCCATAGGACCGGGTGATGCACGCGGTTGGCGCTTGCGCCAGAGCAGAAGGGCATGCGGTTGGCGCTTGCGCCAGAGCAGAAGCGCATGCGGTTGGTGTTCAAATGGTTGCAGGGGCGAGTGATTTGAGGTTTTTCGGAGCTTTATGAGCAGCCTGTTTCAACCTTTCGAGCCGGGCGGGAAGCCCGGATCGCGTCGCGGCAGACGGTGGCGCCGGATTAACCGTGTTCCACTGCGTATGGTGCTGCCCAACATGGTAACGCTGCTTGCGCTGTGTTCCGGCCTGACGGCGGTTCGTCTGGCGCTGGAGGGGCGCCTGGAGCTTGCCATGATGGCAATCCTTCTGGCCGCTTTCCTCGATGCGCTCGATGGCCGTTTGGCACGTATGCTGAAAGGAACAAGCCGCTTTGGGGCCGAACTCGACTCTCTGACGGACTTCGTCAATTTCGGCGTCGCGCCGGCGCTCATCCTCTATCAGTCATCGCTGGCCGAGCTTGATAATCTGGGATGGATCGCAGCGCTGCTCTATGCCATTTGCGCCGGACTGCGCCTTGCCCGCTTCAACGCGGCGCTGGACGCTGAAGGGCCTGCTCCCGACCCGTTGTTCTTTGTTGGAGTGCCAGCCCCGGCCGGTGCTCTTCTTGCACTTTTGCCGATGTATTTCGCGCTTCTCGGCGGACGCTGGCTCACCGAGCTTCCGCTCCTTGTCGCAGCCTACATCGTCGTGATCGGCCTGTTGATGGTTTCGTCCTTGCCAACTTTTTCCGGCAAGAAGATCGGCGCACGCTTGCCCAGCGACAGTGTGTTGCCGCTCATGGTGGCCACGGCCGCGTTCATCGCGCTGCTGGTCGCGTTCACTTGGCAGTTCCTAATTGCCATGGCGTTCCTCTACATCGCGATGCTGCCCGTTGGTGTCTGGTACGCACGCCAGAATGCGAAACGATCCAATGCCGAACGCAGCGTCGAGCCTTTATCCGATGCGCCTGACGAGTGAGTTCGTGGTTTCGGCGCTGTTGCGCCGTGTCGAAGGTCAGGGAGCTTATGCCACGGTCGCCCGCCGCGGCGATGCGACCGCCGGTGCGATTTTCGTGTTTGTCGACGGCCTCGATGGAACCGTTGCGCTTTATGGCCCTGCTCCGCCCATGATCGATGCCGGGCCTTTGCCAGCGGATGCCGCGCTTACGGGAAACAGGGTCTTTGCCTCCATTCCGCTGGAGCCGCATGGATCGCGCGAGGCGGCAGAGCAGGTCATCGCTCGCGAGGCGCGTTTCGATCCCGATGTCTGGGTGGTCGATATCGAAGACCGCAAGATGCGGTGCTTCGTACCGGTCATGAACGGTTAGATGACCCGGCGAAAGTCGGAATAGGACGTGATGGTCTTCGGCTGCGGGGCGGATGACGTGTCAAGTGGACGGCGCGCGGTGGGGCCGCCTGGCTCGCGGGCGGGTGGAGCGTTGCCGCGCATCGCGCTGACGATTTGCTCCGCCGCGGCCTCGGGCATCGCGTTGAATCGATCCACCAGATCGAACGTGTCGCTTGGCGATCCTGTTAAGCCGGTCCGGCCAAGGATCAGCATGCGGGCAAAAGCAGTGGAAGATAGTCCGGCGCACTTGCCAAGCACAATCATCGCATCGCCATCGGCCTCGTCCAGAAGCCGTCCCACGAGAGCCGGGTCGAGCTTCAGTGTCTCCGCAAACGCATCGCGCAGTTTTGCCGGATCGCGTTGTTCGATAACCGTCAGGAAAGCAAGATCCGCATGATGGCGCGTCGGATCGAGCGTGCGGCGGGCCTGCGCCAGACTTATGTCACGCGGCGCGTCTTCGGCAAGACGGCGCATGACAGCACGACGGCCGGCGGCGTCCAGCGAGGCAAAGTCCTGTGCGATGCGCCGCGGATCCGATGAACCGGCAGGGTGGGCTGTCGTTGCTGGCAGGGGGTTGTCCGAGCGTGGTTGCGTTGTCTCGTCGGCACCGGCCTGCGGAACCATAGCCTCGACCAGCTGCTTTGAGCTGTTGGAGAACTCGGTGCGGCGGTTCGCGAGCAGAGCCTTCAGGACTGGACCGCTGCCACTGGCGCTCAGCATGGTGATGTGTTTGGCCGCCAATGCATGATGGCCGGCAATCAACGCACACATGGCGTCGTCGCCGGCTTCGATAAGGCGGGCCAGACCTTCTTCACTCAATCGGTTCGCGCGGACCAGCGTTTCTGCTGCCCGTGGGCTGGCATGAGCAAGTCGATCGGCCAGTCCGCTGGCGATGTCGTTCCGGTTGGCTATGGCTTTGGCCAGAGCGACCAGCTCGTCGTCACTGGCCAGCCCGATATAGCCATGGGC
>JANQJE010000120.1 GCA_028281795.1 Cohaesibacteraceae bacterium | reverse complement strand
GGCAGGCCAGAAGATCGTGAGAATCGCGATGGCCAGGAACAGTATCGCGTACGGGCGCTGCAAGATCGCGCTCCAATCTCCGTCCGTCATCATCAAGGAGGCGCGCAGTTGTTCCTCGGCGATGGGACTGAGCACGAACCCGATAACAAACGGTCCAAGCGGAACACGGGCAGCCTCCAGCGCAAGACCGATCACGCCGAAGCCGATCATCACCCAGACATCGTCGAAGTTGGAGTTCACCGCGTACGAGCCCACGACGCAGAAGACCAGAATGACGCTGAGAAGAGCGGCGCGCGGAATGTTCACGACCTGCGCTATGGTGCGCACGGCAGACCACATCATCACGAGCATGATGAGATTGGCAACGAGGTACGCGGCGATGATGCCGTAGGCGATATCAGGCGCGTTCTGGAACAGAAGCGGGCCGGGCTGAAGATTGTGGATCGTCAAGGCCCCGATCAGAATGGCCTCGGTAACACTGCCGGGAATGCCCATGGTGATCAGCGGGATCAATGCGCCACCGATCGATGCGTTGTTGGCGGCCTCTCCGGCCACGACGCCCGGTTCATGGCCGGTGCCGAACTTTTCCGGCTCGCGCGAAAGCTGTTTGGTGGTCGAATAGGACACGAGAGCGGCAATGTTCGCCCCGATCCCCGGTAGCAGACCGATCCAAGTGCCGATAACGGACGAGCGGATCATGTTCGGTCCGTACTTGCGCACGTCCGAAAGATGGATAGGAAGCCCTCTTCCAGGTGTGCGGACCCTTTTGTCGAGAGGTGGTGCGGATGCGTCGCGGAGAATCTGACTGATGGCGAACGCACCTATCAGCACAGGCAGCAGACCGAACCCGGCCAGCAGCGTATCGCTGCCGAATGTCAGGCGCGCCTGACCGATGGAACTGTCGATCCCCGGAAGAGCAAAGGCCATGCCGAGTGCTGCCGCCAGCAAGCCTTTGGCCAGGGAGCCCTGCGCCAGAACAGCCAGCATCACCAGCGCCATCAGCACCAGAGTAAAGTATTCCCATGGCCCGAACTGGAGCGCGAACCGTGCAAGGGCCGGCGACATCCCAGCGAGAAAGAACCAGGAAAGGACGCCGCCAACGACAGAGGCCGTTATCGCCAGTGCCAGGGCGCGTTCGGCCTGGTTCTTCTGCGCCGACGGATAGCCATCGCACGTGGTGAGGATCGATGCCGGTGTGCCCGGCATACGCAACAGGAGCGCCGTGATAAGGCCCCCTGAAATGCCTCCGACATACTGACCGATCAGCAGGGTTACCGCACCGACCGGATCCATATGGAAGGTGAGCGGAAGCGTCAGCGCAATCAGCATCGAAGCCGTCAGTCCGGGAATGGCGCCAACGACGATCCCCAGCGCTGTACCAATGACCAGCAGAAGCAGGTTCTGAAACTCGAAGAGCTGTTGAAAAGCGTCGAGCACAGCCTAGCCAATCCGGATGAACAGAAAGGTGGAAAAGACATAGTGAAGCGCGAGGGCCAGCACCAATCCGAGTGCTGCATGCACCAGCGCACTGCGCGGGCTGACCTCATGAATGGTCATACCTGCGAGCATCACGAAGAGCGGCGTTGCCAAGAGAAATGGGACACGGGCGAAATCCATCGCAGCCACATAAGCCACCAGCAGAACCAGAGTGATCGCACCGCGATAGGGCAAGCGCAGAGACGCTCCCGAGGGCGCCGTATCCGACACATCTGCGGGCCTGATCAGGATCAGCGCGGCGCGCAGCGCGACAATGATGGCCAGCACGATCAGGACAGCGCCCAGAACGCGCGGCATGAAGGCAGAACCCAGAGGTTCGAAGCGCGGTGGCGGGAGACTGGCTGCGCCCACGAAGAGGGTGGCCGATCCGCCGACCACGGCAGCAGCCAGCGCGAGGTCGCCCAGAGCTCTCAGCTTGGCGTTTGGCAATGCGGGCATGGTCGCCTTTCGCAGTTTCGGTCTTTTTTTTATGGGTAGCGGCGTCCACTCATACCCAGGCGAGGAGCGGACGCCGCTGTGCTGTCGTTTTTCCGCAGGCCAGGTGGCCTACTGGATGGTCGCAGCAACCTCTTCAAGAGCGTCCAGCGTGCGCTCGGCAACCGCCATCGCCTCATCGCCATCCGTCCAGTAAGGCTCAAGCGTGTGGTTGACGAAGTAATCGACGACATCCGGATCGTTGATCGCCTGCTCCAGGGCGGCGGCCAAGGCTGTCACGACATCGTCCGGCGTGTCGGCGGGGGCCAACCACCAGTTGGGATTGGCCCACTGCACGTCATAGCCAAGCTCGGTTGCGGTGGGCACATCCGGCATTTCAGGCAGGCGTTCGCGGCCAAAATAGACCAGCGCCCTCAGGCCTTCGCCTTGGGCGAGATATTCAGACGCTGCGAACAACGCGATATCGGCATTGCCGCCGAGCAGCAGGCGCAGACGATCCGCACCGCTGTTGGCCGTCACATAGCGTGTTTCAAAGCCAGCGGCGTTGGCGAACATGCCGCCGACGAAATGCGGAATCGTGCCGATACCCACAGCTTCAACAAGACTGCGCGGATTGGCTTTGAGATGATCGATCAGTTGCTCAATGGTCTGGAAGTCCGAGTCGGCGTTGACCGCCCAGACAGGGCTGCCGCCGCCGGTGTACCCGATGGAGCGGAAGTCGCTGAGATCGAAGTCGCCCAGATTCATCGCCATCGCGATCAGCGACTGATGATGCCAATGCATGATGGTGTGGCCATCGGCCTCTCCCCGGCGCATCTGGTTCACCGCATTGGCACCTGCGCCTCCGTCGGTGTTCATGACGACCATGGGCTGCGAAAGCCAGCCGTTCTCTTCGATGGTTTCGCCCATGAGGCGGGCGACTACGTCCGTACGGCCACCGGGCCGGAAAGGAACGATGACGCGGATGGGCTCGCTGGGGAACTCCTGCGCTCCGGCCGTTTGAACCGCGCCTGTCTGCGGCAGGGCAAGCGCACTCATGGCGAGGGCTGCGAAGGCCAGGCCCCTGAAATGACGGCCAACGACAGTGATGATGGATAGGGTCTGCATTGGGTCCTCCCGATGTGAAATCTTTGCGATCTCTTGCTGATTATTGGTCCATCCAATATGTCTTATTTTCAAAATTGTCTAGACCAATTTCGAAAGGAACCCTCTTTGGACCGGAAATCGAGCGACGAAAGAGCGGACATCGTGATGCTGATGACGGACCAGCATGCAGCCCGGATCATGGGGTGCGCTGGCGATCCTGCGGTTCATACACCCGCTCTGGACAGGCTGGCCAAACAGGGAACGCGGTTCGAGAACTGCTATTGTCCGTCGCCGCTTTGTGTCCCTTCCCGCATGGCCTTTCTGACCGGGCTTGAACCACACCAGTCCGGCGTTCTGACGAACGATGATTACCTGCCATCCGATGTCCCGACCATCGCCCATGCCATGGGTGCCGCCGGGTATGAATGCCATCTTGTCGGACGGATGCATTTTTACGGACCTGACCAGCATCATGGCTTCACCAACCGACCCATCGGCGACATCGGCGCCAGCTATCCTAGCGCGCCCGCTCCCGACATCGGCCCGCTGACCAAAGGACGTGGCAACCGCGGCCCGGACCTTGAGCATTCAGGTGCAGGTGAAACGTCGTATCAGGCCTATGATCAAGCGGTCATCGATCATGCGCACCGCTGTCTGGCGGAGGCGCGCGCGCAAAAAGCCCGGACGGGACGTCCCTTCTTTCTTCTGGTCAGCCTGTTTTGCCCGCACCCGCCTTACATTGCCCGCCGGTCGGACTATGACCGCTATATCGGAATGGTCCCACCGCCCCGGCTTAAGCGTCCTGCAACGGATCACCCGGCCATCGATGCCTGGCGAAAGGCCGGACAGACCGATGATGTATCCGACCAGGCCATCGCAAAAAGCCGGGCGGCCTATTATGGGCTGGTGACGATGGCTGACCGGCTGGCGGGCTCACTCTTCGATGCCCTGGCTGGAGACGAGAACACCCTTTGCATCTACACCTCAGACCATGGCGAGAGCCTCGGAGAACGGGGACTTTGGTGGAAGAGCACGTTTTTTGACGAGAGTGTCAAAGTGCCGCTTATCGTGCGCGGGCGGGGTTTTGAAAGTGGCGGGGTCAACAAGCGCATCGTCAACCTGATGGATGTCTCGGCCACGCTTCTGGCAACAGCGCAGGCTGGCGACCTGCCAGGACATACGGGCCACGATTTGCGGCAGACCGAGGATTGGTTGGACCAGACCGTCAGCAGCTATTATGGCGGGCTGATGAACATCGCCCTTCCGCCTCTTCGGCATCGCATGCTGCGAACGGACCGCTACAAGCTGATGTGGTTCGATGGCCATCATCCCATGCTCTTCGATATGGCCGATGACCCGGATGAACTTCACGATGTGGCTCGCGACTCCGACCATTCCGATGTGCTTGAACACCTCACCACCTCGATCCTTGATGGGTGGGACACGGCCGCAATTGCCCGCCAGCAAGCCTTGGGCATGAAGCGCAACCGCGTCATCCGCAACTGGGTAAGCGCAACCAGCCCATCCGAGCCGATGCGCTGGTACGATCCGGATCGCGCCCGCAACGCGTACGAGTGAACACGGCGGGGATTCGGACGATTTCGATCAGCATACTGTCTCGCAGTTGAGACCGCCCGGGACGCAGGAAACGGTTCGAGATCGTGAGAGATGAACCGGCGCATGCCGGTCGCCCATCTACACGGTCACGCTGCGCAGCATGTTGACGCTGGTCAGCGCCAGAAACAGCGCAAAGCTGTACCGCAGGGCTTTCGGGGAAATCGTGTGGGCCAGTTTCGCGCCCAGGGGCGCTGTCGCCATGGAGGCAGGGATGATGGCCAGCACGCCAATGATGTTGACATAACCCAGAGAGAAGGCGGGCCGGTTCTCAATGCTAAGGCCGGACCAGATATAGCCCAGTGTTCCCGGCACGGCGATGATGAGGCCGATGGCAGCTGCCGTACCAACAGCCCTGCGGATCGGATAGCTGAAATAGGACAGGATCGGTACCGAGAGCGTGCCGCCGCCAATACCCATCAGCACCGAAACGAGGCCGATCACACCGCCAAGACTTTCTTTGACCGGTGTGCCTGGCAGTCGCACGGCGGTCTCATCGTCTTCGGTTTTGTCCGATGGCTTGAGGACCATGTTGAGCGCCACAAGCGCCGCCACCACGGCGAACACCAGCGTCAGAACCTGCCCGTCGACCCACGATCCGAGCGCTGCGCCGGCCAGCACGCCGACCGCGATCGCCGGACCCCAGGAGCGCAGCAGATCGCTATCGACACTGCCTCTTTTCCAGTGACTGCGCGCGGACATGGTGCCGGTGAAGAGGATGGTGGCCAGCGATGTCGCAACGGCGACGTGCATGATCACGGCCGGATCGACGCCAATGACGCCGAGCACGACAAAGAGCACCGGCACGATGACGATGCCGCCGCCGACGCCGAGCAGTCCGGAGATGACACCGGCAACCGCGCCGGTGACGAGCATGATGGCGAGGAGGATCGCGCCTCCTGCAAGTGTCATATCCGCCATGAAAAAGGCCCCTCGCCCGCGCCGATGCGCGGTCGCGCTCAGGTGACCGCGACCGTCAACTCACCCACGCCGGTGATCATCGCATGCATCACATCGCCCCTCTTCACCGGACCGACACCGGACGGCGTGCCGGTCATGATCACATCACCGGGCTGAAGTTCGAAGTATTGCGACAGGATGGCGATCATCTCCGGCACCTTCCAGATCATCTGGTTGAGGTCGCCGGTCTGACGCCGCTCGCCGTTGACGTCAAGCCAGATCTCGCCGTCCGTCGGATGACCGCTGGCCTCGACCGGCACCAGCGGGCCGCAGGGGCCGGACTTTTCGAAGGCTTTGCCGACCTCCCAGGGGCGACCCATCTTCTTGGCTTCCCCCTGCAGATCGCGGCGGGTCATGTCGAGACCCACGCCATACCCGAATACGCAGTCGAGCGCGTCCTCGACGGCGATGTCCGTCCCGCCTTTCGACAGTGCGACGACCATCTCCAGTTCGTGGTGCACATCGCTGGAGCGCGAGGGATAGGGAAAGGCGCCGTCAGTCGTCAGGTTGGACGGACTCTTGAGGAAGAAGAAGGGCGGCTCCTTGTCGGGATCGTGGCCCATCTCCACGGCATGGGCCGCGTAGTTGCGGCCAATGCAGAACACGCGGTTCAAGGGAAACAGAAGATCACTGTCCGCGATGGGAAGCGATGCTTGCGCGGGGGGTGTGATCGCATAGGGCATCGTTTTGGTGAGCATTAGGAACTCCTATTTCCAGCGTAATAATCGATACGTTTTTCAAGTTTGCCGACGAGCCCTGACAGGGTCAGGGCAAGGGCGAAGAGCAACAGGATGAGTGCCCAGAAGTGGGCCATCAGAAAGTTCTGCTGATAGAGCGTGAAGAGCGCCCCGACGCCGATGATCGAGACAAGAAGCTGGCCGATCACAACGCCTTTGACGCCGCGCACCATGCCGAGTCGGATACCGGCCAATATCTCCGGAAGCGCGGCCAGGAAGATCATCCTGAAGCGCTCACCGCGCCCGGCGCCGAAAGACCGGCTCATCTCCAGAAGCGACGGGGTGATATGCTGCACACCGGCGCGCGTGTCGAGCACGATGATCCAGACGGCAAACATGAACACCGTGACGATCACGGTGGGTGTTCCGAGGCCGAACAGGATCATGAAGATCGGCACCAGAGCCGACAGCGGCGCGGCAAGGAACGTGTTCACCCACATGTTCAGCATCTTGTCGGCCACCGGCACCAGCCCCATCAGAAAACCGAGCGGGATGCCGACAACAATCGCCAGACCCAGGCCACTCACATAGGCCAGCAGCGTGACGCGGATGGCTTCGGCGAAGCTGCTGGACGTCAACACGTCGCCCAGTGCCATCACGACCTCCGAGAACGGCGGAAACAGGAGCACCAGATCGAACTGGCCGAGGATTTCCCAGATGAGCGCCCAGATGATCAGCGATGACATCATGGGGATCTGTCGTCCGAACAGCGTCATGCCTTACTCCACATACTTGCGAATGCTGGACCAGATCATCTCCACCGTATCCAGGTAGCCGCTGTCCCGGCGCAGCCTGTCAGGATCGACGTTCCTGGGGATGTCGGGCTCGATGATGTCGGACAGGCGGCCAGGGCGCGGCGACAGCAGCACGATACGGTCGGAGACATAGACCGCCTCTTCGATGGAGTGGGTGACGAACAGGAAGGTCTTCTTTTCGACCTCGCGCAGATGCATTAGATCTTCCTGGAATTTGCGCCGCGTCTGTTCGTCGACAGCGGAGAACGGCTCATCCATCAACAGCACATCGGCATCGACCGCCAAGGCGCGAGCAAGACCGACACGCTGGCGCATGCCACCGGAAAGCTGGTGCGGGAAGCTGTCTTCAAAGCCCGACAGACCGACCTCGGCAACATAGTGGCGCGCGCGTTCGCGGCGCTCGGCCTTGCCGAGCCCTTGCATCTTCAGACCGAAGGCGGCGTTGTCCAGAACGCTGGCCCAAGGCATGAGCGCAAAATCCTGAAAGACAAAAGCCCGTTCGCGCCCCGGCCCGTCGATCGCCTGACCTTTGACCCGCACCTCGCCTTCGGTCGGCTGAAGCAAGCCGGCAATGATCTTCAAAAGGGTCGTCTTGCCACAGCCTGAGGGCCCCAGAAGACTGGTCAGATGACCGGTTTCGAACTGAAGATTGATGTCCTTGAGCGCCTGGACATCGCCATAGAGCTTGGAAATCCCGTCAACCTCAATGATCGGATGCGGTGTCTGCGGCATCTCATGTACCGTAACGTCGGTTTGTATTGCTGCCATCGTCATATCAGACGCCTCGCTTTTCGGGCCGGAAGATCTTCGTCTCCGCCCATTGCAGGATGCCCACCGAGATGATCGCAAACAGCACGATTGAAACGATGGATGCGTACATGTGGCCGAAATTGGCGATGGACCGGTGGTAGGTGATCAGATCGCCAATGCCCGTCGGCGTGATGAGAAGCTCAGCCAGAACGATACCGGAAAAGCCCTCCGCGACGCCCAGGCGCAGCCCAGCGAACATCATCGGGCTGGACGCCGGCAGAATGATCTGCGTGATGCATTGCCAGCGGGTACCGGTGAAGCTCTGGCACATCGCCACCAGCGACGGCGAGACGTTGCGCACCGCCTTGTAGCTGTTCATGGCAATGACCGGCAGAGCCAGCATCACCACGGCAATGACCTTGGACGTCATGCCGATCCCGTAGACGAATGTTACCAGCGGGATCAGGGCTGCCATTGGCGCTGCCTGCATGACGATGAAGACCGGCAGGGAGAACCATTCGAACTCGTGACGCAGACCCATGGCCACGCCTGCGGAGATGCCGATGATCAGCGACAGGGCAAGGCCGATGGAGAGGGGCTGAAGCGTGCGCAGATAAGCACCGGCCAGCGACCCGTCGGTCAGCATTTCCCAGAATGCGCCGGTGGTCTGGGTGAAGGTCGGAAAGGAGAAGTTGAAGCCGGTGCGCGCCGTTATCTCCCAAGCCAGCGCGAACAGGACAACCGACAGAATCTTCCAGGTCAGCGGCATCTGGGTGAATCGGGTCAGAACACCTGAAACGCCCCAGATCGGTGCACTGACGGCTGGTGAAGTGATGGACATGGCTACCGTGCAGGTCTGAAATCAAAGCGGAAAAGAAATTCGGATCCACCAGAACGGCGGGCCATGATCAGGCCCGCCGCGCCGGTGCTTCGCCCGCAAGGGGCGGCCCCACACCACCCGGGCAAAGGCTAGTTACCGTGAACGCTGAAGTCCCAGTACGTCCCCGGATCGAAATCGTCGCCGGGCTCGTCAACCTGACCGGCGGCTGCCAGGAAGGCCATATCATCACGCACATCGTCCGCGCTGCCGCCGCCCAGCGGGAAGATGCCGTTCGACACAACGTCGGTGTAGTAGTCGGTGATGCCGGCGGCTGCATTGTCGGGCAGATCGGCCAGAAGACCGTACTGGTCGCGCAGAGTGGCGACGATGGTCGGGTCTTCATTGATATCGGCCCATGTCTGCTCCATGGCCTCGACAAAGACGGCCATATCGGCGGCGCGGTTCTCCAGTGTTTGCGTGTTGGCGAACAGAGCTTCGTCGGTGGCATTCACGCCATCGATCGGCAAACGCATGAAACGCCCGCCCCCTTCTTCCTGCAGCAGATTGAACGCTGCGGCATCGACAATGCTGGCATTCACGGTGCCCTGAAGCATGGCACCGGCGCGGACCTCCGAACCCGGCACATAGCTGATGTTCGAGTACTCGATGCCATGAACCTTTTCCATCAGGCGCATCAGAGCTTCGGTGCCCGAGCCGCGCGAATGAACGGTGATCTCTTCTCCATCGAGATCGCTCCACTCGGAGTAGACATCAGAGTTGACGACCGGGAAAAAGAGCAGCGTGCTCATCCGGTAGAACATGCGGATGGGTGCACCGGAGTTCTGAATGAAAGCGTAGGGCGCGCCTACGCCGATATCGGCCTGACCGCCTACCACGGCCTGCACGGCGATATCCTCGGAGTTGAAAAACGTCAGCTCCATGTCGACACCCTGCTCCCTGGCACGCTCCATCGCGATCAGAAGGCCGAGGCTTTCCACGCTGGCGATGTCGCCCATCGCAACGCGTAGCGGGTCGTCGGCCAAGGCTGGCGTGGTGACGGTCGCCGATGCGGCAGCCAGCAGAACGGTTCCGGCAAGCGCGGATGTCACAGTGCGGCGGGTTACTGTCATGTTTGATCCTCCCAGATACGATGCTGATTGTCAGCGGATCGGTCCAATTTTGTGAACCAATTTATGATTGGTACCATTGCAATCACTGAATTGGATGATTGTCAATCAGCAAAATTCGCGTCAGAGATATCGTTGATTTCACTGCTTCGGATCGAGTTTCCGACCGAGAAACGCTACGCATAACAAGCTGATATACTTTATGAAATTTCCGATTTACCTTTACCCAGACTTGACTGTCAAAGGAGACGTGCTGCCAATGAGCGTGCCTAGACGTTTCAGTTGACAGGTCTATGGGCAACACCTTAATTGGGTCAGTCATCGAGAGATATTGGCATCCAATGAGCGAACCAAAGACTGTACCAATTGCAACGTTGGTGGACGAGATTGGCGACGGCGCCGAAGCCATCGGCGTCGCGACACAGTCGTCGTATGAGGCGACGCTCACGCAGCTACGCGCGTGGCTGACGCGCAAGAACCTGCCGCAGAACACGCGCCTGCCGACGGAGCGCGATCTGGCCGAACGGCTCGGCGTGTCGCGCGGCAGCTTGCGCAAAGCCCTGGCAACGCTTGAGGACGAGGGCCATCTCTGGCGCCATGTTGGCAAGGGAACCTTTGTCGGCGCGCGCGCGATGGATGTTCTCCGGTTGGATGAGATCGACCGCAACACCAGCCCACAGGAGGTGATGCGCACGCGACTTCTTCTGGAGCCGGTGATTGCCCGCGAGGCGGCGCTTAATGCCACCCGCAGCCACGTGGATGCTTTGCGCTCGTGCACCAGCCGGATGCGGGCGGCGACAAGCTGGCGGCAGTATGAAACGGCAGACAACGAACTGCACCGCTCTATCGCCGAGGCCACCGGCAACACGCTGCTACTCGCCTTGTTCGATGCCATGAATGCGGTACGCCGTGCCGTGGTCTGGGGCATCACACGAGCCGACGACCGTGGGCCACCGGCATCGCACCATTCTTTTCTTGAGCATGACGCCATCATCGACGCGATTGAGAAGCGCGATTATGCAGCTGCACAGCAGACAATGCTGGAGCACCTGCAGGCGGTCGAACAGAACCTGCTCGGCAAGAAACCGACCTAGCGTGAGGCGCCAGTCCCGGGTGGGATCACCTCTTCGATGAGATCGACGGCTCGCACGACGCCGTCCTCTGCCGCTATGCAGTTCCCAACCTGTTGTGCTGCCGCCGCAATCTGCGGATCTTCAAGACGTTTGAGCGCGGACGCCAGCTGATTGGCGTTCAACGCCTTGAGGGACAGTGGTGCCGGGCCAGCCCCAAGCCTGGCGACTTGCCGACCCCAGAACGGCTGATCGCCGAACAGCGCGCAGACAAGAGTCGGGCGGCCCCAGCGCAAGCCGGCATGCGTCGTGCCTGCACCACCATGATGGACCACGGCCTGACATTGAGGGAAAAGCCCGTCATGCGGCGCGGCGGACAGGACATGAATTTGCGCATCCGCCGTCATCTCCTCGGCCGACAAACCGCCCCAGCCGGTCGCGAGGATGGCACGCTGACCTGTTGTGTGCAGAGCTTTCAACACGGCCCGCGTGGTTTCTTCCCCATCGATCGACGGCATGCTGCCGAAGCCAATGTAGATTGGTGGC
Source organism: Cohaesibacteraceae bacterium (assembly GCA_028281795.1). Classification (GTDB taxonomy): domain Bacteria; phylum Pseudomonadota; class Alphaproteobacteria; order Rhizobiales; family MH13; genus MH13. Next base: position 183 of record JANQJE010000120.1, on the reverse strand, counting down.
GCACCCGCCGCGAGGAACGCAGCAAGATCGGGCGACGGCCTCCAGTCAGATGTCTTTGAAGCGAACCAATAGCCGGTGACGTGATCGTTCTCTCCCCAATCGTCCACACCCGGAACCACACACGCGCTGTGAGCATGCAATCGAGGAACAGGCCGACCGCCTGGATGATAACCGGCGATGGGA